>JBBQFJ010000005.1:0-46307 GCA_038321755.1 Acidimicrobiia bacterium | reverse complement strand
TCTCGTGGTGCCCAGCCCGGGCGTGCCCGAGCGCCACCCCGCGATCGTGGCGGCGCGCCAGGCCGACGTGCCCGTCCGGTCCGAGATCGACCTTGCGGGCGAGGTGCTCGCGCGCGTGGGTGGGGAGGCTCCCGCGCTGGTCGCGGTCACGGGTACGAACGGCAAGACGACCGTCACCACGTTGACCGCATCGATCCTTGCCGCGGGTGGGATGCGAGTCGCCGCCGCCGGCAACATCGGGCGACCGTTGCTCGATGCCGTCCACGACGACGTCGACGTCGTGGTCGCCGAGGTCTCGTCGTTCCAGCTCGCGTTCACCGACCACTTCCGTCCCGACGCGGCCGCGTTGTTGAACCTCGGCGCGGATCACCTCGACTGGCATCGGACCTTCGACGCCTACGCGCGCGCGAAGGCCAACGTGTTCGCGCACCAGGGCGTCGAGGATCTCCTGGTGTTCAATGCCGATGATCCGGTCGTCGCGGGGCTCGCAGCCGAAGCCCCCGGACGCAGGATCTCGTTCTCGGTCGCACCCGGCGCGGCCGGCGGCTACCGAGTCGTCGAGACGGCGAACGGGAGCCTGCTCGTGACTCCCGACGGTGACGAGATCATGTCGGTCGACGAGCTCGGCCGTGCTCGGCCCACCGATGTCGCGAACGCGCTCGCCGCCACCGCTCTGGCGCTCGACGTGCTGGCCGATTCGTCGGGCGCGGGGTCTGGCGTCGGTGTCGCGGCGGCGCGTCGGACGCTCGGGGGGTTCGAGGGACTCGCGCATCGCATGGAGCTCGTCGTGGAGCGTGACGGCGTGCGGTGGATCGACGACTCGAAAGCAACGAACGTGCACGCGACGATCGCCGCCGCGCAGGGGCTCACCGGTCTGGTGCTCCTTGCCGGCGGCCGGAACAAGGGTCTCGATCTCGGTGAGCTGCGCGTGCTCGCCCCCGGCCTGCGCGGCGTGGTCGCGATCGGGGAGGCCGCGACCGAGGTGCAGGACGCGTTCGCGGGAGTCGCGACCGTCGTGGGTGCGTCGACCATGCGTGAGGCCGTGCAGGCCGCACGTGAGCTGGCCCAGGCGGGCGACACCGTGCTGCTCAGCCCGGGCTGCGCGTCGTTCGACTGGTACGCGTCGTACTCCGAACGTGGTGACGACTTCGCTCGTCAGGTGCGTTCACTCGTCGGAGCCGAGAGGTGACCAAGCGATGACCAGATCATCAGGCGGATCGATGCCACTCAGGACGTCGCGGCGGACGGCGCACGCGCCGCGTCGCGTGCACGGCTCGCGAGCGAAGGACCGCACCGCGCGCCCCGAGCCGACGCAGGTGCCTGGTACCTACCTGTTGCTGCTCGGCGTGATCGCGGTGTTGGTCGTGATCGGCGTCGTGATGGTGCTGTCGGCATCGTCGGTGCTGTCACTCACCAGCTACGGCTCGGCCTGGTACTTCTTCCAGCGTCAGCTCGTCTGGACGCTGCTCGCCGTCATCGCGTTCATGGTCGTCGCGCGGATCGACTACCACCGGTGGCAGTCGATCGTCCGTCCGCTGCTGGTCGGCACCACGGTGTTGCTCGTCGCGGTGCTCGTGCCCGGGATCGGCGTCTACGTGTCGGGGTCGCGGCGCTGGCTCGGGTTCGGTGCGTGGCGCTTCCAGCCCAGCGAGCTCGCAAAGCTCGCACTCCTCCTGTTCGCTGCCGACCTGCTGACGCGTCGAGAGGGCGAGCTGTACGACACCCGGCGCGTGCTCCGGCCGTTGCTCCTCGTCCTCATGGGGATCGCAGCACTCGTGTGCCTCGAGCCCGACCTCGACTCGACGGTTCTCCTCGCGATCATCGTCGCTGCCGTGATGGTCGCCGGAGGGATCAGCGCGCGCTACCTCGCCGTGATCGCGGGCACCGGCGTCGTCGCCTCCGCGGTCCTCGCCGTCGCCGCGCCCTACCGACGTGCGCGCGTGTTCACGTTCCTGCATCCCACGGCCGACGCGTCGAACACGGGCTATCAGATCGTGCAGTCGCTCATCGCGCTCGGAAGCGGGGGGATGGCCGGAGTCGGGTTGGGTGCGGGACGCTCCAAGTGGCTGTTCCTGCCGAACGCGCACACCGACTTCATCTTCGCGGTGATCGGGGAAGAGCTCGGGCTGATCGGGACCCTCAGTGTCCTCGGCTTGTTCGTCGCGTTCGCATTCCTCGGCATCCGCACGGCGCAGCGCGCGCCTGATCGCTTCGGGATGCTGCTCGCGACCGGCGTGACGGTCTGGGTGGTCGCGCAGGCCGCCATCAACATCGGCGGCGTGATCGGGCTCCTGCCCGTCTCGGGCATCCCACTGCCCTTCGTGTCCTTCGGGGGATCGTCGCTCGTCTTCACCATGATCGCAGCGGGCCTCCTCGCGAACGTCGCCCGCCAGGCGAACCAGACGCCCACGCACGCCGGGAACGAGGCGCAGACCCGTGCGCCCGCGTCCGCTTCCTCTCATGGCCCCGCTCATGTCGGGTGACACGTTCGCGTTCGTGACGGGCGGCGGGACGGGCGGCCACGTCTATCCGGCGCTGGCCGTCGCCGACGCCCTCGTCGAGCGGGGGCACCCGCGCGGATCGATCCGCTTCGTCGGTGCTCGTCGGGGCCTCGAGGCATCCGCAGTGCCCGCGGCGGGGTACGAGGTCGAGCTGCTGGGAGGCCGGGGCCTGCAACGCAGCCTGCGACCGCGTGCGATCGTCGCGAACGTCGGCGCGATGTTCGGGCTCGTCGGCGCGTTCGTCCGCGCATTCGGCCTCGTCAGGCGTCACCGGCCGCAGGTGGTCCTCGGGGTCGGCGGCTACGCGTCCTTTCCTTGTCTACTCGCGGCGCGGATGCGGCGGGTGCCGGCCGTCGTGCACGAGCAGAACGCGTCACCCGGACTCGCGAATCGCTGGGCCGTCCGGCTGGGCGCGCGGGCCGCGATCTCGCTGCCCGGCACGCCCCTCGCGGGCGCGGTGATGACGGGGAACCCCGTCCGGGCCGCGATGACCTCGGTGCGGCGGCACCCCGACACTGCGCCACCTCTCGTCGCGGTCGTGGGCGGCAGCCTCGGCGCCCGCACGTTGAACGAAGGCGCCCTCGGGCTCTACGACCGGTGGCGTGAGCGCTCCGACGTCGCGATCCGACACGTGGCCGGTCCGCGCGGGTACGACGGGTGCATGGAACGACTCACCGACCTGCGGCGCGCGTCGGACGCGCTCGAGTACGACCTCGTGCGGTACGAGGACGACATGCCCGGCGTCTACGGTCGCAGCTCCGTGCTGGTCGGTCGCGCCGGCGCCGTGACGTGCGCGGAGGTCGCGGTCACCGGGACACCGGCGGTGCTGGTGCCGCTCCCTGGCGCTCCGGGTGACCACCAGACTCGCAACGCCGTCGCGCTGGTTGATGCGGGCGCGGCGATCCTGATCCCGGACTCGGAGCTCGACGGCGCGCGCCTCGACGACGAGCTCGTGCGGCTGTTGGAGTCGCCGAGCCGGCTCGAGGCCATGAGCGCCGCCGCCCGCGCGGTCGGTCACCCCGACGCGGCCGACCGCGTCGCGCGGCTCGTCGAGGAGGCAGCTCGTGACGCCTGAGCTCGATCTGGGCGCTCCGCGCACGATCCACGTCATCGGGATAGGCGGCGCGGGCATGAGTGCGATCGCGACGGTCCTCGCACGCATGGGTCACGATGTGAGCGGGTCGGACCTCAAGGACTCGCCCGCACTGGAGCGGCTCCGGCTGCTCGGCATCGCGACGCATGTCGGCCACGCGGCGGAGCACGTGCCACTCGCCGTCGATGCCGTTGTCGCTTCGACGGCGATCCCTCGCTCCAACCCCGAGGTGGTGGTCGCGGTCGAGCGCGGTGTCGTCGTGCTCCGACGCGCCGAGGCGCTCCGCGCGCTCGTCGCGACCCGACGCTCGATCGCGGTCGCGGGGAGCCACGGCAAGACGACGACCTCGTCGATGCTCGCGCTCGTCCTGCGGGCTGCCGACTGGCATCCGAGCTTCCTGATCGGCGGCGAGCTGAACGAGGTCGGCACGAACGCGGCCTACGACGACGGTGAGTGGCTGGTCGTCGAAGCCGACGAGAGCGATGGCACCTTCCTCGAGCTCGCACCCGACGCCGCGATCGTCACCAACGTCGAACCGGACCACCTCGAGCACTACGGCGACTTCGACGCGCTCGTCGATGCGTTCCGTCGGTTCCTGGCCGACGTCCCAGGGGTCCGCGTCGTGTGTGTCGATGACCCGGTCGCCGGTGAGCTCGCTGCCGCGGTTCCCGACACGTGCACCTACGGCTGGGACGAGCGGGCCGACTACCGCGTCGTCGACTACGTCGGTGACCGCCGGGGGAGCCGGTTCACGCTGCACCAGCGTGGTGAGCCGCTCGGCGTGGTCGAGCTCCCCGTACCAGGTCGCCACAACGTGCTGAACGCGGTCGGCGCGGCTGCGCTCGCGGTCGAGCTCGGGGTCCCGTTCGACGCGGTCACCCGTGCGCTCGGGGGGTTCGGTGGCGTGGCTCGGCGGTTCCAGTTCCGCGGTGAGATCGACGGCGTCACTCTCGTCGACGACTACGCACACCTGCCGACGGAGGTCGCCGCGATGTTGCGGGCGGCACGCGAGGGTGGTTGGCGGAGAGTCATCGCCGTGTTCCAACCACACCGCTACTCGCGCACCGAGCAGCTGTCCCAAGACTTTGCCGACGCGTTCGTCGACGCCGACACGGTCGTCCTCACGGACATCTATCCGGCCGGCGAGACGCCCCGTCCGGGCGTCTCCGGTCGACTCGTGCTGCAAGCGGTGCTCGACGCGCATCCCGACACCTCGCTCACATATCTGCCGCGGCGGAGCGACCTCGTGCAGCACGCGTTGCGCAGCGCTGGACCAGGCGACGTCGTGCTGACGCTCGGTGCCGGTGACCTGACGACCGTGCCCGACGAGTGGCTCGCACGCGCGGGAGAGCGAGCGAAGCGATGAGCGGGTCCGCCGACGCGCGTGACCTCGACGCGTTCGCCGTCGCGGTCGACGCGCGCCTGCCCGGTGCGGTCTCGCGTGACCAACGTGTCGCCGAGCTCACCACCTACCGGCTGGGCGGCCCGATTGCCGTCGTGGTCCGCGTGCTCGACGAGGCGGGACTGGTCGCGGTGGCCGCCGAGCTTGCACGCACGCCGCTGCCGGTGCTCGTCGTGGGACGAGGCTCGAACCTGCTCGTCGCCGACGAGGGCTACTTTGGCGTCGGCGTGGTGCTCGGCGGTGCCTTCGAAGCGCTCGAGATCGACGTCGACGCAGGCGTGGCGCGCGCCGGCGGTGCCGTCGCGCTGCCGGTCCTCGCACGACGCGCCGCTGCGGCCGGACTCGGCGGACTCGAGTTCCTCGTCGGCATCCCCGGCTCCGTCGGTGGGGCCGTTCGGATGAACGCCGGTGGGCACGGTCGGGAGACGCGTGACGTCCTCGAGCGAGCGTGGCTCGTCGACCTCGCGTCCGGGTCCGAGGCGAGCCTCGTGACGCGCTCCGCGGAGGACCTCGAGCTCTCGTACCGGCACTCCAACGTGCGGTCCACCGACGTCGTGGTGCGGGCCGAGCTGCGCGGACATGCGGATGCCGCGGAGGCGTGCAGCGCCCGCGTCGACGAGATCGTGCGCTGGCGGCGGGAGCACCAGCCCGGCGGCGCGAACGCCGGCTCCGTGTTCCGCAACCCGCCGGGTGATGCCGCCGGTCGCCTCATCGACGCAGTGGGGCTCAAGGGCCTGGCGGTCGGCGGCGCGATGGTGTCGGACAAGCACGCGAACTTCTTCCAGGCGGGAGCCGACGCGACCGCGGCCGACATCCACGGACTCGTACGCGAGGTTCGTGAGCGGGTCGCCGCGTCGACCGGCGTGTGCCTCGAGCCGGAGCTGCAGATGGTCGGGTTCGAGACCGACGAGTCGGGCACGCGACCGTGAGCACTCGCGCGCCGTCGCGCCGACCGGCGCAGTCCAAGTCTCCCAAGACCCCCAAGTCTCCCAAGACCCCCAAGTCCGCCAAGACCGCGAAGGTCGAGGTCGACCCGCGGATCCGCGAACGGCGGATGGCCGTGCAGCGCGACGCGGGTCGCCGGCGCCTGCGTCGGCTGCTCGGGGCGCTCGTGGTGCTCGGGATCCTGACGGGAGCCGTCGCGCTGGTGCTGTCGCCCCTGCTCGCGCTCGACGAGGTCTCCGTCGCCGGTGCGGGACCACGCGCGGCTGAGGTGCGGGCCGCGGTGCGGGGTGAGCACGGGTCGCCACTCCTGCTGCTCGACACGGGCGGCGTCGCCGACGAGGTCGAGCGGCTGCCCTGGGTCGCCAGCGCCCGGGTCGAGCGTGAGCTGCCGACCTCGCTCCGCATCACGGTCACGCCGCGGGTGCCGGTGGCCTGGGTTCGCAACTCCGACGGCACGGTCGCGCAGGTCGACGGCCGCGGTGTGGTGCTCGCCGTCCAGCCCGCGCCCCCTGGAGGGATGGCCGAGATCGTCGGGGTGCCGCGCGTTCCCGCGCTCGGAGCCCGGCTCGAACCGACCGATGGCGCCCGCGTCGCTGCGGCGCTCGGGCCGCTCGCGGCGCGGGTCAGCGCCATCGTGGTGGCTGGTGGGGAGGCCACCTTGCGCCTCGTCGATGGCCCGGAGGTCCGGTTCGGCGCCTTGGATCGTCTGCGGGAGAAGGCCAGAGCCGCAGATGCCGTCCTGGGTGCCACCGCCCTGGGCGGGCTCGCCTACATCGACGTGCGCGTGCCGAGCGCGCCCGTGACCGGCTGATCGCCATCCAGACCAGGGGGCGTCCGCATCCGAGGCCCTATCCTGGCTCCGGTGAGCGCGCCATCGGATGCATCGGCATCCCCAGCCCTCGTGCCGGACTTGGCGCCGGATCTAGCGCCGGACCCGGTCGGGGAGCCTGCGACGGACCTCGAAGAGGATCTGGCGGCAATCCCCCCCATCGAGGCTCCCAACGGCGAGAATGACCCGTACGAAGCATCGGCGATCGGCCCGACCGGGTCCGAGGCGCCGCCACCACGAACGACCGAGCCGCGACCGGCAGATCCCGCTTCGGCGGGGTGGGTGACCGGGAGGGGAGGCACGACCGACATGCTGGGCGACCCGCAGAACTACCTCGCGGTCATCAAGGTCGCCGGCGTCGGCGGTGGCGGCGGCAACGCCGTGAACCGCATGATCGACGCAGGCTTGAAGGGCGTCGAGTTCGTCGCGGTCAACACCGACGCGCAGGCGCTGCTGATCAGTGACGCCGACGTGAAGCTCGACATCGGCCGTCAGCTCACGCGCGGCCTGGGCGCCGGTTCCGACCCCGAGGTCGGGCGTCAGGCCGCCGAGGACCATCGGGACGAGATCGAAGAGGTGCTCAAGGGCGCCGACATGGTGTTCATCACTGCTGGCGAGGGTGGTGGCACCGGGACCGGTGGCGCGCCGATCGTCGCCGAGATCGCCCGCGGGCTGGGTGCGCTCACCATCGCCATCGTGACCCGACCCTTCAGCTTCGAAGGTCGGCGGCGCTCGGTGCAGGCCGATGCCGGGCTGCAACGGCTCCGCGAGAAGGTCGACACCCTCATCGTCATCCCGAACGATCGCCTGCTCGACGTCGCGGACGAGAAGTCGTCGCTGCTCTCGGCGTTCAAGATGGCCGACGATGTGCTCCTGCAGGGTGTGCAGGGGATCACCGACCTCATCACGACGCCGGGGCTCATCAACACCGACTTCGCCGACGTGCGGATGATCATGCAGGACGCCGGCACTGCGCTCATGGGGGTCGGGACGGCCTCCGGTGAGGGTCGGGCGCTCAACTCGGCTCGCAACGCGATCTCGAGCGCGCTGCTCGAGGCGAGCATCGAGGGCGCGCGCGGGCTGCTGCTCAACGTGGCGGGACCGTCCGACCTCGGGCTCTTCGAGGTGAACGAGGCGGCCGAGGTCGTGAAGGAGACCGCGCACCCCGACGCGAACATCATCTTCGGCGCGACGATCGACGACTCCCTCGGCGACGAGGTTCGCATCACGGTCATCGCGGCAGGGTTCGATCGCTACGACGGCGAGCGCCCCGATCTCCGGCGCACGACGTCGACCTCGTCGCTCGGTGTGAGCGACCCGTCGGCTCCGCGCACCGCGGCCGACAGCGCGTTCGGTCGCGATGACTTCGGCGACGACGGCGACGACGACGAGTTCGACGTCCCCGAGTTCCTGCGCTGATCGAGCTCGACCTCGGTCCGGCCCGCGTCGTTTGGACCGACCGGCTCGGCGGCGTCTCCAGCCCGCCGTTCGACGAAGCCAACCTCGGCGCCGGGGTGGGCGATGTCCCCGAGGCAGTGGCCGCGAATCGGCTGCTCCTCGGGCAGCGCCTGGGCCTCGGTGATCCTGCGACCTGGTGCTGGCTCCGCCAGGTGCACGGCGCGACTGTGGTGGCCGGCGAGGACCATGCTGGACGGAAGGATCTTGCCGGGGGGCAGGATCTTGCCGGGGGGCAGGATCTCGAGCCGCCCGAAGCCGATGCCGCCGTCAGCGCGACCCCGGGACTGCCCCTGGTCGTGTTGACCGCCGACTGCGCTCCCGTCGCGCTCGCGTGCGACGACGCCGTGGCGGTCGCGCATGCGGGTTGGCCCGGCTTGCTCGGTGGCGTGCTGGAAGCTGCGGTCGCCCGCCTCCGCCGGATCGGCTCGGGTCCAGTCTGCGCCGCCCTCGGGCCGTGCGTACACCCGGATCGCTACGAGTTCGGCCGTCGTGACCTCGACCGGATGGTCGAAGCGCTCGGTCCGACGGTGGAGTCGCGCACCGCCGAGGGCACGCCCGCGCTCGATCTGCCGGCCAGCGTGCGCGCCGCGCTCAGCAACGTCGGCGTCACCGACGTGCACGACGTCGACGTCTGCACGTCGGCATCACCGGATCACTTCTCGCACCGCCGCGACGGCATCACCGGTCGGCAGGGGCTCGTCGTCGTGCTCGCACCGTGACCGGGCCGAGCCCCGATCGCGCGGGCGCTGCTGGGATGTCCCCGGACGTGGCGGCGAACGTCGCCGTCGTCCGGTCGCGCATCGCTGCCGCGGCGCGGCGCGCGGGTCGGGACCCGGCCGACATCACGTTGGTCGCCGCGACCAAGACGGTCGCCACCGAGCGGGTCGCGGAGGCGCTCACGGCGGGCGTCATCGACTTGGGGGAGAACCGCGCCCAGGAGCTCCTCGCGAAGGCTCCCGTGCTCGCCGAGCACGGCCCACGGTGGCACTTCCTCGGTGCCCTGCAGCGAAACAAGGTCAAGGCGCTCGCGCCCTGGGTGACGTGCTGGCAGTCCGTGGATCGCGACGCCCTCGGCGCCGCGATTGCCCGACAGGCACCGGGCGCGCGGGTGCTGGTCGAGGTCAACCTCGCGGCCGAGCCCCAGAAGGCCGGCTGCAGCCCCGAGGCCCTGCCCACCCTGGTCGACGTGCTCGTTTCGGACGGGCTGCAGGTCGACGGACTCATGGCGGTGCCACCGCATGACGACGATCCCCGCCCCTGGTTCGCGCGTCTTCGGGACCTCGCAGCGGGGCTGGCACTGCCCACCCTCTCGATGGGCATGACCGATGACTACGAGGCTGCTGTGGAGGAGGGGGCCACCGTGGTCCGGGTGGGCAGAGGGCTCTTCGGCCCGCGGCACCACTTGCCGGGGGCTGAGCGGTAGGCTTGCTTCCCGGAGGGCGCGTCGTTCCCCTGTTCGCGCAGCTGAGTGGCATCTCTTTGGCGTCGGACGATGGTCTACCTGGGTCTCCAGGACGACGATGAGTACGGCTACGACAGTTACGACGCGCACTACGACGACAGCTACCCGCAGGGTCCCGTCGGGCAGGGCCCGAGCGCTGGTCCCGGCGGCCAGATGGGACGAGGCCCCGGCATGCAGGGCGGCGGCATGCAAGGCGGAGGTGCTGGTGGACCGGGCTATGGGCCCGAGAGCGGCCCCGACGATCCGTATGCCTCCCCCCGAGGCCCCGAGGGGCCCCACGGCGTCGACGTCCGCACCCTGGGCGGGACGCCCGACGCCCGGTCCGTCGCGGTGCGCGATCGGCCGTCGTCCATGAACACGATGGGGGAGCCCACGGTCCGGGCGCTGCCCCGTGACGACCAGCCGAGCGGGGTCTCCGTGAGCCGACCGGGGACCGTGCGCGCGGTGCCGACCACCGCCGGCAAGGTCCACGTGGTCGAACCACGTGGCTTCAACGACGCCCAGGAGGTGGGTGATCGGGTCAAGGCCAACCAGCCGGTCATCCTCAACCTCCAGGGCAGCACCAAGGAGCTGCGTCGACGGCTCATCGACTTCGCGAGTGGGCTCGCCTACGCCAACGGCGGCTCGATGTCGCGGGTGGCCGATGCGGTGTTCCTCATCTCGCCGATCAATGTCGAGCTCTCCGAGGACGAGAAGGAACGCCTCGAGACGCGCGGTCTCTACCGGCGCGACTGACCGCGGGTGGAGATCGTCTGCAACCTCATCACAGTCTTCATCGTGCTGCTCTTCGCCCGAGCGGTCCTGTCGTGGTTCCCACTCCGCCCCGGCGGCTTCATGGCCCAGGTGGGCCAGTTCCTCATCGTGCTCACCGACTGGGCGCTGCGTCCGCTGCGTGCGGTGATCCCGCCCGCGGGCATGTTCGACCTCTCCTTCATGGTGCTGGTGTTCGGTCTGTTCATCCTCCAGGGGGCCATCTGCTAGTCCGCTCCGGAGCGGGCGCTCGCCCGGCCTTCCGGCGTGGAGCCCGAGGTCGCTAGCATTGGACGCCATGGCTTCCATGGACGTGTCCCCGCAAGAGCTGCGCGACATCGAGATTCGTGAGGCGTGGCGCGGGTATCACCGCGACGACGTCGACGAGCTCCTCGAGCGCGCCGCCGCCACGATCGAACACCTCGAGGCGGAGAACCAGCAGCTGCGCGCTCGCGTGGCGCAGGGCGGCGGCCAGGGACGGGCGCCGATGCCGGCTCCCGCACCGATCGTCGCCGCACCGGCACCCCCCACGCCCGCGCCGGCACCCGTGCCTGCCCCGACTCCGGCCGCTGCGGCGCCGGCTCGGATCGCCGACACCGACGTCATTCAGCGGACGCTCCTCCTTGCGCAGAAGGCTGCCGATGAGGCTGTCGCCGACGCGCGTGCCCAGGCGCAGCGCATCGTCGGCGACGCAGAGGCCCACTCGAAGCAGCTCGTGAACCGAGCCGAGGCGCGTGCTGCCGAGATCGCCGAGGTCGAGCGCCACAAGCTCGAGGAGGACATCGACCGACTGCAGAACGCGCGCGACACGCTCAACGCGGACGTCGACGCACTCGAGCGCTTCGAGCAGGAGTACCGCGAGCGCCTGCGCCGCGCGATCGGCGCCGAGCTCGACCTGCTCGGGAAGACCTCCGCCGATGCGCTCGAGCGCCCCGCGATCCACGACGTGGAGCTCCCCGCTGCGACCACGACCAGCTGGTCCGCAGCCCCGGCACCCGCGGCGGCCGAGCCCGAGGGCTCGTGGTCCGCGTCCCAGCAAGGTGTGGTGGAGACGCCGCCGCCAGCGAGCTCGGGCCCGCCGACTGTGCACATCGAGGCCGTGGCCGCGAGCGATGCCGCCTGGGACCCGGCCCCGGCCGGTGGTTGGGGTGAAGCGCCGACGGCCGGTGTCGTCGACGACTCGGGTGACGTCGCCCTGATCGACCCGGAGCAGCACGGCGACAGCCTCGACGACGACGCGTTCTTCGCGTCGCTGCGAGAGGCCGTGCGTGACGACGCGCCGCTCAACGACGGTGGCGTCGCCGGCGTCGGCGACGACGACTCGGCGTTCTTCGACCAGGACGACACCGACGAGCACCGCCGCCTCTTCAAGCGCCGCCGCTAGTCCGTTCGTCGAAGCGGGCGTTCAGGCGACCTGATCGAGGCGACCTGATTCAGGCGACGTCGAGGTGGACGTCGACGGCCTGACCGTCCACGTCGAGCGTCCTCACCCCGTCGATTGCGTCGCTGCGGGGCGAGACAGTCCACGCGACCGCGAGGATCTCGCCGGCGATCCAGTCGCCGTGCACCCGGGCTGCCTCCGCGACAGTGTCGTCCGCGTACAGGGTGACCTGGATCCGGTCGGCCAACGACAGGTCGAGCTCCTTGCGGAGGTCGTTCAGCGCGCGCACCAGCTCGCGTGCGAGGCCCTCGAGGCGCAGCTCGTCGTCGAGCGTGATGTCGAGTGCCACCGCGGAGCCCGCCTCCTCGGCGAGGACGAGCTCTTCGTGCGCGACCGCGCGGACTTCGATGTCGTCCGTCGCGATGTCGATCGTCTCCCCATCGATCTCGAGGCGATACGTCCCGTCGCGCTCGAGGGCTTCGGATACGGTCCGGCCGTCGACCGCACCGAGCGCAGCCTTCACCTTCGGCATGAGCGGGCCCACCCGCGGCCCGAGGGCGCGGAAGTTGGGGACGACGTCGTAGTCGAGCAGGCCGGTGAGGTCTCGGATCGCCTCCACGTGCTTGACGTTGAGCTCCTCGGCCACCTCGGCGGCCAGGTCGTCGGGGAGCACGCCTCCGTCCGGCAGCAGCACGAGCGCGCGCCGGAGGGGCTGACGTACCCGGATCTTGGCGTCCGTACGAGCCGCCCGACCCAACGTGACGATCTGGCGAACCGTCGCGACGGCTGCATCGAGATCGGTGTCGATCGCGTCGGCGTCGACCTCCGGCCAGTCGGCGAGGTGCACCGAGGCACCGGTGCCGCCGAGGTTGCTCCAGAGCTCGTCGGCGACGAACGGGCACAGCGGTGCGAGGAGCAGGGCGACGGTCCTGAGGGCCTCGAACAACGTCGCGTGGGCGTCGGGGTCGGACGACTTCCAGAACCGGGAGCGTGACCGTCGGACGTACCAGTTGGAGAGATCGTCGACGATCCGCTCGAGGGCGGACGCGGCGCGCAGCGCATCGAAGTCGTCGAGGGCGTCCGTGACCTCTCGGACGGTCGCATGGACGCGCGAGCGAGCCCAGCGATCCATGACGTGTGTCGGGGACCTCGGCGTCTCGGTGGGCTCCCAACCGTCCAGCGACGCGTACGTGACGAAGAACGCGTAGGTGTTCCACAGCGTGACGATGAAGCGGCGGGTCGACTCGTCGATCATCCGCTCGTCGACGCGACGGTTGGTCCACGGCGAACCGGCGGAGAAGAAGTACCAGCGCAGCGCATCGGCGCCGCGGGTGTCGAGGATGGTCCACGGGTCGATCGCGTTCCCGCGCGACTTCGACATCTTCTGTCCATCGCGATCGACGACGTGCGCGAGACAGACCACGTTGCGATACGGCGACTCGTCGAACACGAGTGTGTTCACCGCGAGCAGGGAGTAGAACCAGCCGCGCGTCTGATCGATCGCCTCGCAGATGAAGTCGGCGGGGAAGCGTGTCGCGAAGCGCTCCTGGTGCTCGAAGGGGTAGTGCAGCTGCGAGGCCGGCATGGCTCCGGAGTCGAACCACGCATCGAGGACCGGCGCGACCCGCTCGGCGGTTCCGCCGCACTCAGGGCAGGTGATCGTGATCTCGTCGACCGACGGTCGATGGAGATCGAGGTCGTCGAGCTCGCGCCCGGCCAGGGCGGCGAGCTCCGCGACCGAGCCGACGCATGTGTCGTGTTGGCACCCGCCGCATCGCCAGATCGGCAGCGGTGTCCCCCAGAAGCGGTCGCGCGACAGCGCCCAGTCGACGTTGTTCTCGAGCCAATCACCGAAGCGCCCGTGCTTGATGTGCTCCGGGTGCCAACCGATCCGCTCGTTCTCGGCCAGCAGCTCGGCGCGCCGATCGGAAGTGCGCGCGAACCAGGTGGGCTTGGCCCAGTAGATCAATGGTGTCGAGCATCGCCAGCAGTGCGGGTACGAGTGCGTGTAGTCGACGACGCGCTCGAGGATCCCGGCCGCGTCGAGCGCCTCGATGATCGCGGCATCGGCGTCCTTCACGAACTCGCCGACGTGCTCGGGCACCGACTGGTCGAAGCGCGCCGCAGCGTTCACGGAGTTCAGAACCGGGAGGCCCTCGCGCTCGCCGACCTCGCGGTCGATCTCGCCGAACGCGGGTGCAAGGTGCACGATGCCGGAACCATCCTCGACGGTCACGAAGTCGGCGGCTACGACTCGGTTCGCGTCATCCGCGATCGGGAGCACGTCGAATGGTCGCCGGTAGTGAAGGCCCACGAGGTCGGCGACCTGGACGTCGCCCACGATGGTGGCGCCGTCGCCCAGCACGGCACCGACGCGCTCGGCAGCCACGACGAGATCGCGTCGACCGTCCTGGCCCTGGACGCGCACGTACCGCACCTCGGGCCCGATCGCCGCGCCGACGTTGGAGATGAGCGTCCACGGCGTGGTGGTCCAGACGAGGAGATCGAAGTCGGCGTCGACGAGGGGGAAGCGCACGTAGACCGAGGGTTCGGTGACGTCCTGGTACCCCTGGGCGACCTCGTGGCTGGAGAGCGCAGTGCCGCACCGGCCGCAGTACGGGACCACGCGAAAGCCCTCGTAGATCAGGCCCTTGTCCCACATCGTGCGGAGGTGCCACCAGACGCTCTCGATGAAGGAGTTGTCCAGCGTCCAGTACGCGTCGTCGGTGTCGATCCACATGCCGATGCGCGTGCTCAGCGCCTCGAAGTCGCCGACGTACCGGTGCACCGACTCGCGGCACCGCTGGTTGAACTCGGCGATGCCGTACTCCTCGATCTGCTGCTTCCCGCTGAAGCCGAGCTCCTTCTCGACCTCGAGCTCGACCGGGAGCCCGTGGCAGTCCCACCCGCCCTTGCGAGTGACGTAGCGGCCGCGCATCGTGTGGAACCGGGGGTAGAGGTCCTTGAACACGCGTGCCCACACGTGATGGATGCCGGGCCGGCCGTTCGCGGTCGGCGGGCCCTCGTAGAACACCCACTCGGGGGCCCCCTCGCGACGACGCAAGCTCTCGCGGAACACGTCGTCGTCGCTCCAGCGGCGCAGCACGTCCGTCTCGAGCTCGACGAGGTCGAGGTCGCGGTCGACCGGAGTGAACGGCACGGCTGCGAGCGTACGTGGTGGCACCCCGGATGACGGCACCCATCGGGGGAGCCGCCACCGTTGGAACCCGACCTGCCTGGGCTGTACCATCCGACGCTCCCCGCGCCCCGTTGCCGGCGCTGCGGGACTCCCACCAAGCGCACGAAGGCGGTCACGGTGCCATCGAAGGCAGTTGCCAAGAAGGCCGCCCCGGCCAAGAAGTCCACCACCAAAAAGGTCGCGAAGAAGGCCGCGCCGGCCAAGAAGGCCGCGCCCAAGAAGGTGGCGAAGCAGGCCGCGCCGGCCAAGAAGGCCGCGCCCAAGAAGGTCGCGCCCAAGAAGGTGGCGAAGAAGGTCGCGCCCAAGAAGGTGGCGAAGAAGGCCGCACCCGCCAAGACGCCTCCCACGAAGAAGGCGCCGACGCCGCCGAAGGTCGCGCCGGCGAAGGTCGTACCGGAGAAGGTCGCGCCGGTCAAGAAGAAGACGACCGTCACCTGCCCGCTGTCGGGGTTCGAGGTCAACCCGTCTGCTGCGAACCTCTCCGACAAGACCCTCGAGCGCCTCAAGAAGAAGCTGATCGAGGAGCAGCACCGGATCCAGGGCCAGGCCGACGAGCTCGCGGCCGAGGCCGAGCAGCTCGCGCGCGACCGCGAAGGTGGCGACACCCAGTTCGACGAGGAGTCGGGTGACGGCGACACCGTCAACGTGGAGCGGGAGCGCGACCTGCTGCTCTCGGCGTCGGCGCGCCAGGTCGTCGACGAGATCAGCGCCGCGCTGACCCGGATGAAGAAGGGCACCTACGGCGTCTGCACCCCAGCAGGCCGACGTCTGCCGCTCGAGCGCCTCGACGCGATCCCTTGGGCCGACGTGTGCGTCGACTGCAAGGCGCGTGCCGAACGACGACGCTGATCGGGGCGCCGCCGCGCCTCCGTCCACCGCCCGATCGGGAGGGCGCTCGACGGACGGCCGCCGGCGAGCGCTGCTGGTCGTCTCCATCGTCCTGGCGGTGGTCGTGCTCGACCAGCTCACCAAGGTGTGGGCAGTCCAAGAGCTCGCCGACGGACCACGGTCCATCATCGGCAGGGACGTCCAGCTCCAGCTGAGCCGTAACACGGGTGGCGCGTTCAGCCTCTTCCAGGGGATGACGCCGATCATCGCCGTGCTCGCGATCGTCCTCGTGGCGTTCCTGGTACGCGCGGCGAAGCGGACCGACGGAGTCGTCGCAGTGGTCGCACTCGCGCTCGTGCTCGGCGGCGCGATCGGCAACCTCACGGATCGGGTCTTCCGATCCCCCGGGTTCTTGGAGGGCGCGGTCGTCGACTTCATCCGCGTGGGCAGCTTTCCCACCTTCAACGTCGCCGACAGCGCGATCACCGTCGGAGCGATCCTCCTGATCGGCTGGAGCCTCCTCGGTGGCCGGCGCAGTCGGGGCGACGCCGAGGCGCTCGGATGAGCGAACAGGAGCCGATCCGGGTGCCGGAGTCCCTCGCCGGGGAGCGATTGGATCGCGCCGTCGCGCTGCTCACCGGATGGAGTCGCTCGGAGGTGCAGCAGCTCATCAACACCGAGGCGGTGTTGGTGGGGGGTGAGCCCGTGCCGAAGAGCCATCGACTGGTCGCCGGCGAGGTGGTCGAGCTGTTGGGAGCGCCGAGTCCGCCCGAGCTCCCGGGACCGGAGCCGGTGCCCCTCGACGTCCGCTCCCTCGACGACGACGTGATCGTCATCGCGAAGCCTCCCGGGCTCGTGGTGCACCCGGGGCCCGGCCATGCGCACGGGACCGTCGTCCACGGCCTGCTGGACCGGTTCCCCGAGATCGCCCTCGTCGGAGATCCGGCGCGACCGGGGATCGTCCATCGGCTCGACCGGGACACCAGCGGGCTGATGATCGTCGCCCGCACCCAGCGCGCCTACGAAGCGCTCGTGGCGATGTTGGGCGCCCGAGAGGTGGATCGCCGGTACCTGGCGCTCGTCGCCGGCGAGCTCGCGTCGCCGCGCGGCGTCGTGGACGCCCCGATCGGACGCTCGACCCGCCAGCGCACGCGCATGGCGGTCCGCGAGGCGGGCCGGCCGGCGCGCACGGGCTACGAGGTGCGCACGTTCTGGCCCGAGGCCGACGTCTCCCTCGTGGAGTGCCGGCTCGAGACCGGTCGGACGCATCAGATCCGCGTCCATCTGGCCGCGATCGGGCACCCGGTCGTGGGGGACGGTGCCTACGGGGGTCGCCGGCTCCCGACCGGCCCCGACCGGCCCTTCCTGCACGCCGTCGCCCTCGGGTTCGCGCACCCGGTGGACGGGAGCTCTCTCGCGTTCGAGGATCCCCTCCCGGCCGATCTCGCGGCGGCCCTGGACGCGCTCGGCCCGCCGGGGGAGTGATCCCACCGACGGGCCGTCGCAGTCTGGGCTTCTCTTGGGGCACCGACGATGGAATCGGTACCCCCGCAACGTACGGGAACCCAGCCCAAGGTGAGTCGAGGCCACCCCCAGCGGTAGGTAAAGGTTGGCGGGCAGCATGCCGACGCCTTGAAGATGCGGGTGCTCCTCGTCGAGGACGATCAGTCGATCGCTTCCCCCCTGGTGCGGGGCCTCGAACGCGAGGGCTTCGAGGTTCGACACTGCGAGCGGGGTGGAGATGCACTGGCCGCCTTCGAGGCGGTGCCGAGCGACGTCGTGCTCCTCGACCTCGGGCTCCCGGACATCGACGGGTTCGACCTGTGCCGGGAGCTGCGGTCGCGTTCGGAGGTCCCGATCATCGTCGTCACCGCGCGTGGCGACGAGATCGATCGAGTCGTCGGCCTCGAGCTCGGGGCCGACGACTACGTCGTGAAGCCGTTCGGGCTTCGCGAGCTCGTCGCTCGCATCCGAGCGGTCACCCGACGCGCCGCGGCGGGGAGCGCGGAGGGCCCGTCGTCGGGGGACCCGTCGCCGGGAGCGCCACGGCTCCAGGTCGACCGGCGAACGCGCCGCGTGGTGGTGGACGGGGAAGAGGTCTCGCTCACGCCCAAGGAGTTCGACCTGCTCGCCCTCCTCGCGCACGACCCTGGAGCGGTCTGCAGCCGCCAGCACATCCTCGACGAGGTGTGGGATCCCCACTGGTACGGGCCGACCAAGACGCTCGACGTCCACATCGGCAGCCTCCGCCGGAAGCTCCGGGATCCCCGATGGATCGAGACGGTGCGTGGCGTCGGGTACCGCTTGCGTGAGGAAGGAGCGCGCGTGTGAGGCGACGCCTGTTGATCTCGTACCTCTCGCTGATGGTGTTCGTCCTGCTCGCGCTCGAGCTGCCGCTCGGGCTCTCGTTCGCGAACGCCGAGCACCGTCGCCTCACGAGTCAGGTGCAGACCGATTCCTACGCGCTCGCGATGCGCGTCGGTGAGGCGATGACGGACTCCGCGGCGCCGGTTGGGCTCGACCGCATCGCCCGATCCTTCCACCGTCAGACCGGGATGCGGGCCGTCGTCGTGGACGCGACGGGTGCCGTCGTCGCGACGTCCGGTGCACACGAACCCCCCGTGGGGACGAACCTGAGTCGCGAGCCGGAGATCGCCGCGGCGGCGCGCGGTCGTCAGACCTCGGGCGAGCGGTCGCTGCGCTCCGCCGAGGTCTTGAGCGTCACCGTCCCGGTGCTCTCGAGCAACGATGAGGTGGGGGCCGTACGCGTGTCGTCGTCGCTGGCGGTGGTGACCGAGCGGACGCGTGACCATTGGCTGCTGCTGGCCGGTCTCGGCGGTGTCGTCGCGATGGTGGTCCTCCTCGTCAGCGTGCTCCTCGCCCGCTCCTTCACGCGACCGCTGGCCGAGCTCGACGCGAGCGCGGCGCGCCTCGGCGACGGCGACCTGGCGGCGAGGGTGAGCGTTCCGGACGATCCTCCGGAGCTCCACGGTCTCGCGCTGTCGTTCAACGCGACTGCAGCGCGGCTCGAGGCGCTGGTGCTCGCGCAGCAGGCGTTCGTCGCCGACGCCTCGCACCAGCTGCGGACGCCGTTGACCGCGCTCAGCCTCCGACTCGAGAACCTCGAGGAGGAGGGTTCGGACTTCCGCGTCGAGGATCTCCAGGGGGCGCGCACCGAGGTCGATCGGCTCGCCCGCCTCGTCGACGGTCTCCTGACCTTGGCTCGGGCCGAGGACGTGACGGTACCCACCGTCGACGTCGACGTCACCGAGGTCCTGGCCCGTCGGCGCGACGCCTGGGAGCCACTTGCCGGCGAGCGTGGCGTCCGGCTCGAGGTCGAGCGTGACGCACCGGCGGTGCGAAGCGTTCCCGGGCGTCTCGAGCAGATCCTCGACAACCTGTTGAGCAATGCGCTCGACGTCGCGCCGGCCGGGACCGCCGTGACCGTCACCGCCCGCCGCGACGGCGCCCGAGTGCGACTCGAGGTCGCCGATGCCGGTCCCGGGATGACGCCGGAGCAGCGCGCTCGGGCCTTCGACCGCTTCTGGCGCGCCGAGCCGAGCCGACGCGGCCGCGGTGGCTTCGGCCTCGGGCTCGCGATCGTCGGTCGACTCGTGGCGGCCGACGGGGGCACGGTGGAGCTGGCGGTCTCGCCACCGGGCGGTCTCGCCGTCGTGCTGCTCCTCCCGGCCGCGCCCGCGAGCATCCCGCTCGGTCCCGTGCCGGTCAGCGTCTGAACGCTTCGAACCCTTCGAGCGCGATGCTCTGCCCCTCGCCGTCGACGAGGAGCCCCGTTGCGTCGTTCCGTCGGAGCACGGCGCTGGCCGCGGCGGCGTCGGGTGCGAGGAATGCCGCCTTGGCCAGCGCCTCGGCATCGCGCGCGCGTCCCGCCACCACCGTCGCGGCGAGCCAGGGCACGTCGGCGGGCGCGCCGGTGCGCGGATCGACCACGTGGTGGTAGTCGCGGTCGCCGCGACGCCAGGTACGTCGCCGTCGACTCGTCGTCGCGACCCCGCCCGCCGCCAGCGCGAGGCGGGGTCGGTCGTCGGCCTCCTCGACCTCGACCACCCAGGCGTCTGACTTCGGCGCGGTGCCCAGGACGCGCAGGTCGCCACCCAGGTTGACGCAGACACCGGCCGCACCAGCGTCATGCAGCTCCTCGGCGACGACGTCAGCAGCGAAGCCTTTGGCGATCCCACCGAGGTCGAGGGTCACGCCGGGTGGCAGTCGGATCGACCGCACGATCGGATCCAGCACGATGTCGCCGCAACCCGGTGCGGGACCGACCGGGCTGGGCTCCAGGGCCGGGCCGTTCGCGTCGACGGACGCGAAGTCTCGGTCGTACCCCGCGGCGACGACCGACGGTGCCACGGTCGGGTCGCAGGCGCCGTCCGTCCGACGCCACGACGCCACCGCGTGCCGGAGCAGCTCGAAGGTGATCGGTGCGACCATGACCGGCACGCCGGTGGCTTCGTTGATGCGGCACAGCTCGCTCTCGGGGCGGAAGCGGCTCCAGCGTCCTTCGAGCTGCTCGAGCCGCACGAACGCCTGCTGGACGAGCTGCTCCGCGAGATCGTGCGGCTCCGCCGAGTCCGCGGTGACGACGATCACATGTACGTCCGTGCCCATCGCGCGGGCAGACGACTCCTGTGTCGGCACAGCCCGGGTCAGCCCGTCGGCGCGGCAGGAAGCGGGTGTCCGGCGCGGGTCTGCCGCACGAGGTCGGCCAGGGTGACTCGTTCGAGGACGAGACGCATCTCCTCCGAGGCGCCGAACCAGACCTCCTGCAGCACGCAGTGACCCTCGCAGTGGTCGTGCTCACCGACGACGGTGACGAGCGGCCCCTCGACCGCACCGAGGATCTCTGCGAGCGTGATCTCGTCTGCCGGACGCGCGAGGACGTACCCGCCGCCGACGCCCCGCTTGGACCGCACGAGTCCGGCGCCCTTCACGGCGAGCAGGATCTGCTCGAGGTACGGCTGCGGGAGGGTGGTCCGCTCCGCGATCTCCTTGACCGACGTCGGTCGATCGGATTCGTGCAGCGCGAGGGACAGGAGCGCTCGGGCCGCATAGTCGCCGCGTGTCGACACCTTCATGACGTGGCCATGGTCGCGCATGAACACCACCTCCGGCGACAACCCGGCGGCGACAACCCGGCGGCGACAGCCCAGCATCGAGGCTGCGCCAGGCGGTGGGTAGCCTGCGACGGTGACCGAGCCTGCGCCTGTCCTCCCCGTCTACGACGGGCCCGGCCTCGCGTCGCTCGTGCCGGCACTGCTGGGCGCCACCGAGGTGTCGTGGCTTCCGGCACCAGCCCGCGGCGCCAGGAGCGTGGTGCTCCTCGTCGTCGACGGCCTGGGCTGGGACCAGATCGCGGCGCGCGGCGCGGGGCTGCCCGCCCTGCACTCGCTGGAGGGTTCGTCGATCACGTCGGTCGCCCCCTCCACGACGGCGGCCGCGCTCACCTCGATCACGACCGGCGTGGCGCCGTCGCAGCACGGATTGATCGGGTACCGAGTGCGCGTGGACGGCGCGCTGCTGAACGCCCTCTCGTGGCACTACGAGGGGCGCACGCCGCCCGACCCGCGCGCAGTGCAACGGCATGCGCCATTCCGAGGTCGCGAGGTGCCCGTCGTGACCAAGAGTGAGTTCCGCAAGACCGGCTTCACCGAGGCGCACCTGCGCGGGACTCGGCTCGAGGGATGGCGCGCGGTGTCGTCGCTCGTCGAGCAGTGCCGCCGGCTCGTCGCCGACGGTGAGCCCTTCGTCTATGCGTACTACCCAGGCGTCGACGAGGTCGCGCACGCTCACGGGCTCCACGACGGGTTCTTCGACGCCGAGGTCGCTTTCACCGATCGCCTCATCGGGGATCTCCGGGCGGCCTTGCCTGCGGACGCGGCACTCGTGGTCACGGCCGATCACGGTCAGGTGGACCTCCAGCGCGAGTCGTGGCTCGAGCTCGGGGCGATCAGCGAGCTGATCGACGCGTGCTCCGGTGACGGTCGGTTCCGCTACCTGCACGCACGGCGCGGCGCGGGCGAGGAGCTACTGGCCGCAGCGCGCGACTTGTACGGCGCGCGTGCGTGGGTTCGGTCGCGCGACGAGCTCCTCGCGGAGCAGTGGCTCGGCCCGGAGCCGCCGTTGGTCGTCCGCCGTCGCCTCGGTGATGTGGTGCTCGCGGCGCGGGATGCAGTCGCGTTCATCGACCCGACGCTCCCGAACGAGGCGAACCTGCTGTCCGCGCATGGCTCGTTGACCGCGGCCGAGATGGAGGTGCCGCTCCTGGCTGGTCGGGGCACTGGCGCCGGCGCCAGCTCCGAGAGGTCGACCGGCCCGACGCGCTAAGTTCAGGGGAACTACACCCGTGTGATTTGTCCACAGGCCTGTGGAAAAGCCTTGAGGAGTGCGTGACGGCGTGAGCAAGTCGTTCGTGCACCTGCACCTGCACACCGAGTACTCGATGCTCGACGGCGCAGCCCGGGTGCCCGAGGTGATCGCGACGGCGGTCGCCGACGGTCAACCCGCGGTCGGGATCACCGACCACGGGAACATGTACGGCGTCCTCGAGTTCTCGCGCGTCGCCCGGGACGCAGGCATCAAGCCGGTCGTCGGCACAGAGGCGTACTTCGTGACGACGAGTCGCTTCGACCGACCGCGACGCGCCGAGCACGACATCTTCCACCTCACGCTGCTCGCGATCGATGCGGTCGGGTACCACAACCTCATCAAGCTCTCGTCTGCGGCGTACATCGACGGCTACTTCTACAAGCCGCGCATGGACTTCGATCTGCTCGAGCGTCACGCAGAAGGCATCGTCGCCACGAGCGGCTGTCTCGGGAGCGCAGTGTGTCAGGCGCTCCTGCGCGGCGATGAAGCCGGCGCGCGCCAGCTCGCGGCACGCTTTCGCGACGTCCTCGGGCGGGACAACTTCTTCATCGAGCTGCAGGATCACGGGCTACCCGAGCAGCACCGCGTCAACGTCGGGCTGTTGCGCATCGCGCGAGAGCTCGGCATCGGACTGCTCGCCACGAACGACAGCCACTACACGCACCGCGCGGATGCCGAGGCGCACGACGCGCTGCTGTGTGTGCAGACCGGCCGAACGCGCGACGACCCGAACCGATTGCGGTTCGAGACCGAGGAGTTCTACCTGAAGACCGCGGGCGAGATGCGGTCGCTGTTCGCCGACTACCCGGAAGCCTGCGACAACACCCTCTTGATCGCCGAGCGCGCGGATCTCGAGCTGGAGTTCGGCAACGCCGTGCTCCCGGAGTTCCCGACGCCGGCCGGACACGACGAGGACTCGTATCTGCGGGACCTCACGTTCGAGGGCGCACGCGAGCGCTACGGCGACGCGCTCGCACCCCACGTCGCGGAGCGCATCGAGTTCGAGCTCGGCGTCATCAAGACGATGGGGTTCTCCGCCTACTTCCTCGTCGTGTGGGACCTCGTGCGATACGCGCGGGACGCCGGGATCCGTGTCGGCCCCGGGCGAGGGAGTGCGGCCGGCTCGTGCGTCGCATACTGCTTGAAGATCGTCGACATCGACCCGATCCGCTACGACCTGCTGTTCGAGCGGTTCCTGAACCCCGGCCGCAAGCAGATGCCCGACATCGACATGGACTTCGACTCGCGCTACCGCGGCGACATGATCAAGTACGCAGCGGAGCGCTACGGCGCCGACCACGTCGCGCAGATCATCACCTTCTCGACGATCAAGGCGCGCGCCGCGGTGCGGGACGCGGCTCGTGTCCTCGGGTACCCATACCTGATGGGCGACAAGATCGCGAAGCTGATGCCGCCGCTGATCATGGGTCGTGACACGCCCTTGGCGGCGTGCCTCGAGAAGCAGCCGAAGCACGAAGACGGCTACAAGATGGCCTCCGAGCTCCGAGACCTGTACGACAGCGACGCCGACGCGAAGCGCGTCGTCGACGTCGCCCGCGGACTCGAAGGGCTTCGACGCCAGGACGGCATCCACGCTGCCGCGGTCGTGATTACTCGTGAACCGTTGACCGAGTACCTCCCGATCCAGCGCAAGCCCATCCCCGGTGGCGAGCTCGCCGACGCCCCGATCGTCACGCAGTACGAGATGCACGGGGTCGAGGACCTCGGACTCCTCAAGATGGACTTCCTCGGCCTCCGGAACCTGGACGTCGTCGAGATCACGCTCGCGCTGGTGGAGTCCTCGACGGGGGTGCGTCCCGACATCGACCACGTCGACCTCGAGGACGAGACCACGTTCGACATGCTGCGTCGCGGCGACACGGTGGGTGTGTTCCAGCTCGAGGGTGGACCGGTGCGCGCGCTGCTGCGCTCGCTCGCACCGACGAGCTTCGAGGACATCGCGGCGCTCGTGGCGCTGTACCGGCCGGGCCCGATGGCCCAGAACTGGCACAACGAGTACGCCGACCGGAAGAACGGACGCAAGCCGGTCGACTACCCGCACCCCGACCTCGAGGAGATCCTCGCCCCCACCTATGGGCTGATGATCTATCAGGAGCAGCTCATGCGCGTCGCCCAGCGACTCGCCGGCTACTCCCTGGAAGAGGCCGACAACCTGCGCAAGGCGACCGGGAAGAAGATCCGGGAGCTCATCGTCCAGGAGCGCACGAAGTTCGTCGAAGGCTGCGTCACGCAGGGGCACGAGCGTGCGTTCGCCGAGTTGATCTTCGACACCATCGAGCCGTTCGCCGACTACTCGTTCAACAAGTCGCACTCGGTGGGCTACGGCTACCTCGCGTACCAGACCGCGTACCTGAAGGCGAACTTCCCGGTCGAGTACTTCGCCGCACTCCTCACGAGCGTGAAGAGCAACAAGGACCAGACCGCGGTCTTCCTGAACGAGTGTCGCCAGCTCGACGTCGCCGTGCTGGTCCCCGACGTCAACGAGTCCGAACAGGACTTCACCGTCCGAGACCACAACGGGAAGCAAGCGATCCGCTACGGCCTCTCCGCCGTGCGCAACGTCGGGGCTGGCGTGGTCGAGCACATCGTGCACGCCCGAAACGGCGAGGAAGGTGCGTTCACCGACTTCCACGACTTCTGCGACCGGGTCGATCCCACCGCGCTCAACAAGCGGATGGTCGAGTCCCTCGCCAAGGCGGGTGGCTTCGATTCACTCGGCCATCCGCGCAAGGGCCTCGTCGACGTGCACGAACAGATCGTCGAGGATGCGGTGGCGCGGCGGCGCCGCCGCGACCAGGGCAACTTCAGCCTGTTCGATCTCGAGGAGAACGCGCTCGGCTCGGGGGACGGTGTCGACCACCAGCGCTTCGAGATCCCCGAGATCGAGTACCCGAAGGCGCAGCGCCTCGCGTTCGAGAAGGAGATGCTCGGCCTGTACGTCAGCGATCACCCGTTGCTCGGTGTCGAGCACGCGCTCCGTCGGCTCGTCGACGGACCGCTCGCGGAGCTGCACGAGAAGGGAGAGGGCGACGTCTGCACGGTGGGTGGCATCGTCACCGGCCTGTCGCGCAAGTACACCAAGAAGGGCGACCTGATGGCGACCTTCTTCCTGGAGGATCTCGGGTCCGTCGTGGAGGTGATGGTCTTCCCGCGCGTCATGGCCGAGCACGGACACGTGCTCGAGGACGACGCGATCGTGACCATCCGGGGGCGGGTCGACCAGCGCGACGACCGAGCAAAGATCATCGCGCTCGACGTCACGAGCCCGGATCTCGCGGTCGACGACGGCGACGCGCCGGTGCGCGTGCGCGCCCGGCTCGCGGCGTTCTCCGACTCGCGGGTCGCCGCGTTCAAGGACGTCCTCGTGCGGCACCCGGGGAACCGTCCGGTGTTCGTGCACCTGGACCGACCCGAGAAGACCACGGTCATCCGCCTCGGCGAGGAGTTCCGGGTCGAGGCGAGCAATGGGCTCTACGCGGAGCTTCGCGAGCTCCTCGGCGCTGACTGCCTGCTGTAGCCGGCCCGCTCGAGTCGGTCGCTCAGTCAGTCGTGCGGAGATCGCGACGCGCGGCCGGCGACCTTGCCGACCTGGTACGCGATGACGCCGACGACGACGTAGAGCGCGATAGCCACGAGGGATCGAGCCAGGCTGAGCACCGGCCAGAGCAGCACCCAGGCGACGATGACCACCGCCGCGATCGCCACGAGGCGCACGCCCCAGGATCCGCGAGTGTCGTCCGGCATCGTTCGAGCGTATCCAGCATCCCGCTCGGCGTGGGGCGGGCTACCGAGCGCGTGCCATGCTTCGACCCGTGGAGATCGGGGTGGTGGGGGCGACAGGTCCGGCGGGGCGGGGGTTGGCTGCTCGGCTCGCGAGCTTGGGGAACGACGTGATCGCAGGGTCGCGCGACCCGGCGCGGAGTCAGTCCACCGTCGCCGAGGTCACCGAACGATGGGGTGCTCGGGTCGCGACGCTCGTAGCCGGGAGCAACGAAGACGCGGCGGCCGCCCGTGACCTGGTCGTGATCGCCACCGTGTGGGATGCCGCGGTCGACACCGCGCGTGACCACGCGGAGCTCCTGGCCGGCAAGGTCGTCGTCTCGATGGCCAATGGCTTGGAGCGCATCGGCAAGGAGTTCCACCCGGTGCTTCCGGCTGAGGGCTCGATCGCAGCCGCGATGCAGGCTGCGGCACCGGGGGCTCGCCTGGTCGCGGCTTTCCAGCACGTGCCGGCGGCTGCGTTCGCCGCGCTCGACGAAGACCTGCACAGCGACGTGATCGTGTGCGGCGACGATGTCGAAGCGCGTGCCGCGGTGCTCGACCTCGTGGAGTCGATGGTCGCGTTGCGCGGGTTCGACGGGGGTTCGCTCGCGAACGCAATCGGCATCGAGACGTTCGCGGCGCTGTTGCTGTCGATCAACGTCCGCTACAAGGGAAAGGGCACGCTCCGCCTCCTCGGTGTGGAGAACGGTCGCGCGTGACGATGCGCATCTTCGACACCGCGCAGCGGAAGGTCGTTCCCTTCGAACCCGGCCCGATCGTGCGGATGTACGTGTGCGGCATCACGCCGTACGACTCCACGCACCTCGGGCATGCCGCGACCTACCTTGCGTACGACCTACTCACCCGAAGGCTCGAGGAGCTCGGCCACGAGGTGCGGATGGTCCGCAACGTCACCGACGTCGACGACTCGATCCTGCCCAAGGCCAGGGAGCTCGGGATCCCGTACCTGGAGCTCGCCGCTGCCGAGCTCGCGCGCTTCCGCTCCGACATGGACGCGCTTGGGATGCGGCCGCCCTACGCAGAGCCGCGGGCGACGGAGTCGATCGACGGCATGATCGACATGATCAAGCAGCTGCTCGACTCGGGTCACGCGTACCTCACCCACGGCACCGTGTACTTCGATGTCACGACCTTCGAGCGCTTCGGTGAGCTCTCGCACTACTCGCCGGACTACATGGTCAAGCTCGCTGCCCAGCGCGGCGGCAAGCCCGACGACCCGCACCGGCGCGCGCCGCTCGACTTCGTGCTCTGGCAGCCGTCGCTTTCCGACGAGCCGGCGTGGCGTGCACCGTTCGGCGTGGGCCGCCCGGGCTGGCACGTCGAGTGCTCCGTGATGGCGATGGCAAGCCTCGGACCGACGCTCGACCTGCATGGCGGCGGGACCGATCTGATCTTCCCGCACCACGAGTGCGAGATCGCCCAGAGCGAGAGCATCACGGGCAAGCCGTTCGCGCGGCACTGGATGCATTCGGCGATGGTCAGCTACGAGGGCGAGAAGATGAGCAAGTCGCTCGGCAACCTCGTCTTCGTGAGCGATCTGCTCGAGACGACCGACCCGCGTGCGATCCGCCTCGCGCTCATGCGCCATCACTACCGAGCCGGCTTCGAGTGGTACGACACGGACCTCGATGAAGGGATCGCGCTGCTCCACCGGCTGCTCGCGGCTGCAGCACGGACTTCGGGTGCGGATCCGGCACCGTTCGCCGCGCGTGTGCGCGACGCGCTCGACGACGACCTTGACGCACCTCGGGCGCTCGAAGCGCTCGACGACCTCGCGAGCGCGATGCTCTCGGGCGGCGACGACCCGAGCGCTCCGGCCGTGCTCCGTGAGCTCGGTGCGCTCATCGGGGTCCCGCTCGATCCGGCCTGATCGATCCGGCCGACTCGGGGAAACGGATCACTGACGGTCGCGGGCCCCCAGGTATCCTGCCGAGCAGTGAGCGACTCCGAGATCACGATCACGCTGCCCGATGGCTCGACGCGTCCGGTGTCGAAGGGTTCGACGCCGGGGGAGCTCGCGACGTCGATCGGAAGACGGCTCGGCAAGGACGCGCTCGCGGCGAAGCTCGACGGTGAATGGGTCGACCTCTCGCGGCCGCTCGATTCCGACGGGCGCGTGGAGATCGTCGTCCCTGCATCGGCCGACGGTCGCGAGGTGCTGCGTCACTCGACGGCGCACGTGATGGCCCAGGCGGTCACCGACCTGTTCCCGGGCGCTCGCTACGCGATCGGGCCGGCGATCGAGGACGGCTTCTACTACGACTTCGAGCTTCCCGACGACGTGCACTTCACCGACGACGACCTCGCGCGCATCGAGGCCCGCATGCGTGAGATCGTCGCGGAGGACCAACCGTTCGTCCGCGACGAGGTCGGTCGGGAGGCGGGCCTCGAGGTGTTCTCGGAGCAGCCGTACAAGCGCGACATCATCGAGAATGTCGATGCATCCGAGGTGGGCGAAGGTACGGTCGTCAGCCTCTACCGCAACCCACGGCCCGATGGCAGCACGTTCGTCGACCTGTGTCGCGGCCCCCATGTGCCCTCGACGAAGCGTTTGGGCGCCTTCAAGCTGATGAAGGTCGCCGGCGCCTACTGGCGCGGCGACGAGCACGGGCCGATGCTGCAGCGCGTCTACGGCACGGCGTGGGAGTCGCCCAAGGCCCTCGAGGAGCACCTGCACCAGCTCGAGGAAGCCGAGCGACGCGACCATCGCCGCCTCGGCGCCGAGCTGGACCTCTTCTCGTTCCCACCCGAGATCGGCGGCGGGCTCCCCGTGTTCCATCCCAAGGGTGCGATGGTCCGCAAGCTGATGGAGGACTACTCGCGTGCCGAGCACGAGGCCGGCGGGTACGAGTTCGTGTGGACCCCCCACCTCGCGAAGTCGACGTTGTACGAGACGTCGGGACATCTCGAGTGGTACGCGGACGGCATGTACCCCCCGATGGAGATGGAGGGCGCGACCTACTACCCGAAGCCGATGAACTGCCCGGGTCACATGTTGATCTACCAGTCCCGACAGCGGTCGTACCGAGACCTGCCGTTGCGGTTGTTCGAGTTCGGCACGGTGTACCGCTTCGAGCGTTCGGGCGTGATCCACGGGCTGACGCGCGTGCGCGGCATCACTCAGGACGACAGCCACATCTTCTGCACGCCCGACCAGCTTGCGGACGAGCTCGCGAGCCTGCTCGCGTTCGTCCTGCGCCTGCTGCGCACCTTCGGGCTCGGCGAGTTCGAGGCCGAGCTCGCGACCCGACCCGAGAAGTTCGTCGGTGACCCCGCCGACTGGGATCGCGCCGAGGACGCGCTCCGCGGCGCACTCGGCGCCGCCGAGATCCCATACGCAGTGGCCGAGGGTGAGGGTGCGTTCTACGCGCCGAAGATCGACGTGCACGTACGCGACGCGATCGGGCGCCGCTGGCAGCTCTCGACGTTGCAGGTCGACTTCCAGCTCCCAGAGCGTTTCGACCTCGAGTACATCACGCCGGAGAACACGCGGGCCCGGCCGTGCGTGATCCACCGAGCGCTCTTCGGGTCGATCGAGCGTTTCTTCGGGATCCTGGTCGAGCACTACGCCGGCGCGTTCCCGACGTGGCTCGCGCCCGTGCAGGTGGTGGTCCTCCCGGTCGCGGATCGTCACCATGCGTACGCGTCGCGGGTCGCCGACCGACTTCGGGCCGAAGGTCATCGTGTCGCCCTGTACGACGCCCACGCCGACACGCTCGGTGCTCGTGTCCGTCGGGCGAAGACGGAGAAGGTGCCGTACGTGCTCGTCGTCGGCGACGACGACGCCGAGACGGGCACGGTCGGGGTCAACCAGCGGGGGAGCGACGCACCCGAACGGGGTGTGGCCGTCGACGACTTCGCCGAGCGGCTCGCCGCCGAGGTCCTCGACCGCGGATGACCACACCCACGTGACGCTCGACCGGTTGTGGGCCGGATGGCGATCGGCATACCTCGACGGTGTGGTCGAGGAGCCGCCCGCCGACGAGTGCCTGTTCTGCTCGCTCTCGCTGGCTCCACCCGACGAGGCCCAGGTGGTGGCTCGCGACGAGACGATGTTCGCCGTGCTCAACGCGTACCCCTACACGTCAGGGCATGTCATGGTGGCGCCGCTCCGCCACGAGGCCGACCTCGACGGGCTCGATGTCGACGAGGCGAACGCGCTGATCGCGATGACCCAGCATGCGACCACGGCCGTGCGTACTGCGTACTCGCCCGACGGCATCAACGTGGGCATGAACCTCGGCCGCGCCGCGGGCGCGGGCATCCCGGGACACCTGCACGTGCACGTCCTGCCTCGATGGTCGGGCGACACCAACTTCATGACCAGCGTCGCGGAGGCGCGGGTGCTCCCCGAGCCCCTCGCCACGACGTTGGAGAAGCTCCGGAGCGCCTGGCCCGGATCGTGACCGCTCAGACGTCGACGGGGACACGTTCCTCGGCGCCGGCAGCAGGGCCGATCGGCACGTCTGCCGACGCGGCCCCAGCGCCCCGGCGGACCGCGACGATCATCGCGACGACGGCGATCGCGTAGGCGACCCAGCCGGTCCAGAACGCGGCAGCGATCCCGAAGAACAGCGCGATCGCCATCCCGAACACCGACGCGCACACGGACGTCGCGCCGTTGATCCCCCAGAGGAACGACGTCGGAGCGTTCGGTCGCGTCGCGGCCATGCGCATCCCGATCGCGAGCGGCATGCCCATGACCAGACCGATCGGCATCAGCAGTGCGACGGCCACGAGAATCCGAATGGGCGTGGTAGCGCTCGCAGCAGCGTCGGTGATCAGCACGGTTGCGAAGCCGAACACCGCGATGACTGCGAGCAGTGCCCCGAGCGGGCCGAACAACGTGCGCGTGCGATCGACGTTCACAATGCGCTCGCTCACCATCGACCCGACGCCGCTGAAGAGGAGGATCGAGAAGAGGACGATGACGAGCGCGTAGATCGGATGGCCGAGGAAGACGCTCAATCTCAGCACCTGGGAGAACTCGACGAGCAGGAACCCGAGACCGATCCCCGCGAAGTAGATGTAGAAGGGCGTCATCCCTTTGTGCGCGCTGCGCCGGGTGGTGATGAGCAGCGGCACGCCGATGAAGAGCAGCGTCAGGAGCAGCACGGCGAGCGCGAGCAGCCCGAGCACCTTGACCGGGCGCGTGACGCGCGGGTCGTCGAGCCCCTTCCCCTCGACGAGGTTGTCGAAGTTCGCCATCTGGAAGAAGAACGGCCGGTCATCGGTCGGAGGCGCGATGTCCTCTTCGAACGCCTGCAGGCCCTTTTCCGGGCCACCGGGCTGGACGAGGCCGGTCCACTCAGGGCCGAGCGACGTGTCCGGGGTCAGCACTGCGGGGAACTGCAGGTCGCCGGTGACCTTGCTCATCTTCGCGACGTCGGCCGGGGTGAACGCCTTCGGCGACACCAGGACGGTAGCGACGGTCAGGCCCTTCTCGAGTGGAGAGTGGTACACGAGGATGTGGTCGCGGGGGTTCTTCACGCCGCGCTCGGCGAGCGCCTCGGCCGCGAGGGCGACGGTGCGGTAGGTCTCGAGCGGCTTGAGGTTCCCCAGCTGGTACCAGCGCGACACCGAGAGCACGCCATCCGGCGTGAGCCGGTCGAAGAAGGTGTTCCACGCGTCGGTCGTGTACAGGGAGTTCTCGGAGAGGGCGAACGCGCCGGCCGAGGTCGCGGCGAACGTGTCGATCAGCGAGATCTCGATCGCGTCGTACTTCTTGTCCGTGCGCGTGAGATAGCTGCGCGCCTCGTCGTTCACGAGCGTCACGCGCGGATCGTCAGCGATGTGCCCGGTGAAGTCGGCGAAGGGCCCCTTGACGAGCTCGAGGATCTTGCCGTTGATCTCGACGCCGGTCACGGACTTCTGCTTGAACTCGAGCGCAGAGAGGATGTCGCGCCCTCCGCCGACCCCGATGACGAGCACGTTGGAGTGCGGGCGGAGGTAGTGAACGAGGTTGGTGATGTCGTAGCGCAGGAAGTCGCTCTCATGATCGTCACCCGTGTACCCGGTGAGGTAGGTGCCCGCGATGCTGTCGATGCTGACCGCGAGCTGCCGGACGCGCTCGGACTTCGGGAGGGTGTCCGAGAGTCCCCACCCGAACGGCGTCGTCGGGAGATCCGGGTTGCCGTCGATGGTGATCCGGGAGAAGGAGTTCCACGTCTCATACCGGTAGTTCAGGTCCTTCACGCCCTTGGTCCAGACGATCGCGATCGGCGCGACGCCGTCGCGGGCTCGCAGCGCGTTGAAGATCGCCAACCCGCTGAGCAGCAGGACGACGAGCACGGCGGCGCCGACGGCGCGACGGTTCCCGGCGCGGAAGGAGAAGAAGAGGCTGCCGACGCCGGCGAGCGCGGCGACCGCGATGAGTGCACTCGGACCGTCGATCGTGTTGAACAGCACCGCGAGCAGGAGGCATCCGATGCCGGCGCCGAGGAGGTCGACCGCGTACAAGCGGTTGATGCGATCGGGGAAGCGGGTGAGTGCGAGGCAGACGACGACCCCGCTCAACACGAACGGCACGGACGCGATCGCGCAGGTGCCGACGACCGACGCGACGCCTCGGAACGACCAGGTCACGTCGAAGCGGATCGCGAGCTGGATCGCGAGACAGATCGGGATCGAGATGGCGAAGAGGATCGCCGCGAGCCACATCCGCTGGCTGAGCTTCTCGTCGGGGAACAGCTTCGGCACGAGGTACACGAGCAACGCACCCGCAGTGAGGCCGAACAGCGCGAGCGAGATCGCGACGAACGCGAAGTGGTAGAAGGTCGTGACGCTGAAGATGCGCGTGAGGCCGATCTCGTACATCAAGGTCGCGAGCGTCGTCATGAACAGCCCGGCGTACGTTGGCCACCGCGCGCGCGGCGTTGACGCCGCCGACACCGGAGGGCTCTCGTCCACCTCGCGGGGGGGCGAGCTGCTGGGCTCGTTCACGGGCGGCACACTAATTCTCAGCGGCCGCCCAGGCGGGCCGCAGGCGGTGGCTGGAGGAGCGATCGCCGCGGCGGTGCGCCTAGCCTCGCCGCGTGACCGCTGACAGCTCCCGACCGGACCCGTCCCGTCCGGACGCACCGGCTGGTGATTCGCTCCCGGCGGAGCTGGACGTCACCGCGTACGTCGGCCCGTACCTGTTCCCCGACATCCGGCGGCGGCGGATCGCCGGGTGGATCCATGTCGTCATCGGTGGGCTCGCGCTCGCCGGTGGACTCGACAGCGGCAACGCGGGTCTGGTCGGGGCCGGCGTCTTCCTGCTCCTCGTCGCCGGCTACCACTTCCTCGCGGCCTGGCCGCTGCGGATCGACCAGACCGAAGCCTTGGCCGTCGCGAATCGCACGGTCGGGTTCCCCGTCGGCCACGCGTCGGCCCAGCTCGGGTGGCGCGGGTTGCGCTCCCGCCCGTCGTGGCGCGTGCTCGTGTACTCGGCCGATGCCCCACCCACGATGCGAGGTCTGGTGGAGCTCGATGCCGTCGATGCCGAGGTGATCGGCGAGTACACGGAACCGAACCCGGAGGACTGGTCGGAGTTCGGCCTCGACGAAGCGGCGCCGTCGGCCTCGTAGTGCGCTCGCCCCGCGCTGGAGACGGTCGTCCGGTTCACCGGGCGGCACCGAGCCATCTGGCGCCGGAACGGGCTCCCGAGGGTGGCCTGGTACCCTCGACGCAACCTGCTTCTCCGCTCCATCCCTGCAGAAGCCGGACGCCCAGAAGCTGGACCCTCCGGGAGGCGTTTCCAAGATGCTCGACGGACGCTGGCGCGCCAAGGTCGAAGTGGGCCTCGAGCCGGTCGGCAAGGGCCTCCACAACATCGGCGTCACGGCCGACGCGCTCACGATCTTCGGACTGTGCGCAGCAGTCGTCACCGCCGCGCTGATCGCCAACGGCAACCTGCTCCTCGCCGTGTTCGGTCTGATCCTCACCGGTCTGCCCGACATCCTCGACGGCTCGGTCGCCCGCCAGAGCGGTACCGCAGGCAACCGTGGCGCGTTCTTCGACTCGGTGTGTGACCGGGTCGCCGACGGGTTCATCTTCGTCGGCGTCGCCTGGCATCTCGCGGCCGAGAGCTCCGACTACGCCATCCTCGCGATGGCGGTACTCGGCCTCTCGATGCTCATCACCTACGAGCGGGCACGCGCCGAGTCGCTCGGCTACTCCGCTCGGGGCGGGCTGATGGAGCGGCTCGAGCGCACGATCCTGCTCGGCGTGGGCCTCGCCTTCGACATCCTCGTTCCCGTCCTTTGGATCATGCTGGTCCTCACGGCCATCACGGCCGTGCATCGGTTCGTGATGGTCTGGCGTCAGGCGACCCCGCCCGCAGACGCCAAGGGCCAGAAGTCGAAGGGCCAGAAGCCCAAGGGCCAGAAGCCCAAGGGCCAGAAGCCCAAGGGGATGTCGCGCATCGCGCGAAGTCATCGTGCCCGGCGCCCGCGCCGCCTATCTCGCGTATCGGGCCGGCGCTGAGACGGCCCGGCGCCTTCCCGCGCCGGCCGGTCGCCCGCTCGCCCGACTCGCATCCCGCGGGATGGCCTTCGCGTCGTCCACGCGTCGTCATCAGGTGGAGCGGAACCTCCGTCGCGTGACCGAACAGCGACTCACGGGTCCCGCGCTCGACCACGCGACGCACGAGGTGTTCGCGAACTACGCCCGGTACTGGTACGAGCTGTTCCGCCTCGGGCCCGATGACCGCCTCTCCTTGCAGTCGACGATGCGTGCCGAGGGGCGCGAGCACTTCGACGCGGCGCATGCGGCCGGTCGGGGTGTGCTCCTCTGCCTCCCGCACGTCGGGAACTGGGACGTCGCCGGCGCGTGGCTGGCGGGCCAGGTCGACGGGATCAGCGTGGTCGCGGAGCCGGTCGAGCCCCCTGCGCTCTTCGACTGGTTCGTCGAGACGCGCGAGCAGCTCGGTCTCGAGGTCATTCCGCTCGGACCCGACGCGGGAAGCGCGGTCCTGCGGGCGCTCGGAGCCGGTCGCGTCGTCTGCCTCGTGTGCGATCGGGATCTGACGGGCGACGGGGTGGAGGTCGACTTCTTCGGGGAGCAGACGCGCCTTCCGGGCGGGCCCGCGACCCTGGCGTTCCGCAGTGGCGCTGCCCTCCTGCCGGTCGGCACGTACTTCGACGGCGATCGAGGACATCGCGTGCACTTCCACGAGCCGATCCCGGTCGAGCGATCGGGACGGCTCCGTGAGGACGTCGCGCGCGTGACGCAGGAGCTCGCGGGCCACTTCGAAGATCTGATCCGCGCCGCGCCAGAGCAGTGGTTGCTCATGCAGCCGAACTGGCCGTCGGACGGGGACGCGGCGTGAACCACTCCGGACGAGCGCTCCGAGTCGCGCTCATCTGCCCCTACTCGCTCTCGGTCGACGGTGGCGTGCAGGTCCAGGTGCTCGGTCTTGCGGCCGCGCTGCGCGAGATCGGTGTCGATGCGCGCGTGCTCGCGCCCACGGACGGGCCGCCCCCAGCGCCCGGGATCGTCAGCCTCGGTCCGACGCACCGCTTCCCGTCGAACGGGTCCATCGCCCCCATCACGGCGGGGAAGGCGGCAGTGAGTCGGACGCTCGAGGGGTTGCGAGCGTTCCGGCCCGACGTCGTGCACCTTCACGAGCCGTTGCAGCCGGGCGCCAACCACACCGCGCTGCTCGGCACCGACATCCCGGCCGTCGGCACGTTCCACGCGGCGCATCCGGGACGCAACGCCTGGTACGACGCGTTCCGCAAGCCGCTCGCGCGGATGGTGGAGCGCCTCGCGGTGCGCACCGCGGTGTCGGCCGAGGCGCAGCGCAACGTCGAAGGTGCGTTCGGTGGCGTGTGCGACATCCTGCCGAACGGCGTCGACCTCGACGTGTTCGCCGGCGTCGAGCCGTGGCCGAGCCCGCGGCCGGCCATCGTGTTCGTCGGTCGGCACGAGCCGCGCAAGGGACTCGGCGTGCTGCTCGACGCGTTCGTCGGCCTGGACCGCGACGCGGACCTCTGGGTCGTGGGGGAGGGGCCCCAGACGGCCGAGCTGGAGGCGCGGCTCGTCCCGGGCGTGGCCTGGCTCGGGCGACTCTCGGAGGCCGAGAAGGCCAGGCGCTTGCGCGGCGCGACGGTGGCGTGCTTCCCGTCCATCGAAGGGGAGTCGTTCGGGATCGTGCTCCTCGAGGCGATGGCGTCGAGCACCGCGGTCGTCGCCTCCGACCTCACGGGCTACCGCCACGTCGCGCGCGGTGGGCGCGAAGCGCTCCTGGTGGAGCCCGGCGACGCCGCCTCGCTGCGCTCGGCGCTGCGCCGAGTCCTCGACGACGAGGTCACCCGCTCGGACCTCGTCGCCGCCGGCTCGGCACGGGTCGCGGACTTCTCCATGGCGAGCCTGGCCGAGGCCTTCCTGGAGCGCTACGAACAGGCCCGGGCCACGGTTCCCGGCCACCCGTCGGCACCTCTACACTGAACTCGTCGCAATCCTGCATCTGGGAGCATGCCCGTGGTCGCCGTGATCGTCGTCGTCGTCGTCATCGTCCTGCTGCTGCTGTTCGTGGCGCTGGCGTACAACTCGCTCGTCCGGTCGCGGAACCGCGTCGACAACTCGTGGAGCCAGATCGACGTCCAGCTCAAGCGCCGCTACGACCTGATCCCGAACCTGGTCGAGACGGTCAAGGGCTACGCGGCCCACGAGAAGGGCACGTTCGAGGCGGTCACCAACGCCCGGTCGAACGCGATCAGCGCGCAGGAGGGCGGCGACGTCGCGCAGCAGGCGCAGGCCGAGAACCAGCTGTCCGGTGCGCTGAAGAGCCTGTTCGCGGTGGCCGAGGCCTACCCGGACCTCAAGGCGAACCAGAACTTCCTGCAGCTCCAGGAAGAGCTGACGTCGACCGAGGACCGCATCTCGTACGCGCGGCAGTTCTACAACGACAGCGTCCTGGGCTACAACAACGCGATCCAGACGTTCCCGAAGAACGTGCTCGCCGGCATGTTCAACTTCGAGAAGCGGCAGTTCTTCGAGACGGCACCGGAAGAGACCGGGCCCGTCAAGGTGCAGTTCTGATCGTTCGATCGGACGCCGCCAGGTACTTCGAGTAGTCCCCGATGACGAGGAGCGAGCCCACGCCGCAGCCTGTCGCGCGCACGGACTTCTACCAAGAGATCCGGCGCAACAAGTGGCGGACGGCGGTGATCCTCGCGGCATTCGTCGCGCTGATCGTCCTGGTCGGGGTCGCGGTCGACATCCTGCTCGGGTTCGGCATCGCGGGCGTGGCCATCGCGTTCGTCTTCGCGCTCGGCATGGCGTTCTTCTCGTACTTCAACTCCGACAAGGTCGCGCTCGCGGTCAGTGGAGCGAAGCCGGCGGACGGGCCCGAGTACCAGCGGTACCACAACCTCGTCGAGGGGTTGTGCATCGCCGCGGGTCTGCCGAAGCCGCGGTTGTTCGTGATCAACGATCCGGCGCCGAACGCGTTCGCCACCGGCCGCAACCCGAAGCACTCCGCGCTTGCGGTGACCACCGGCCTGCTGCAGATGATGAACCGCACCGAGCTCGAAGGCGTCATCGCCCACGAGCTCTCGCACGTCAAGAACTACGACATCCTTGCCGCGACGGTGGCCGTGACCGCGGTCGGAACGATCGCGCTGCTCTCCGATCTCGGGCTGCGGTTCTGGATCTTCGGCGACCGCAAGAGCAGCTCCGACTCGGGCGCGATCGGCGCGGTTATCGCGATCGCGGCGATGGCCCTGCTCGTGCTCGCACCGCTGGCCGCGTACCTCATGCAGTTCTCGATGAGCCGCAAGCGCGAGCTGCTCGCGGACGCGACCGGGGTGCAGCTCACGCGGTACCCACCGGGGCTCGCGTCCGCCCTCAAGAAGCTCCAGACCGACAAAGCCGTCGTGCACCACGCGACCCGTGCGACCGCCCAGCTCTGGATCGAGTCGCCACTCGATCGTGAGGAGGGCAAGAAGGGGTCGCGACTCAACCGCATGTTCGACACGCACCCCCCACTCGACGAGCGGATCAAGCTCCTGGAGGCCATGTGAGCAGTGCCCGGCGGGTCCGGGGCGCGCTGGCCCTGGTCCTCATCGGTGGCGTGGTGGCCGCGGCGTGCGGGGGCGGCGACGACACGGCCGCGAAGAAGCCGACACCGCCCTCCACGACCACGACGACCATCCCGATCCCGAAGGCACCGTTCACCGGGTTGCCCGATCCGAGCGGTGTGTCACTCACTCGCTCGAGCGTGGCCGTCAAGATCGAGAACACGCCGGAGGCACGACCGCAATCCGGTCTCGACGTCGCCGACGTCGTGTACGAAGAGGTGGTCGACGGCGGGATCACCCGCTTCTGGGCAGTCTTCAACTCCAACGCACCCGAGAACATCGGACCGGTCCGGTCGGTGCGCGCGATGGATCCGCAGGTCGTGACACCGCTCGGTGGTGTCGTCGCGTACTCCGGCGGCACGGAGCCGAACGTGGCCGCGATCCGGGCGACCGGTCTCGTCTGGGTCGACGAGAACAACGCGGGTGACGCGTTCTTCCGCGAGCCGACACGCAGCGCGCCGCACAACCTCTTTGCACGTTCCGCACTGCTCTGGCAGCGCGGCGGCGTCCCGGTCCCGCCGGTGCCGCTGTTCCAGTACGTCGACACCGAGAAGGGGCAGGCGTTCACCGGCGAGCCCGTCACCTCGTTCCACGTCAACTACGAGCTCGGGTACGACGTCAGCTACGTGTGGGATGCAGGCGTCGGCGGTTGGATGCGCTTCTCGCGCACGACTGAGCCGTTCATGGCCGCGGGCCTCGCACCCGTGCAGGTGAACGCGCCGAACGTCATCGTGCAGTTCGTGCCCTACGCCGGCTTCGGCGAGGGGAACCTCCTGGGGACCGGGGAGGCCTGGGTCTTCTCGAACGGCCAGCTGATCCGTGGTACCTGGGCCAAGGGCTTCGTCGGCTCGATCACCGAGTACAAGGACGCGGCGGGCACGCCCATCCCGATCACCCCGGGTCGCACCTGGGTCGAGCTGGTCCCGGTCGGTCGGACGGTCGACGTCGTGTCACCGCCGGCACCACCACCTCCGGCGCCCACCGTCGCGCCGACGACGACCATGGCGAAGAAGGGCAAGTAGGCCCGCCCCGACGGCTTCGACCCGAGAACCCGGAGAAGGGGCCCGGCGCCTCGGTCGGTACACTGAGGCCATGGCCGGTGCTTCCGACTCCGCCCCCTCGTCCGAGCGCACCACCTCGTCCGAGCGCACCACCGGGACCGCGCGCGTGAAGCGCGGACTCGCGGAGATGCTGCGCGGCGGGGTGATCATGGATGTCGTCGACGCCGAGCAAGCCCGGATCGCCGAGGACGCGGGCGCAGTGGCCGTCATGGCGCTCGAGCGCGTGCCGGCCGACATCCGTCGCGACGGTGGGGTCGCGCGCATGAGCGATCCCGCGATGATCGAGGGGATCCAGCAGGTCGTCACGATCCCGGTGATGGCCAAGTGTCGCATCGGGCACTTCGCCGAGGCCCAGGTCCTCGAGGCGCTGAGTGTCGACTACATCGACGAGAGTGAAGTCCTCACGCCGGCCGACGAGGCGCACCACGTCGACAAGTGGGCGTTCACCGTCCCGTTCGTGTGCGGTGCGACAAACCTCGGCGAGGCGCTGCGGCGCATCTCGGAGGGCGCGTGCCTCATCCGTTCCAAGGGCGAGGCCGGCACGGGCAACATCGTCGAGGCAGTCCGTCACCTCCGCTCGATCCTCGGGGACATCCGACGCCTGACGGTCGCCGACGACGCCGAGCTCTTCGGCTGGGCCAAGGACCTGCGGGCGCCTGTCGAGCTCGTGCAGGAGGTTGCCGAGCGCGGTGAGCTCCCCGTCCCGATGTTCTGTGCGGGAGGCATCGCGACCCCGGCCGACGCCGCGCTCGTCATGCAGCTGGGTGCGCAGTCCGTCTTCGTCGGCAGCGGCATCTTCAAGAGTGCCGATCCCGCGGTGCGGGCGAAAGCGATCGTCGAGGCGACCACACACTTCCGCGACGCCTCGATCGTCGCGAAGGTGTCTCGCGGCCTCGGTGAGGCGATGCGCGGCGAAGAGATCGACACGCTCGACGTGAAGCTCGCAGAACGAGGCTGGTGAACGTGGCGAGGCCCCCAGGTGCGCGCCGCAGCATGGGCACCTGAGCGATTCGCGGCTCGTTGCGCGAAGGTGGCCTCGTGAAGCCCGGGGTCCTCGCGTTGCAGGGTGCGTTCCGTGAGCACGTCGAGCTGCTCGACGGGTTCGACGTCGAAGCGATCGAGGTGCGCGTCCCGGATGACCTCGCGGGCATCGACGCGCTGATCCTGCCCGGTGGTGAGTCCACCACCATGAGCAAGCTCCTGGTGACCTCGGGGTTGTTCGATCCGCTTCACGCGCTCCTGCACGACGGCATGCCGGTGCTCGCGACCTGTGCCGGCCTGATCCTCATCGCTCGTGACGTGCTCGATGGTCGCGCCGATCAGCGCACGTTCGATCTGCTCGACGTGTCGGTCCGTCGCAACGCCTACGGTTCGCAGCTCCAGTCGTTCGAGGCGCCGGTCAAGGTGCCGGGCCTGACGGGAGGCGTGTTCCCTGGCGTCTTCATCCGCGCGCCCGTGGTCGAGCGCGTCGGCGCGAAGGTCGAGGTGCTGGCCACGCACGACGACCACCCGATCCTGATCCGCTCGGGTCCCGTGTGGGCTGCGACGTTCCACCCCGAGCTGTCCGGCGACCTGCGGATCCATCAGATGTTCCTGGAGCAGCAATATCAGGAGGAGGTCCCATGAGCGGACACTCGAAGTGGCATTCGATCAAGCACGCCAAGGGCGCGGCCGACGCCGCGCGCGGGAAGCTCTTCGCCCGCCTTGCCCGCCAGATCGAGGTCGCGGCGCGCCAGGGTGGCGGCGATCTCGACGCCAACCCGACGCTGCGCACGATGGTGCAAAAGGCACGCGACGGCTCGATGCCGAAGGACAACATCGAGCGCGCGATCAAGCGAGGGACCGGCGAGCTCGAGGGCGTCACCTATGAATCGATCACCTACGAGGGCTACGCACCCCACGGTGTCGCCTTGCTGTGCGAGTGCCTCACCGACAACCGGAACCGCACCGGCTCGGAGATCAAGAACGTGTTCACGCGCAACGGCGGCTCGCTCGCAGAGCCCGGCGCGGTCGCGTGGCAGTTCGAGCGCAAGGGCGTGGCCCTCGTCGCGAAGGCCGCGACCACGGAGGACGACCTGATGGTGGTGGCGCTCGAGGCGGGCGCGGAGGACATTGCCGATCTGGGAGACCACTGGCAGGTGACGACGGGACCATCGGACCTGCACGTCGTGCGTGACGCCATCGCGGCGGCCGGGATCCCGGTCGAGTCGGTCGACCTCACGATGCTCCCCACCCAGACGGTCCCGTTGCTGGAGGCGTCGGCAGCGAAGTCGGTGCTCCGAGTGCTCGACGCGCTCGAAGAGCACGACGACGTGCAGAACGTCTTCGCGAACTTCGACATCCCGGACGACGTGCTCCAAGCGGTCGACGCATGAGCCGCTAAGGTCCGCGACCAGCTCGGGTCCGGATCACCATCTCCAGGATCACCATCTCCAGGAACAGAGGCAGAGGGATAGCGCGTTGGACATCTCGATCACCGTGAACGGGGGCAGCGAGCGCCACGATGTGGAGCCGCGCACGTTGCTCGTCCAGTACCTCCGTGAAGCTTGTGAGCTCACCGGTACGAAGGTCGGGTGCGACACGTCGTCGTGCGGCGCGTGCACGGTGCTCGTCGACGGGGAGTCGGTGAAGTCGTGCACGATGCTGGCGGCCCAGGCCGACGGTCGGGCGGTCACGACGATCGAGGGCCTGGCTGAAGGTGACGTGCTGCACTCCGTCCAACGTGCGTTCCAAGAGCACCACGGACTGCAGTGCGGGTTCTGCACCGCAGGGATGGTGATGGCAGCCGTGTCGCTGCTCGAGGAGGTGCCGAACCCGACGGAGGAAGATGTCCGGCTCGGGCTCGAGGGCAACCTCTGCCGCTGCACCGGATATCACAACATCGTGCAGGCTGTGCTCTCGGCTGCGGGTTCGAAGTGATTCCCGCGTCCTTCGACTTCGTGCGCGCCGGATCGGCCGAGGAGGTCGTCGCGGCCCTCGGTGAGCACGGCGACGAAGCAAAGCTCCTCGCCGGTGGGATGTCGCTGCTCCCTTTGATGAAGCTCCGCCTCGCGACCCCGACCGTGCTCGTCGACGTGGCCCGGATCGACGAGCTGTCGTACGTGCGCGACGAGGGTGACCACCTCGCGATCGGCGCCTTGACGCGTCACCGCGACCTCGAGACCAGCGAGCTGCTCGGCGAGTCGTGTGGCGTTCTTCGCGGCGTCGCGGCCGAGGTGGGCGACAACCAGGTGCGCCATCGCGGCACGCTCGGCGGATCCGTTGCGCACGGCGACCCCGCGTCGGACCTCCCAGCAGTGCTCGTCGCACTCGACGCGACGTTCGTCGCCCAGGGTCCGGCGGGAACGCGAGAGCTCGCGGCGGGGGAGTTCTTCCAGGGCTTCCTCGAGACCGCGCTCGCTCCCGACGAGCTGCTGACGGAGATCCGGGTACCCAAGACCGGTGCCGGCGGCTGGGCGTACCAGAAGTTCAACCGCCGCGCGCAGGACTGGGCGATCGTCGGTGCGGTGGCCGTGCAGGTCGCGGGGGCCACGAAGGTTGCGCTCGTGAACATGGGTACGACCCCGATCCGCGCCGGAGGCGTGGAGGCAGTCCTTGCCGACGGTGGGTCCCTGGCGGACGCGGCCGCCCGCGCCGGTGAGGGCACCGAAGCCCCGGCGGACCACAACGCGTCATCGGAGTACCGCGAGCACCTGGCTCGCGTGCTCGTGGGGCGGGCGCTCGAAGCGGCGACCGGCTGAGGGTCGCGGCGGCCATCCTCGCGGCGGGCGTCGGTTCGCGGGTCGAGTCCGACACGCCGAAGCCGCTGCTGGTCTTCCGCGACCGACCCCTCGTCACCTGGGCGCTGGAAGCGGCGAAGGCGGCCGAGCTCCATCCCGTGCTGCTCGTGGTGGGTCAGCACGCCGAGCAGGTCATCGACGCCTCACCGCCGGGTGTCACCGCGATCCGGGCGGGGGCGTGGCGCAAGGGCATCGCGCACTCGCTCCATGCCGCGCTCGACGCGCTGGACGGGTACGTGCAGGTTGATGCCGTCTGCGTCGGACTCGCCGATCAACCCCTGGTCTCGTCGGAGGCCTACCGACGACTCGCCGCGGCTCATGCCGATGGCGCCACCTTCGCGGTGGCGACGTACGGCGGTCAGCGCGCGAACCCGGTGCTGCTCGCCCGGCCGCTCTGGGATGCCGCGCGCGCGCTGCGTGGCGATGTCGGTGCCCGCGCGCTGATGGTGGAGCACGAGGTCATCGAGGTCGACTGCACGGACGCAGGCTCGCCCACCGATGTCGATACGCTCGACGACCTGCGCGTGCTCGAGGCGTCCGCGCCGGCAGCCCAGACGATTCACCAGACGTTGCAGCCGATGATCGAGAAGGATGACGATGCAGATCACTGACACGTTCCACGTCGACGTACCCGTCGAGCAGGCGTGGGACGTCCTGCTCGACGTCGAGCGGATCGCGCCGTGCATGCCGGGCGCGCAGCTCCAGGAGGTCGAAGGCGATGAGTATCGCGGGATCGTGAAGATCAAGGTCGGCCCGATCACCGCGCAGTACAAGGGCGCGGCGCGAATCATCGAAGCGGATGTCGCGACTCGCAAGATCGTGATCAAGGCGGAAGGTCGCGACACGCGGGGGCAGGGCAACGCGTCGGCCACCGTCACCGCGAGCCTCACCGCGGACGACACGGGGACCGAGGTGGGCATCGACACCGATCTGCACGTCACCGGCAAAGTGGCGCAGTTCGGCCGGGGGGTGATGGCGGACGTCTCGTCGAAGCTGCTCGCGCAGTTCGTCGAGTGCCTGCACGGCAAGGTCCTGAGCGGAGACGTCCTGAGCGGAGACGTCCTGAGCGGAGACGGCCTGAGCGGAGACGGCCTGAGTGGAGACGGCCTGAGTGGAGACGCATCGGCATCGGCATCGGCACCGGCAGCGCCGAGTGAGACGTCGGCGGCTCCTGTGCGGAAGATCGACGCGCCGGAGGCGGAAGCGGTCAACCTGGGGAAGGTGGCCGGAGGTGCAGTCGCGAAGCGGATGGTGCCGCTCGTGATCGGCGCCGTTGTGGTCATCGGGCTCGTCGTCTGGTTGCTCACGAAGTAGCCGGGGATCCACTCGGGGTGGGGTGGGTCCTCCTACAATCGAACTCGTGTTCGATCCGGAGGGGCCTGTGCTCGGCATCGACCCCGGGCTCTCGCGCTGTGGGTACGGCGCCGTCGGGCGAGATCGGGGTGTCGGCGCCCCGAGTGCCACGCTCGTCGCGGTGGCCTATGGCGTGATGCGCACCGATCCGGAGGATCCGTTGGCCGAGCGGTTGGCCGCACTCGAAGCCGATCTCGAGGCGCTGGTCGCCGAGGTGCGGCCGAGCGCGCTCGCGGTCGAGCGCATCCTGTTCCAGGCCAACGTGCGCACCGCGATCTCGGTCGGGCAGGCGAGTGGGCTCGCGCTCGCGGTCGCGGCACGAGCGCGGGTCCCGGTCACGCACTACAGCCCCAACGAGGTGAAGCTCGCGGTCACCGGATCGGGGACCGCCGACAAGGTCCAGGTGCAGGAGATGGTGGCGCGCCTGTTGCGACTCGATGCGCCACCGAGCTCGCCCGTCGCCGCCGACGCGCTCGCACTCGCGCTCTGTCACGGATGGTCCGCTCCCGTGCGCGCCGCCGCGGGTGAGGTCCGCGAGGGTCCCCGCCTCGCGCGTGCCGTCGCGGCCGCGCTCGCACGCGAGGACGCGTCCTCGTGATCGGTTCCGTGCGGGGCACGGTGCTCGAGCGATCGCCGGCGGGCGAGGCTCTCGTCGAGGTCGGTGGCGTCGGCTACCGCGTGCACGTGCCCCTGGGCGCGCTCCCGACGCTGCAGCCCGGCGAGTCGGCGTTCCTCTTCACGCATCTCCACGTCCGTGACGACGCGATGGTGTTGTACGGCTTCCCGACGCGCGAGGAGCGCGACACCTACGAGGTGCTGCTCGGCGCGTCCGGGGTCGGTCCGACGCTCGCGCTGAAGATCCTGTCGGTGCACGGACCCCTTGCGTTGCAGCGGGCGGTCGCCGACCAGGACCTCGCCGCGCTCACGCTCGTGCCCGGCGTCGGCAAGCGAACGGCGGAGCGCCTCCTCGTCGAGCTCCGGGCCCGCCTCGACGTCCCCATCCCTGCTGCGGTCGGCGGCGACGGCGTCGGGGATGGCGCCCTGCCCGCGCGGGCCGAGGTGCGCGAGGCGCTCACCGGACTCGGGTACGCGCCCGACGAGGTGCGCGAGACGCTGTCCCGGCTCCCCGGCGAGGGCTCGGTCGAGGATCTCCTGCGCGAAGCCCTCCGCATGCTCGCCGTGTCCCGATGAAGCCCAGACGATGAGAGAGGAGCTGTTGAGCGCGGCAGCCGATCCCTCCGAGCGCGCCGAGGAGACGTCGCTCCGTCCCCGGCGTCTCGACGAGTTCGTGGGCCAGCCCCGTCTGCGGGAGCACCTCGAGATCATGCTGGGCGCGTCGCGCAAGCGGGGCCAGGCACTCGACCACGTGCTGCTCGCGGGTCCGCCGGGGCTCGGGAAGACGAGCCTCGCCGGGATCATCGCCGCCGAGATGGAGGCCGAGCTGCGGATCACGAGCGGCCCCGCGCTCGAGCGAGCCGGCGACCTCGCCGCGATCCTCACGAACCTCGACGACGGCGATGTGCTGTTCATCGACGAGGTGCACCGGCTCCCGCGCCCCGTCGAAGAGGTCCTGTACCCGGCGATGGAAGACTTCCAGCTCGACATCGTGATCGGGAAGGGCCCGTCCGCGCGATCGATCCGGCTCGACCTCCCGCGCTTCACGCTCGTCGGCGCGACTACGCGCAGCGGGATGATCACCGGCCCGCTGCGCGACCGGTTCGGGTTCGTCGCCCGGCTCGACTACTACGAGCCCGTCGAGCTGGTGAGCATCCTCGAGCGGGCTGCGGGGATCCTCGGCGTGCCCGTCGATCGGGGGGGCGCGATCGAGATCGCCCAGCGAGCGCGGGGGACGCCGCGCATCGCGAACCGGCTGCTGAAGCGAGTGCGCGACTACGCGGAGGTCCGTGCCGACGGCCACGTCGACGGCGTGGTCGCCCGCGACGCGCTGACGCTCTTCGAGGTCGATGAGGTCGGACTCGACAAGGTCGACCGCGCCATCCTGCGCGCACT
>JBBQFJ010000004.1:0-48882 GCA_038321755.1 Acidimicrobiia bacterium | reverse complement strand
ATCGGCCGAGCGCGAATCTGGTCCAACGTCTGCTCGGTGCGGGTTCGCCGGACGCCGTCGCCCTGCTGGGGACCCGGGGCGCCACGACGTTCGCCGGCCTGCGTGACCTGGTGGAGCGCCTCGCCGGCACGCTGGCCGGGGCTGGCGTGGTCCCGGGCGATCGGGTCGCGATCCTCAGCCCGAACGACGAGGCCTTCGTCGTCGCGTATCTCGCGACGCTCCAGCTCGGTGCCGTCGCCGTGCCGCTCAACCCACTGGCGCCGACCGACGAGCTGCGCCGCGAGCTCGAGGTCGTATCCCCGAAGCTCGGACTCGCGCCGGCGTCGACGCTCGGCGCGCTCGAGTCCGCGGGCGTGGCGACGCTCCTCGTCGATCTCGACCGTCCGGGCGACGATCGCGCGCCCCTCGTCCCCTGCGACGCCGATGAACCCGCGGTCCTGCTCTTCACCTCGGGGACGGCCGGCGCGCCGAAGGCCGCAGTGCTCACCCACGGCAACCTCGCCACGAACATCGCCCAGGTGCTCGAGCACCCGGGGCTGCGCGTCCTGCGAGAGGACGTGATGCTCGGGTCGTTGCCGTTCCACCACGTGTTCGGTCTCAACGTCGTGCTCGGGGTCTCCCTCGCCGCGGGCGCGACCGTGGCGCTGGAGTCGCGCTTCGACGCGGGGGAGGCCGCCGCGATCGTCGAGCAGCACGCGGTCACCGTCCTGGCCGGCGTCCCGACGATGTACTCCCAGTGGCTGACACTCGACGTCCCGAAGGCGGCGTTCGCGTCCGTGCGGCTCGCCGTGTCCGGCGCCGCGCCGCTTCCCCCGGCGGTCGGCGCCGCGTTCCACGATCGCTTCGGCGTGGTGGTCCACCAGGGCTACGGGCTCACGGAGGCCGCGCCGATCGTCACGACGACGGCCCTCCGAGGGGCCGAGCCCCGCCCCGGGTCGATCGGTCCGCCGCTCCCGGGCGTCGAGGTCCGGATCGTCGACGCCGATGGTGCCGACGTGCTCGACGGCGACCCCGGCGAGCTCTGGGTGCGCGGCCCCAACGTGTTCCCTGGCTACTGGCAGGACGACGAGGCCACCGCGCAGGTGCTCACGAGCGACGGGTGGCTCCGTACCGGCGACGTTGCCGTGGTGGAGGAGCACGGGGACCTCCGGCTGGTCGACCGGGCCAAGGACCTCGTCATCGTCTCGGGGTTCAACGTGTACCCGGTCGAGGTCGAGGACGTGCTCCGCGCCCAGCCCGGGGTGCTCGACGCGGCGGTCGTCGGCGAACCCAGCCCGCGCACCGGCGAAGCAGTCGTCGCGTACGTGGTCGCGCGACCGGGCGAGACGTTGGACCCGACCGCCCTGGCCGAGCGGTGTGGGCAGGCGCTCGCGCGCTACAAGTGCCCGTCGCGGATCGAGCTCGTCGACGAGCTGCCCAGGTCGGTCGCGGGCAAGCTGCTGCGCCGCGAGCTGCGACCCTCGGCGACGAGGAAGCCCACGTAGATCACGCTGATCCCGACGGCGAGGCTCAGGGTGAACGCCTCGTCGTGGCCAACGAGCCCCTGGATCAGTCCCCCGCTCGACAGGATCAGGGTGCCGAGGGCGATCAGTGCGTTCGCGGCCGCCAGTCGAGCGTGACCAGGGGTCGAGCGATCCCGCGCGTAGCGGACGGCGGAGTAGATGGCGCCGGCCAGGATCACGATCGCCGCGATGCCGCTCCCTGCGGCCGCGAGCGCCCGGGGGAACGCCCCGAACACGTCCTTGCCCACCGGGATCTCGATGCCGGACACGGCGCTCATGGGTGCGCTGAGGAGCACCCCCGTTGCGAGGCCGGAGAAGAAGACGAGGAACCAGCGGACCCGGCGCCCGACCTCGGCGCCGAGGAGCAGGCAGACGGTGCCGAGCGCGAGCCACGGGACGGTGAGGACTGCACCGAGCAGGTAGAAGATCCGGAACGTCCCGTTGTCCCAGCCCGTGGAGACGCCGACGGCGAGGGCGGCCGAGGCCAGGGCGAACATCGCGAGGGCCACCGTCCATGCCGCGAGGTGCGCGGACCGCCGCTGCGTGTACCGCACGAGCGTGGCCTCGGCGAAGAGCGACGCGACGGCCGTCGCGAGGAAGGCGAGGCCGGTGACCATCGGCGAAGCGTCAGGCCCGGCGACGAGCCAGCACGATGCCAGCGAGGTCGACGGCCTGCTGCCGCGCCACGGCGGGGTCCCCGGCGGCGCGGATGATCTGGACCTCGAAGACGTTCCGCCGGCGCGTTGCCACGCTGAGCTGTCCTTTGTCGGGCTCCCACATCGCGGCGAGGCCCACTCCTGGGACATCCTCGACGACGCCACCGAACCCTTCGGCCGTTCTGCGTGCCCCGTCGAGGAGCCCGGTCCCCGAGTCACGGAAGAGCGCGGTGATCAGAGCAGTCCCGTCGGGGAGCGGGTCGTAACGACAGAACGATCGGTCGCGCCTGGTCCGACCGGGAGTCGTGCCCAGGACGCGGCTGATCTCGGGCCGGCGGAGGAGCGCACACGCCCGGGTGACCGGCCTCGTCGGCACCGCGGCGGGGAGTGCACCCAGCTGGGTGGGCGCCTCGGTGAGGAGCAGGGCGACCAGGCACGAGACCGTGAAACCGAGGACGCGTCGGGTGGGCACGGTGGCGACACTATCCCTGGCGCCTTCGGTCCCGACCTTGTGAATTCGTGCACGAGCGGGCGGTACGCTGAAACCCGGACCCTTCGTGCGGGTGAGAGTCCCGCGAAGCGAGGAGCACCGCCATCTCCGAGGCTCGTCGTATCCCCGAGGCGACCGTCGCCCGTCTGCCGCTGTATTACCGGGCGTTGCTCGAGATGACGGACCAGGGCATCTCGACCGTTTCGTCCGAACAGCTGGCCGAGCTCGCCGGCGTCAATGCCGCCAAGGTGCGCAAGGACCTCTCCTACCTCGGCACCTACGGCACCCGTGGCGTCGGGTACGACGTGGCCGAGCTCGTCGACGAGATCGCGAACGAGCTCGGGCTCACCCACGACTGGCCGGTCGCGATCGTCGGTCTCGGCAACCTGGGTCATGCACTGGCGAACTACCGCGGGTTCGGCGCTCGTGGCTTCCGGGTCGTCGCCCTCGTCGACGCGGACGCGACCAAGGTCGGGGAATCGGTCGGCGGGCTGCAGATCGAGGGCATCGACGACCTCGACACCCTCGTCGCCGACCGCCAGGTGGCCATCGGCGTGATCGCGACCCCGGCCGGGGCCGCCCAGGACGTTGCCGACCGGCTCGTGGCCGCGGGCGTCGGCTCCATCCTCAACTTCGCGCCGGCGGTCGTCACGGTCCCGAACGGCGTCTCCCTCCGGAAGGTCGACCTCGCGACCGAGCTCCAGATCCTGTCCTTCTACCAGCAGCACCGCGCGACCGGTCAGCCGGTCCCCGACGGTGCCCCGGTCTGATGGTCCCGTCCGATGCACCCGTCGTGAGCACCGAGGCCGAGCCCGGACGCCCGGGGCTCGTCGGGTATCCCGTCAACCTCCTCGTACGCGACCGACGATGCGTCGTGGTCGGCGGTGGGCGCATAGCGGCCCGCAAGATCGAAGCGCTGCTCGCAGCCGGCGCCGTCGTGCACGTCGTCGCCCCCGACCTCGTCGACGAGCTCCGCGACGCTCGCGACGCCGGCACCATCTCGACCGCCGAACGCCCCTTCGAGGCGTCCGACCTCGACGGCGCCTGGCTGGCGACCGCGGCGACCAGCACCGAGTCGGTGAACCAGGCGGTCTTCGACGCGGGCGAGACGCGCCGGATCTGGGTCAACGCGGCCGACGATCCGGCCCGCTGCTCGTTCACCCTCATGTCGGTCGTCCGCCAGGGCGACCTCGTCGTGACGGTGGGGACCGGCGGCCGCAGTCCCGCCCTGGCGACCTATCTGAAGGACCACGTGGCCCAGGAGATGGGCCCGGAGTGGGCAGGTCTGCTCGAGCTGCTGTCCGAGGCTCGCGAGGAGCTCCGGGCCGGAGGGACCTCGAGCGAGACCGTCGATTGGCGACGTGCCCTCGACTCGGGCATGCTCGAACTGGTACGGGGCGGCCGAACGGCCGAGGCCAAGGAGCTTCTCCAGGCGTGTCTCTCGTCGTCGTTGGACTGAATCACCGGACGGCTGCGGTCGATCTGCTCGAGCGGATGACCGTGGCTACCACGGCGCTGCCCAAGGCGCTCCACGACCTCACCGGTCGGGAGCACCTGGCCGAGGTCGTGCTTCTCTCGACGTGCAACCGCACCGAGGTCTACACCCGCACGACCCGGTTCCACGACGGCATCGACGACGTTCGTCACTTCCTCGCCGAGCAGTCCGGGGTCGATCCCGATCTCCTCGGGGAGCAGCTGTACACGTACCACGACGACGCCGCAGTGGCGCACTTGTTCGGGGTCGCTTCCGGCCTCGACTCCATGATCATCGGCGAGGGCGAGATCCTCGGCCAGGTGCGCGAAGCGTGGACGACCGCCGAGCGTGAGGGCGCGGTCGGCCAGATGCTCTCCCGCACCTTTCGCCACGCGGTCGAGGTTGGCAAGCGGGCGCGGACCGAGACCGGCATCAGTCGCCACGCCGTGTCGGTGTCCTCGGCCGCGGTCCAGGTCGCGGGCGAGCGCCTCGGCTCGCTCGAGGGCCGACGGGTCCTGCTCCTCGGTGCCGGCGACGTCGGTGAAGGGATGGCCATGGCGCTGTCCGGCGCGGGCGTCGGCGAGATCGTCGTGGCAAACCGCAGCCGCGCACGCGGCCGCGAGCTCGCGGCTCGTGTCGGTGGTCGTGCCGTCCCGCTCGACGACGTGCTCGACATGCTCGTCTCGAGTGACGTGCTGCTCGCGTCGACCGGCGCACCGGGCACGCTGCTCGAGCGCGCTGACATGGAAGAGGTCATGCGCCGGCGCGATGGGCGCGCGTTGCTCATCGTCGATGTCGCGGTGCCGCGCGACGTCGATCCCGGGGTCGCGAACGTCTTCGGCGTGATGCTGCTCGACATCGACGACCTCAAAGCAGTCGGGGAGCAGTCGTTGCAGCACCGTCGGGCCGAGGTCGGCAAGGTGCGGGTGATCATCACCGACGAGATCGAACGCCTCCGCATGGAGCGGCTCGCCCGTGAGGTCGCGCCGCTCGTCACGAGCCTGCGGGAGCGGGCCGAAGAGCTCCGTCAGACCGAGCTCGACCGCCACTCGTCGAAGCTCGCCGCCCTCGATCCCACGACCCGCGAGATGGTCGACCAGATCACGCGTGCGCTCATGAACAAGGTCTTGCACGAGCCGACCGTCCGGCTCAAGGACGCCGCCGGTTCGGCCCGCGGCGAGCTCTACGCCGACGCACTTGCCGCGCTCTTCGCGCTCGACGACCTGACTCCCGACGACCTGACTCCCGACGACCTCACACCCGACGCAGAGGGGTGATGCGGGTCGCGACCCGTGGCAGTGCGCTCGCCCGCTGGCAGGCGCAGCGCGTGGTCGAGCTCCTCGGTGCCCACGGCGAAGTCGAGGCCGAGCTCGTGTTCGTGGAGACGACCGGTGACCAGCGCACCGAGGTACCGCTCCACTCGATCGGCGGCACGGGCGTCTTCGTGAAGGAGGTCCAGGAAGCCGTCCTCGACGGCCGGGCCGACGTCGCGGTCCACTCGGCCAAGGACCTTCCCGCGATCACGCCAGATGGCCTCGTCCTCGCGGCGATCCCTGAACGGGCCGACCCCCGCGACGCGCTCGTGGGCTCGACGCTCGATGCGCTCCCGACCGGAGCGCTCGTCGGGACGGGTTCGGTGCGCCGGAGGGCTCAGCTCGCGGCCCGACGCCCCGACCTCGGCTTCGCGGAGCTGCGCGGCAACATGCAGACCCGGCTGGCGAAGGCCGACCAGTTCGACGCGATCGTGGTCGCGGCCGCCGCGCTCGACCGGCTCGAGCTCGCAGATCAGATCGCCGAACGTCTGGAACCCTCGGTGATGCTGCCCCAAGTCGCCCAGGGCGCCCTTGCCGTCGAGTGCCGCGCGGATGACGCCTCGACCCGCGCGCTGCTGGTCGCGATCGACGACGGCACCGCACACCGAAACGTCACGGCCGAGCGAGCGTTCCTCGCGGCGCTGGGTGGCGGGTGCACGCTCCCGTGCGCGGCGTTCGCGTCCAAGACCAGTGGAATGGAGCAGGACGTGGAGATGCAAGTGTTGCTCGCCTCCCCGGATGGTCGTCAGGTCCTCCGCGCCTCCGCCGAGGATTCTGACCCGGAGCGCCTCGGCCGCTCTCTTGCGTCGCGCCTGCTCGACGAGCTCGGTGGACGCGAGCTGCTGGGACTCGCGCGATGACCGTCTTCCTGGTCGGGGCTGGTCCGGGCGACCCGGGGCTGCTCACCCGCCGCGGGGCGGAGCTGCTCGCGACGGCGGAGGTGGTGGTCCACGACCGGCTCGCCAACCCGGTGCTGCTCGATCTCGCACCGGTCGAGGCGGTCCGGATCTCGGTGGGCAAGGCACCCGGGAACGTGGAGATGAACCAGGACCAGATCAATGCCGTGCTCGTCGAGCACGGCACGGCAGGAAGGCGGGTCGTTCGGCTCAAGGGCGGGGACCCCTTCGTGTTCGGGCGCGGCGGCGAGGAGGCCGAGGCCATGCAGGCTGCCGGGATCCCCTTCGAGATCGTCCCGGGCATCACGAGCGCCATCGCGGCCCCGGCGTACGGCGGCATCCCGGTCACGCACCGAGGCCTGTCGACGCACGTCACGATCGTCACCGGGCACGAGGACCCCGAGAAGGGGCGAACCGACGTCGAGTGGGAGGCCCTTGCGCGCGTCGGCGGGACCCTCGTGATCCTCATGGGTGCCGCGCACCTCTCCGACATCGCGGCGCGGCTCATCGCCGGAGGACGCTCGCCCGAGACGCCGGTCGCCGCGGTCCGCAACGGGACGCGTCCCGACCAGCGCACGGTGCGGGCGACGCTCGCGACCGTCGCCGATGCTGGTGTGCGAGCGCCGTCGGCCATCGTCGTCGGCGAGGTCGCGGCACTCGATCTTGCGTGGTTCGAGACGCGTCCGCTGTTCGGCCGGCGCATCGTCGTCACCCGCGCCCGCGAGCAGGCGAGCGAGCTGCGCGTGCAGCTCGAAGCCCTCGGTGCCGAGGTGCTGGAGCTCCCCGCGATCCGGGTGGAGCCGATCGCGTTCGCGTTCCCGCGCCTCCACCGGTATGCATGGCTGGTGTTCACGTCGGCGAACGGCGTTCGCGCGTTCTTCGAACGAGGCCTCGACGCCGCGGGCCTCGATGCCCGCGCCCTCGGCGGGTTGCGGCTCGCAGCGATCGGGCCGGGCACGGCTGACGCACTCGAGGCTCGGGGTCTGCGGCCCGACCTCGTGCCCGACCGGTTCGTCGCGGAATCCCTGCTGGACGCCTTCCCGGCGCCGGGGACGCCGGGTGAGCGTGTGCTCGTCGTACGGCCGGAGGAGGCACGCGACGTCCTCCCGGAGGGGCTGGGTGAGCGCGGCCACACCGTGGATGTGCTCCCCGTCTACCGCACCGTCCGCGCCGAACCCGACGCTGCGATCCTCGATCGGATCCGCTCCGGAGACGTCGATGCCTGGACGTTCATCTCATCCTCCACGGTCACCAGCTTCGTCGAAGCGTTGGGTAGGGTCCCCGAGCCGCAGGCAGTCGTCGTGTCGATCGGCCCCGTGACGTCGACGACGGCCCGAGAGCGCGGGTTGCGGGTCGACGCCGAGGCCGACCCCCACACGATCGTCGGACTGGTCGCCGCAGTGGCGCAGGCGTTGTCACGCTCCTGACGCGCGTTCGGATCGGATCTCCGTGCGTGCACGGATGTCTCGACCGGTGTTCCGGTTCACGATTCCGGGGTCCGACCCGACCCCGGAGGCTTGCGCCATGCGCCCGAAGAGAATGTTCGTCCTGCTCCTGGCCCTGGTGGGCCTGGTCTCGGCGGCGACCACGGCGGTGGCGCTCCAGCCCTACCTCGCTCTCGGCCAGTGGGGGACCACGGGCTCGGGAAGCGGGCAGTTCCAGGACCCGTCCGATGTGAGCGTGGACCCGAGCGGCAACGTCTTCGTGGTCGACCAGATGCTGGGGAAGGTCCAGCGCTTCACCACGACCGGCGCGTTCGTGTCGTCCTGGACGAAGGGCTGTAAGGGCTGCACGTCGCTGTCGAGCCCGGGGGGCGTCGCGGCCGGGAGCAACGTGGTGTGGGTCGCCGACACCGGGAATCAGCGGCTCGTGAAGTTCAGCTCCACCGGTGTCCAGCTGCTCGTGGTGCCGACGCCCGCGCCGGGTCAACCCGGCGCCTTCTCGACCGCCCTCGACGTCGATCTCGACACCTCAGGGAACGTCTACGTCGCGAGTGGTGTGGGCAAGCCGTCGGTCCAGGTCTTCTCCGCGGCGGGCGCGTATGTCCGGACGCTCACCCCGCCCGCCAGCGTCGGCTCGCAAGGGACGGGAGCCGTGACGGTCGACTCGGCGCGGAACGTCTACGCGCTGGTGACGCCGGACCTCTTGAGTCTGGCCATCGTCAAGTGGGACTCGCAGGGGGTCGCGACCGGAAGCTTCGGGATCCAGGGGAGCACCGGTGGTGCGCCCGGGCTGACCATCGACAGCCAGAATCGTCTGTATGCCGGAGGCGGCAGCAACAAGATCAACGTCTACTCCACGGCGGGGACGCTCCTCGGGTCCTTCGGCACGTCCGGGTCCGGTCCGCTGCAGTTCAACAACCCCGAGATCGCCGCGCCGGACACCTTCGACGTGCTCTACGTTGCCGATCGCGGGAACGACCGGATCCAACGCATCGCCGAGTCCTCGACGCTCACCGTGCGCGTCGTGGGCCTCGCCCAGGACGTCGTGCCCGGAGCGACGTTCACGGTGACGGGCCCCACCCCGATCGCGCCCTTCACCCTCGACGACGCATCGGCGACGCCGACTCCCGACTCCCGAACGACGTCGGGTCTCGTCCCCGGCTCGTACGTGGTGCAGAACCCGGCGAACGTCTCCGGCCATCTCCCGACGTCGGTCTCCTGCTCGAACGGTCAGTCCGCGGGAGCCGGGACCACCAACATGACGGTGACTGTCAAGGCTGGTGCCTCGGTGACCTGCACGTACACGTACACCTGGGTGGGCTGAGCGCCGGGACCCGGCTCGGCGGAACGGCGGGCGGGCGACGGCCCCTACCATTGGTGCCATGGCGTTCCCCGAGCAGCGGCCCCGTCGGCTCCGCCGTACCCCGGCGCTGCGCCGCCTCGTGGCGGAGTCCCGGCTGTCGGTCGACGACCTCGTGGCGCCGCTCTTCGTCAAGGAGGGCATCGACACCCCCGCATCCATTGCCTCCATGCCCGGCGTCGTCCAGCACACGCAGGAGAGCCTCCGCAAGGAGGTGCGCGCCCTCGCGGATCTCGGCATCCCGGCGGTGATCCTCTTCGGGATCCCGCAGCTCAAGGACGAGCGGGGCTCGGGCGCCGACGCCCCCGACGGCGTGGTGCAGGTGGCGCTGCGCTCGCTGCGCGACGAGGTCGGTGACGACCTCGTCCTGATGGCCGACGCGTGCCTCGACGAGTACACCGACCATGGGCACTGCGGGATCCTCGACCACACGGGCGAGGTCCGGAACGACGAGACGCTCGAGCGGTACGCGTCGATCGCGATCGCCCAGGCCGACGCCGGCGTCGACGTGGTGGCACCGTCAGGGATGATGGACGGGCAGGTCGGGGCGATCCGGTCCGCGCTCGACACCGCGGGCCACCTTGACGTGGCGATCCTCGCCTACTCGGCGAAGTACGCGTCCGCGCTCTACGGACCGTTCCGCGACGCGGCCGAGTGCGCGCCGGAGTCGGGCGACCGGCGGGGGTACCAGATGGACCCTCCGAACGCGCGGGAAGCAGTCGCCGAGACGGCGCTCGACGTCGACGAGGGCGCCGACATGGTGATGGTGAAGCCGGCGCTCGCGTACCTCGACGTCATCAGCGAGCTCCGCAGCGCGTTCGCCCTCCCGGTTGCGGCGTACCACGTGAGCGGCGAGTACGCGATGGTGAAAGCGGCGGCGGAACAAGGCTGGCTCGACGGCGACGCGGTTGCGCTCGAGCACCTCACCGCGATCAAGCGGGCCGGTGCCGACTTCATCCTCACCTACTTCGCTCGAGAGGTCGCCGAGCGCCTCCAGTGATGGGCCTCGCATGACCAGTCCGAACTTCACGCGCGCACTCGCCCGGATCCCGGGCGGGGTCTCGTCACCCGTCCGCTCGTTCGGCTCGGTGGGTGGTGAGCCGTTCTTCGTCCGACGCGCCGAGGGCGCGCGGCTCTGGGACGAAGACGGCCGCGAGTACCTCGACTACGTCCAGTCGTGGGGTGCCTCCATCCTCGGGCACGCGCATCCCAAGGTGGTCGACGCGATCCAGCGGGCCGCGGCGGATGGCACGTCCTACGGTGCGCCCACGCTGCGCGAGGTCGAGCTGGCCGAGGCGATCGCGGATCGCGTGCCCTCCGTCGAGAAGGTGCGGCTCGTCTCCTCCGGCACCGAGGCGGCGATGACCGCGGTTCGTCTCGCGCGCGGCGCGACCGGACGGCCCAAGGTGCTGAAGTTCGCCGGTTGCTACCACGGACACCTGGACGCGCTGCTCGTCGCGGCCGGGAGTGGGGTCGCGACGCTGGGCTTGCCCGGTTCAGCCGGCGTGACGCCGGGCGCGGTCGCCGACACCCTCGTCGCGCCGTACAACGACGTCGCCGCGCTCGACGCCGCGTTCGCTGACCATGGATCCGAGCTCGCGGCGGTGCTCGTCGAACCGGTCGCCGCGAACATGGGTCTCGTCCCCCCGGTCGACGGGTTCCTCGAGCACCTGCGCGTCCGATGCACGGAACACGGCGTGCTGCTCGTGTTCGACGAGGTGATCACCGGGTTCCGGGTCGGTCTCGGCGGCGCGCAGGTCCGCTTCGGGATGACGCCCGACCTCTCGATCTTCGGCAAGGTCGTCGGTGGCGGCCTGCCGCTCGCGGCCGTCGGCGGACCGAGCGCACTGATGGACGAGCTGGCGCCGGTCGGGCCCGTGTACCAGGCAGGCACGTTGGCAGGGAACCCGCTCGCGACTGCCGCCGGGCTCGCGGTCCTGGCCCAGCTCGACGACGACTCGTATGTCGAGCTCGAACGTCTCGCCACGCGGCTGTCCGACGGCCTCGCCGCGGCATGCGCCGACGCGAACGTCGCCGCGCAGCTGCCGCGTGCGTTCACGATCGACGGCCTGTTCTTCACCGACCATGCGGTGCACGACTACGACGACGCGGCGACCGCCGACGCGACGCGGTACGCAGCGTTCTTCCACGGCATGCTGGAGCGCGGGATCTTCTTCGCACCCAGTGCGTTCGAGTCCCTCTTCCCGAGCCTGGCCCACACCGACGCCGAGATCGACCGCACGATCACGGCCGCGAGAGAAGTTTTGGCGTCGACAACACCCGCCTGACAGCGGCTCAGCGACGCCAAAACCCCTTGAGAGATCTTCAGGGGAGGGCGAGGAGGCGGGACATCTCGGCGGCCCAGGACGTGGCGTCGAACCCGGCGGTACCGACCCGGCCGTCGATCTCGTGTACGGCCGAGTGCGTCCCGACGACGGCGGCGAGCTGCACCGCGGTCCGCGGGCTGCCGTGCATGCCGGGCTCGGCGTCGATCCCGGCGAAGCACATCCAGTGCCCGGGTGCACCCCAGACGATCCGAACGCCGGGCGCGACCTCGGCGGAGCCCTCGATCTCTGCGATGTCCCCGAGCACTGCTTCGACGTCCGGCCGGTCGCCGTAGACGAGTGCGGCACTGCCCTCGGGGAACCAGGCGAGTCCGCTCCCCTCGAGCGCCGCGGTGAGGTCGATCGGCTCGGCGATCTCGATCGCCTCGGTCGCGTGGTCGCTCACCACGATCACGACGCTCTCGTCACGGCGCGCTGCGACCGCGGCACGCACGGCCTCGAGCCGGGCATCGGTCGCGAGGTACGTGGCCTGGGCGGTCCGGGATCCAGGACCGTGCACGTGCCCTGCGGTGTCGGGCGCGTTCAGATGCCCGACGACGAGGTCGACGTCGGACGCGATCGCGGCCAGCAGCATCGGGAGCGTGACGTCGTCGTCGAGGTAGCCGTGGGCATCCGTCGCCGCGCCGGTCGGCACCGCGCCGTCGGGTGGCCAGTGCGAACCCGCGCGGGTCCCACCCATCACCCCGACGAGGTCCTGGTCACCGACAACCAGCGCGCTGGTGCGCCCCGCTGCGTTCGCAGCGTCGAAGATCGTCGGCACGCCGGGGCCGATCTCGCGCGCAGCACGGAATCGTCCGTCAGCGCCGAGGACGTGGTTGCCGAGGATGCCGTGCACCGCGGGCGCGACACCGGTGACGAACGTCGCGTGGTTCGGGTAGGTCGACGCGGGCAGGACGGACGGCACCGAGTGCGGAGTGGTGCCGGATGCAGCGCACCAGGCGTCGAGCATCGGGGTGACGTTCGCGGCGACTGCCGGCGCCGGCATGCCGTCGAGCACGAGGAACACCACCCGTGTGCACGCTCCGCCCATGGGCGGAGCCTACGGCGACGTGCGGGTGTTCTGACCCACCCCCGCCGGGTCTACCCTCCGCCGGGCTTACTCCGCGGGACTTACTCGGCGGGACCTACTCGGCAGGAGAGGTCTCCTCGCGGCGGCGCCGCACGCGGTCCATGAAGAAGAGCGCGGCCCAGATGAGCATCACGAGGAGGGCCATCAACACGAAGGCCAGACCACCCGAGCCGTCACCCTCCTTGCCGGCGTCAACGAGCTGCTGGGCGCCGGCCGGCGTAGCCAGGCCGGCGAGCATCGTGACCAGGAGGGCGGTGCCGAGAAGGATCCTGCGGAACGTTCGCATCGTGTCGCTCCTCACGCGTTCACCGGCACGGGGGTACCGGCGTCCGACTTGGCTTCGTCCCGCTCCTTCGCGGCCTGCTCGTCCTTCTCACGCCAGTGCAGCAGGAGGAGCCCCAGGATGAACAGCAGGATCGACGAGATCCACGCGACGAACGGCGGCACCCGCAACGACCCGAGGTCGCGCTTGAGGACGAGGAAGCCACTCTTGTCGGAGCCGGCCTTGCACTCGGCCGGCGGTGGCGCGATCCCGAACGGGACGAGGGTGGTCGGGTCGACGACCTCGCAGTATTCGATCACCGCGTAGAGCGGCGTGTGCGAGAGCTCGAGGTTCAGCGGGTTCGGCTTGCTGCCACCGATCTCATACGTGTTGAGCACCTTGTACTCGGTGACCGCCTGGAACCGCGCGAACGCTTGCTGCGCGACCTGGGCCTCGCTGGGGAGCGCCTGGACCTGGATCAGGTTCTCGTCGGCTGCCGCCTTGACGTTCGACGCCTCGATCGCGTTGACCTTGCGACCCTGGGCCTGGATGTCGCGCACCTCTTGGGTCTTGGCCTGCTGCAGGTTGGCGGTCTGCTCGACCGGCTTCCAGGACGGGATGCGGCCCTTCAGCGTGTTGAGCGGCGACGCGGTCACCAGCCACAGCGACGTGAGCACGACCATGAAGCCCATCAGCGACGTGAACACGACGAGGAATCCGACACGGACCCCGACGTTGGTGGAGAGCAGGAGGTAGATGGACCCCATGAACAGCAGGATCGCGAAGATGACGACGAGGAACCCGAGGATGGTCGGGTACCAGATCGACTTCTGGATCAGTTCGGCTGCGAGGACGGAGCTCACGGTCGTCGTTCCCTTCCGCGCTTAGAGGCTGCGCTCGTAGTCGACGATCGCCTGGATCTCGGTGTCGTTGAGCTGGTTGGCGAAGTGCGGCATGCGTCCCGAGGAGATGCCACGCACGCCGTACTGCTGGTTCTCCGGCACGCCGACCGCGACCCAGTCGAACTGCTGCTGAGCGCCGGCCTTGCCCGGGAACTGCAGCAAGGTCGATCCGTCCCGCAGGCTCGGTCCGTACGCGCCGCTGCCTTGAGGAGGCGGCGGCGGGAGCTTCAGGTCGGTGGGGTCGTAGTACGACCAACCCTTCGTGTGGCACCGAGCGCAGTTGAGGCGGAACAGCACCGCCCCGTCGCTGAGTCCCTGCACCTCGTCGTTGTACTTGATCGCCGCGTCGAGCTGGGCCTGCGCCGTGACGACCACCGCCTCGGCCTGCGCGAGTCCGACCGGCGTCGTCGTCGGGTCGGCTTGCGCCTTCGCGACGTCTGACTGAGCGGTGCTGAGGGCGGTCTGCTGCTGCGACACGAGCTGCTTGCCGCCGCCGCGGTACTCACCGACTGCCTGCTTCGAGATCGCCTTGGCCTTCGTCGAGTCGATCTGGAGGCTCGCGAGGTAGTTGACGAGGTCGTCGATGCTCTGTGCGTTCAGCACGCCCTTGCCGCTGACGATGCCCCACGCGGGCATGGGTGAACCCGGTCTCCCGTAGTTCAAGATGTGACGCACCTGGGCTCTCGTGAATCGCAGGAGCACGGTGTTGAGCGCGGGCGCTTGCCAGGAGACCTGCTGGGGCAGGCACTCGGGGACGTTGGGGTTCCCCTTGTTCTGCTCCTCGATGCAGAGGTCGCTCTCGGGCTGGAGCACGAACGGGGCGGCACCACCTTCGCCTTTGAGGCCGTGGCAGTTGGCGCAGAGCAGCGACTTGGTCGAGTCGTACGCCAGGCTCTGGTTGTTCGCGAAGAGCACCGCGCCACGGGCCTCGGACCGGGTGAGGAACCCGTCCTTGGCTGCGACCTGCCGGCTCGGCTCGACCAGGAAGTACACGGGAAGCGCGATCGCGATCACGAGCACGAAGAGCAGCGACCATCCGAGCACGCGCTCGAGTCGGCGACCCTCGAGGTCTTCGTCCTCGAGGAACTTCGTGAGGTTGGCGGGTGACTTCTCGCGGTCGCGCCTGAGGCTGAAGACGCGCCAGATGACCACCCCGGCGATGACCGCGAAGGCCAGGATGTTCAGCACGATCAACGTGGTGCGGAAGCTCACGGGTGCGTCACTCCTACTCTTTGCATATTGGCTCGCTGCGCGCTGGCCCTCTGCGCGCTGGCTCCGATTGCCGGCGTGGGCCGGACCGAGGGGGGACTCAGACGCACGGCGCACCCTCTTGGCCCTGGCCGGTCGTGTCCGTGCCGATCGGCGGGCCCTGGATGATCGCGCCGGTGTCGACGATGATCGATCCGCCCGACACGCTCAGCACGAAGCGGTCGAGGCCGCGCGGGGCAGGCCCGCCGCGCTTCTCGCCGACGCGGTTGTACTTCGAGCCGTGGCACGGGCACTCGAACCACTGCGAGGTCTGGCACCACGGGACGCGGCAGCCGAGGTGCACGCACTTCTGGTACAGGGCGACGTAGCCCTGCGCCATCCCGGCGGTGATCGTCGAGGCGTAGACCTTCTGGGCCTTCTTCACGTCCTGCTGGGGGAACGGCTGGATGTACACCTTCGCCGACGCGTTGTAGAAGGGCTGCTTCGCCGTGATCGCCTTCTGCACGTCGGCGACGCTCCCGACGTTGATCTTGCCGCCGAAGCCGCTCGCGCCCGACGGCCAGAGGAAGGCGAGTGCGGCGCCGCCGAATCCGGCGACCGCGAGCCCGAGACCGGCGAGGATCCCCCGGTTGAAGAACTGACGACGGGTGACACCGAGCTCGTCCTCGTCGATGGGCTCGTAGCGGACCGGGGACCGGTCCCCCGCGGCGACCGGCAGGTTGCTGCCACCGCCGATCGCGCGACGTGACTCGTCCGCGCGGTCGCGGGCGTCGCTGTCGGACTCCGGCACGACGTCCCCTTCAGGGGTCGACGCGGCCGCCGACGGTGCCGATGCGTCGGCCCGCCGCGTCTCGCGGCTGAGGCGCCCCGTGCCCGCGCGCGCCCGCGCGGTGCCGAGGAGCACCACGGCCGCGAGTACGAGCAGGACGATGACGCCGATAACGATCAGAGCCACGTGCGCTCCTTACAGCTCGAAGAAGATGCCATCGTTCCAAGGGAACACGAAGTTGAACCCGGGCCCCCGGAAGAACGAACCGATGATCACGAGCACGGACCACATCATGATGAAGATCGTGAAGATCGCGATCGCGAACTTCCGGTCCGTGGGCTTCACCGACTGGTTCTTGTCGATGTAGGGCGCAAGGGCAAGGAGCCCGAGGCCGACACCGGGGATGGTGACGCCGGCGACCATCGGGTGGAACATCGTGAGCAGCTCCTGGAGGCCCAGGAAGTACCACGGTGCCTTCGACGGGTTCGGCGTCTTGTTGAAGTCGGCGAGCCCGAGCAGCGGCGCTCGTACCAGCGCCGAGAAGATCGTCACGCCGGCGAGCAGGATGAGCATCGAGGCGAACTCGACGACCACGAGGTGCGGCCAGGTGTGCACCTTGTCCTGGGCCTCGGCCCGGGTCTGCTGGATCGAACCGGACTTGACGACCGTGAGCAGTCGCTGCGTGTGGCCACCGGGGCCGGTCGCTCCGGGGGTGGGGGGTGCGGCCACCGCGGTCGCCGTGCCACCACCGCCGGAGGCCGCGGCGGCACCGCCCGCCTCGCCGCCGGCGAGCGCGGCCTTCCGCTTCTTCGAGCGCTCGAGCAGGTGCGCGGGGACGCCGCCCTTGTCGCCGCCGCCGCTCTCGTCACCGTTCCCCGACGCGTCGCTGCCGCCGCCTGCATCTCCGCCGGCCGCATCTCCGCCGCCGCCGGTGGCCGGTGGCGGGGTGTCGCCCGCGCCGGAGCCGCCGCCCGCGTCGGCAGCAGCTGCTGGCGCTTCTGCCTCGCCGCCGTCTTCAGCGGGGAGGCCGAGCGCCTTGCGGCGCTCTTGCGAGCGCTTCAGGAGATGTTCGGGGACTTCGGCCATGAACGTTCCTTCCGAAGTTCGTTACAGAGGACCGGAGATGCCGCCGTCCTTGCGGACGCGCCAGAAGTGCACCGCCATGAAGATGACGATGACGAACGGGAACAAGAGCACGTGCAGCACGTACCACCGCAGCAGCGTGTCGTTCCCGATCTCTTTGGAGCCGAGCAGCACGTATTTCACGCTCGAGCCGAACACAGGGGTGTACCCCATCATGTTCGTCCCGACCGTGACCGCCCACAGGGCCAGCTGGTCCCACGGGAGCAGGTAGCCGGTGAAGGAGAGGAGGAGGGTCAGCGTCAGCAGGATCACGCCGATGACCCAGTTGAACTCACGCGGCGCCTTGTAGGCCCCGTGGTAGAAGACGCGGCACATGTGCAGGAACACCGACAGCACCATCAGGTGGGCTGCCCAGCGGTGCATGTTGCGCACGAGCGAGCCGAACGTCACCGCGGTCTCGAGCGTCTTGATGTCGTTCCACGCCGACGCCGCGGTGGGTCGGTAGAAGAACATCAGGAAGATGCCGGTCACGGTGAGCAGGATGAAGAGGAAGAAGCTCAGTCCGCCGAGGCAGAGCGTGTACGAGACCTTGACCGCGTGCCGCTTCACCTTCACCGGGTGCAGGTGGTACAGCACGTTGTTCATGATCACGTAGGACCGGTTGCGGGGACTGTCCGTGTACCCGCGTCGATAGACGGAACCGGGTCGGAAGATCGAGTTCCATGCTTGGGACCCGCGGATCTTCTCGTCGGTCTTGTCGAGGGCGGCGCTCACCTTGCTGCCGCCGCTCCCGTTGGTGCCGTTGCCGTTCCCGTTGGCCACGAACCCTGCTCCTGTCAGATCTCTTGCCTAGAACCGCACACCGTACGAGTAGCCGTGCCGGTTCGTCCGAACGTGGGGGTCACCATTTGCGATGTCGGGGCTGATCTTCCCGAGGATGATCACACCGGTCGGGCACCGGTCGACGCAGAGGGCACACCGGGTGCAGACGTCCTCGTCGACGATGAAGGCGACGTTGTCGTGCGGATCGTCGCCCGGCTGCTCCGTCGAGACCGCCTCGGCGATCGCATCCACCGACACCATGTGGATGCACTTCCACGGGCAGATGTCGACGCAGCCCTCGCAGAGGATGCACTCGGCCTGGTCGATGTGGAGGAACTGCTTCGGCTTGACCGACTGCGTCAGGTACGCCGGGTCGACCTCCTGCAACACGTAGTCCGTCGCGAAGTCCGGCATCGGCGGGTTTGCGTCGGTGCGTGCCACCTCAGGCGCCTTCGGCGGACGCGGTCGCGGTGGCGGCCACGGGCGCCGCTTCCGGTGCTTCCACCGGAGCCTCGGGCGCGGTCTTGCGGAGCGGCCGGCCGAAGCGCGAGCGCTTGGGCGGCGTGTCGTCGCTCGTGGCGTCGGCGACCTTGTGCCGCTCCTGCCACATGACCCAGAGCTTGAGGTTCAGGCCGAGCAGCACGACGTAGATCATCGTGACCGCGGTGTCGCGCAGTGCCGGGAAGTCCAGGCTGAACGGCCAGTTGACCGGGAGGAATCCCAGGATCTCGTGGCCCGACTGGAACACGAACTTCGTGCTGTCGCCCCACTCGAGGTCCGCGTTCGCGAACGTGAGGAACTCGTGCGGGACGATGGCGTAGCCGACTCCGAGGAGCGCGAAGACGGCGACCGCGCCGGCGACCGCCTCCGACCAGGTGACGACCTGCTCCGGGTCGCGCGGCTTGCGCGACGCGATCATCAGGAACATGTGCGCGACGACCGCCAACATCCCGAGCAGGATGATCGTGCGCTGGAGCGAGGGGATCAGCTTCCCGAGCAGGAGCGTGGCGATGATGATCGCCGGGAAGATCGCGACCCCGACACTCGTCGGGAACGGGCGCGTGAGCTTCGGCGGTTTGATGAGCGCCACGACGATCATGATCCCGATGATGAGGAGCACGACGGCCCAGATGAGGCGGCCAGCCTCACGAGTGTTGAAGTCGCCAAGGTCCCATGGCAACGTCAGGGTCCAGTTCGGCAGCAGGTTGGGCATTGTCCGGCGTCCCTCCCCGTCGCGCGCCGGCGCCCCGAGCGCGAGGCGTTTCCTATCACGCTACTTGTGGGATCGGCATATTCAGGGTTCGGGGATCTTTTCGTGCCCGCCGGACCCGTGCCGGTGCGCGAGGGCTTCGGCGCGTCTGCCAGCATGAACCCATGAGCCAGTCCCTCCCGGAGCCCGGCCACACGGCGGGGAGCCACCCCGTTGAGAGGTGGGACGTGCTGGTCGTCGGCGGCGGTCCGTCGGGTGCGGCGACGGCGTACTGGCTCGCCGAGGCCGGACACCGAGTGCTCGTCGTCGAGAAGAAGCGGTTCCCTCGGGAGAAGACCTGTGGCGACGGGCTCACGCCGCGGGCCGTCCACCAGCTCGAGGACATGGGGCTCGGTGAGCGGCTCGCCTCCGACCACCTGCGGTACGAGGGGCTGCGCTCCATCGCCGGGGGCGTGACCCTCGAGCTCGAGTGGCCTGACCACCCGGTGTTCCCGAGCTACGGCTACGTCGTCCGCCGGCGCGATCTCGACGAGATGGTGGCCGACCAGGCCGTGAAGGCCGGCGCCACGCTGTGGCCTGCGGCCGAGGCGGTCGCCCCGATCGTGGATGGCGGGCTGGTCGTGGGCGCGGTGATCTCGCACAAGGAGACGGGCACCCAGGAAGAGGTTCGGGCCCGCTACGTCGTCGTGGCCGACGGGTCGAACTCTCGCTTCGGGCGGGCGCTGGGCGCGGCTCGTGACCGGACCTACCCGTTGGGGATGGCGGTGCGTGGGTACTTCACCAGTCCCCGTCACGACGACCCGTGGATCGAGAGCCACCTCGACATCAGCGATCGCCACGGCAAGCACCTCCCCGGGTACGCCTGGGTGTTCCCGGTGGGAGACGGAACGATCAACGTGGGCGTCGGCCTGCTCTCGACCTTCTCGGGCTGGAAGGACATCAACACCAGCCAGCTCATGGACGCCTTCTGCGAGACCGCACCCTCGTACTGGGGCATCTCACCGGAGACCGCGTGCGGGGCCCCCACCGGCGGCAAGCTCCCGACCGGGCTCTCGGTGAAGCCCGCGAGCGGTCCCACCTGGCTCAGCGTCGGCGACGCGGCGGGCTCCATCAACCCCTTCAACGGCGAGGGGATCTCGGTCGCGTACGAGACGGGTCGCTTCGCGGCCGAGGCGCTCGACGAGGCGCTCCGGACCGGCGACGGCCTGGCGCTCCGTGGCTACGACGCGCGCCTCCAGGAGACCTACGCCCTCTACTTCAAGGTGGCGCGGGCGTTCGTGCGCGTCATCGGCAACCCGGCCGTGATGCGCGAGCTCACGCGCGTCGGGTTCCAGAGCCGGACGCTGATGGAGTGGGTGCTGCGGATCATGGCGAACCTGCTCCGTCCCGACGAGCTCGGTCCGGCGGAGGTCGCCTACAAGATGGTGGCCGCGATGGTCGCCATCGCCCCTGAGCCCTGATTCGGCGACGCGGGGCGTCACGCCCGCGAGACTGACGCGGTGCATCCCTCCCTGCGCAAGGCGCTGCGCGTCGCGATCGTCATGCCGTCGCTCTACGCGGTGATGCTCTACGTGGCCGACGACCCGTTCGCCGCGCTGTTCGGGGCGTTCGGCTGCTTCGCCCTCCTCGTCTTCGCCGACTTCGGTGGCTCGACGCGCGAGCGGCTCGTCGCCTACCTCATCGCGACGCTCGTCGGAGCGGCCCTGGTGTCGCTCGGCACGGCTGTGTCCCAGGAGTTCCTGCTGGCCGCGGTCCTGATGGTGATCGTCGGTTTCACGATTCGCTTCCTGGGTGTGTTCGGTGGCGCGTGGGCCGCCGGCGCGAGCGCGGTCACGCTCTCGTACGTCCTGGCGGCCACCGTCCCCGATCCCCTCGCCGACCTCCAGCCACGAGTCATCGGTTGGGTCCTCGGCGGGATCGTCGCGACGGTCTCGGCGCTCGTGCTCTGGCCCGTCTACGAACGTGACGAGCTGCGTGACCGGATCGCCGAGGCGGTCCACGCGGCGGCGGGGCTCGTGCGCGCGTACTGGGACGAAGACGGCGATCCGAACACGGCGCGCTCGGTTGCCCTCGCCGCGGTCGACACGATGCGCACCACGCTCGACACCGCGACGCTGCGCCCCTCGGGACCGGCGGTGCGCGATCGAGCACTCATCGCGCTGGTCGAGGGTGCCGAGCGTCTGGTCACGCTCGTCACCGAGGACGCGACCGAGGAGACGATCGCCGCGGCACGCGACCTCGGTGACTGCCTCCGCCTCTGCGATGTCACGGCAGGAGTGCTCGACGCCGCGGCCGACGTGCTCGTCGGCACCGGACGGCCCCCCGACTTCTTGAGCCTCGAGACGGCACGTGCCGAGCAGCTCGCCGCGCTCGCCGACTGGACCGCCGCCCATCTGGAGGCGGGGGAGGACCCGGAATCGGTGGTCGCCGATCTCGAGGGGATCTTCTGGACGCGGATCACCTCGTACCTCGCGCTCGGGATCGCCGCCGACGCGACCATCGCGCGCGGCGGGAGCGCGGCCGTCTCGAACGTCGTCAGTGCATTGCACACACCGGTGGTTGCGTTCGGGAGCCTGCGGGAGCGAATCACGTACCTGCTCCGCGCGCACAGCCTGGTGCGCTCAGCGCGCTTCGCGGACGCGGCTCGGGCGGGCATCGGTCTCGGTCTGGCGGTGTTCGTCGCCGGACTCACGGGCGTCGACCACGGCTTCTGGGTCGTGCTCGGCACGCTCTCGGTGCTCCGCTCCAACGCGCTTGCGACCGGTCGCACCGCGTTCGAGGCCATCGGTGGGACGTTGCTCGGGTTCTGCGTCATCACGCCGGGCGTGATCCTCTTCGGTGGCGACACCACGGTGCTCTGGATCTTCCTACCGATCACCGTGTTCCTCGCGGCCTACGCGCCGACCGCGATCTCCTTCCTCATCGGACAGGCTTCCTTCACCGCGTTCGTGGTCGTGCTCTTCAACATCCTCGAGCCCGAAGGGATCACAACCGGTGTCGCTCGCGTGCAGGACATCGCGATCGGCGCGGCCGTCAGCGTGGTGGTGGGGATCCTCCTGTGGCCGCGGGGCGCGCGCGGGATGCTGCGCGGCGCGCTGGCCGATCAGTGCCGGACCGACGCCGACTTCCTGGGGCGCGCGATGAGCAACATCGTCGGTGGCCGCGCCGACACGGTGGCGGCGCGCACGCGCGCCGTCGAAGCCGGCTTGCGCGCGGTCGAGGCTTTCGACCAGCTCGGGACCGAACCCGGGATGCGTCCGGCGCAGGTCCAGCACATCGCCGACGTCGCAGTGAGCGCGCGCCGCGTGCGCGGAGTTGCGGAGCTGATGGTCGGCCAGGCCGACCTGGGCTTCGTCGTCGAGCGGCCCGACGTCCGCGAGGCCCTGCAGCACGAGTGCACGGTGCTCTGCGACGTCCTGCGCGCCGACGGGGGCGCGATCGCCGCGGGGAACGATCCCCCGAAGCTCGAGGACGATCCGCCGGTCGCGGTTCGGGACGTCGCGGTGGAGGCGGTCGTCGCGTGGGGCGGGAAGGGGCCGGGTGCTGCAGCACTCGGCGCGCTCTGGGCCTGGGAGTGGATGCGCCTGGTCCACGTCGCGCTGGTCCGGGCGAAGCCGGGGGTCGCCTCGCTCGCCGAGACGGCCGACACCCCGTGGTGGCGCTGAGCGGTACGAGGCCTCGCCTGCCTTGCCTGTGCAGCGGGCGCCTCGGATAGCCTGCGCAGCGCAGCCTGGCCGAGAGGGGAGCGCGTGGAGCAGTACCTGCCGATCTTCTCGATGGTCGTGCTGGTGATCCTCTTTGCCGCGCTGTCGTTCGTGGCGTCTCGGCTGCTCGGTCCGCGCCGGCCGACGAACGCGAAGCAGGCGCCGTACGAGTCCGGCATCGTTCCCGAGGTCGAGAACGTCGAGCGCTTCCCGGTGAAGTTCTACCTGGTCGCGATGGCGTTCATCGTCCTCGACGTCGAGATCATCTTCCTGTACCCGTTCACCACGATCCTGCGCGACCTCGGCGGCTACGGGCTGATCGTGATGGGCGTCTTCCTCCTCGTGCTCCTCGTGCCGTTCGCCTACGTGCTCTCCACCGGCGCGGTGTCGTGGGGTCCGGTGCGGCAGGTCGCGTCGCAGATGCCCGCGCGCGTCCTGCACGCGGTCGGTCGCCCCGGTCGTGACGGCATGGATCCGAACGCCCTGCTCCCGAACACTGAGGCAGACGACGCAGAGCAGGTCGCATAGCGATGGGCATGGAGCAGATCCCCCACAACTTCCTGACCGGTCGACTCGAAGATCTGGTGAAGTGGGCCCGGCGCAACTCGATGTGGCCCGCCACCTTCGGACTCGCGTGCTGCGCGATCGAGATGATGGCCACCGGTGCCGCGAACTACGACCAGGCCCGGTTCGGGATGGAGGTCTTTCGCGCCAGCCCGCGCCAGGCCGACCTCATGATCGTGGCCGGCCGCGTCAGCCAGAAGATGGCGCCGGTGCTCCGTCAGGTCTACGACCAGATGGTCGAGCCCAAATGGGTGATCTCGATGGGCGTGTGCGCGAGCAGCGGCGGGATGTTCAACAACTACGCCATCGTGCAGGGCGTCGATCAGATCGTGCCGGTCGACGTCTACGTGCCCGGGTGTCCTCCGGGACCCGAGACCCTGCTGCACGGCATCCTCACCCTGCACGAGCAGGTTCGTTCGGGCGAGATCATGCGCCGCCGTGGGGAGGGGCGTGGTGCCGGCATCCGGGTCGACCAGATCGACGGCACGCCGTCGCACGTCCAGCCCGTCAACGCCCCCGCCTGACCCCGCGAGGATCACGGAACCATGCCCGACGTTGCGCCGACCGACGACGAGGCTCGTGAAGAGATTCACGAGCCCGAGGTCGCGCCCGTCCCCGGCGACGAGGTCGCGGCCGCGGTGCTCGAGCGGTTCGCGGATGCGGTGTTCCACGAGTCGCACGGGCAGCCCGTCGTGTACGTGGCGCGCGCGAGCTGGCACGACCTCGCGGCCTTCCTCCGTGACGGCCAGCAGTTCACGCAGTGCATGGACGTCACCGTCGTGGATCACTCGCACGACTCAACGCGACTCGAGGTCCCGGGCGTCGCTCCCGAGCGGTTCGAGGTGGTCGCGAACTACCTGTCGCACCCGCGCAACCGGCGAATCCGCGTGATCGCGCAGGTCTCGGCGTCGGACACGACGATCGCCAGCATCACCGACTTGTACCCAGGCGTCGACTTCGCGGAGCGCGAGGCGTACGACCTGCTGGGGATCTCGTTCGAGGGGCACCCCGACCTCACGCGCATCCTGTTGCCCGACGATTGGGAGGGTCATCCGCTGCGCAAGGACGACTACCCGGCACGGGTGCCGGTCACCTTCAAGGAAGACCCGGGCCCACGATGAGGGAACCGGGGATGGGGCGATCAGCGTGAGCGAAGAGATCATCACCAGTGACCCGGCCGCGAACCGGCTGGAGGCGCAGACCGACGAGGGCGCGCAGGTCATGCGCCCGACGCAGCACGAGCTCGTCCTCACCGGAGGCCTCTGGCCCGACGAGTCCGAGACGACGATCATCAACATGGGGCCGCAGCACCCGTCCACGCACGGCGTGCTGCGTGTGATGCTCGAGCTCGACGGCGAGACAGTGCTGCGCGTGAAGCCGGTGATCGGCTACCTGCACACCGGCATGGAGAAGACCGCCGAGGAGCTCACCTACGTCCAAGGCGCGACGAACGTCACGCGCATGGACTACGTCTCCCCGCTGTCGAACGAGCTCGTCTGGTCGTCCGCGGTCGAGAAGCTGCTCGACGTCGAGGTGCCGACGCGCGCGGTGTGGATCCGCATGCTGCTCGTCGAGCTCAACCGAATGGCATCGCACCTCCTGTTCCAGGCGACGAACGGCATGGACATCGGCGCCCTCTCGATGATGATCTATGGCTGGCGCGAGCGCGAAGAGGTGCTCCGCCTGATCGAGATGTTCACGGGCCTCCGGATGAACAACAACTTCATCCGACCCGGCGGCGTGGCGGCCGACCTGCCCGAGGGATGGCAAGCGGCGACGCTCGAGGTCTGCAAGATCGTCGAGAAGGGCGTCCGCGAGTACTCCGATCTGCTCACCCAGAACCCGATCTGGATGGAACGCCTGATCGGTGTCGGCGTGATCACCACCGAGCAGGCGTTGGCGCTCAGCATCAGTGGGCCGATCCTGCGCTCCACCGGGTTCCCGTGGGACCTCCGCAAGGCCCAGCCGTACCTCGCGTACGACGAGGTCGACTTCGACGTCGTCTACACCGAGAACGGCGACTGCTACGACCGTTTCCTGATCCGGCTGAACGAGATCCACGAATCGGTGAAGATCGTGCGGCAGTGCGTCGAGCGCATGCCGCTCGGTGACTATCGCCTCCAGGACGCGAAGATCACGCCGCCCCCGCGTGCGCGCATCGACGAGTCGATGGAAGCGCTGATCCACCACTTCAAGCTGTTCACCGAGGGCTTCAAGGTGCCCCCCGGCGAGACGTACTGCGCCGTCGAGTCGCCGCGCGGGGAGATCGGCTGCTATCTCGTGTCCGATGGAACCGGGAAGCCGGCACGGATGCACATCCGCGGGCCGTCGTTCTACAACCTGCAGGCCGCCGGCCCCATGGCCGAGGGATCGATGATCGCCGACGCGGTCGCGATCATCTCGAGCGTCGACCCGATCCTGGGCGAGGTGGATCGCTGATGGCGTTCACCGACGCCGACCGACGCCAGGCGAAGGAGCTGATCTCGCGCTATCCGCACGCGCGATCCGCACTGCTCCCGCTGCTGCTCCTCGCACAGGATCGCGACGGCTGGGTGACGCCTGAGGCGATGGAAGAGATCGCGGCGATGCTCGACCTCACGCCGGCGCTCGTCCTCGGGACGTGCTCCTTCTACACGATGCTCAAGCGCGAACCGGTCGGGAAGCTCGTCGTGTCGGTGTGCACCAACGTGTCGTGCTTGGTGAACGGGGGCTCGACCCTCGTCGACGGGCTGCGTGGGAAGTACGCCGACGACGACGATGTGTTCGTCGAAGAGGTCGAGTGCCTCGCTGCGTGCGACCTGGCCCCGGTGCTGCAGGTGAACTACGAGTTCCATGGTCCGCTCACGACGGAGACGGCGGTCGACGTGATCGAGCAGTACAAGCGCGGCGAGCTCGTGGCGCGCACCGTGTCCGGCACCAACACGAAGGCAGCGACCTGATGCCCGTCGAAGAGACGCGGATCGTCACCAAGTTCCTGCGCACGCGTGAGAAGGACTCGTGGACGTTCGAGTCGGCGCGCAAGAACAACAAGGCGTACTCGGCGCTCGAGAAGGCGCTGGCCATGGAGCCGGCCAAGATCGTCGAAGAGGTCCAGGCATCCGGCCTGCGCGGACGCGGTGGTGCCGGGTTCGGCACCGGCCAGAAGTGGTCCTTCCTCCCGAAGGACGTCTTTCCGCGCTACCTGGCCGTCAACGCCGACGAGGGTGAGCCGTCCACGTTCAAGGACCATTTGCTCCTCGAGCGCGACCCGCACCAGATCGTTGAGGGCGCGATCATCACCGCGTACGCGATCCAGGCACACCACGCGTTCATCTACATCCGCGGTGAGTTCGCGCTCGGGGCGGAGCGGCTGGAGCAGGCAGTCGCCGACGCGTACGCGAACGGCTTCCTCGGGAAGAACATCCTGAAGTCGGGCTTCGATCTCGAGCTGATCGTGCACCGCGGGGCGGGGTGTTACATCGCCGGTGACGAGACGGGGCTGCTCTCGAGCCTGGAGGGCGAGCGCGCGATGTCGCGCATCAAGCCGCCGTTCCCTGCGGTCCAGGGGCTCTACGCCGCGCCGACCGTCGTGAACAACGTCGAGACGATTTCGACCATCCCGCACATCATCCGGCGCGGCGGCAAGTGGTACGCGGGGTTGGGCGTCAACAAGTCGACCGGGACGCGCATCTTCTCCGTCTCCGGGATGGTGGAGCGCCCGGGCAACTACGAGGTCGAGCTGGGCATGACCTTCCGCGACCTCATCGAGGGTCTCGCGGGTGGAGTGCGCGACGGCAAGCCCATGAAGTTCTTCATCCCGGGTGGGGCGTCGGCCCCGTGGCTCATGCCGGAGCACCTCGACGAGCCGCTCGACATGGATCGCGCGAGCGAGCTGAAGACGATGCTCGGCTCAGGCGCGATCATGGTGTTCGACGAGACGGTCGATCCGCTCCTCATCTCGTGGCGCCTCGCGAAGTTCTACGCCCACGAGTCGTGCGGCAAGTGCACGCCCTGTCGTGAAGGCTCCGGGTGGATCGACAAGGTCCTCTACCGCATGGCGCACGGCCTCGGCCGACCCGACGACCTCGACCTCCTGCTCGACTTCGGGAACAACATCGTCCCCGGACTCAACGCACCGTTCGCCCAGACCACCATCTGCGCGCTCGGTCCGTCGACCATGAGCCACGTCGTGAGTCTGGAGCGCTGGTTCGGGACGGAGATCCGCGACCGACTCAAGCGCGACTTCGACAGGCGCGCCCGGCTCCAGGTCGCGAGCGCATGAGCACCAACGCGGTGCCCATGAGCCAGTGGCCGTCAGACCACCGGTACACGATCCCGGTCGCGGGCGACCAAGAGGTCGTAACCGTAACGATCGACGGCAAGGAGGTGCAGGCGCCGCGGGGCGAGCTGCTCATCAAGGTCGCGCAGGAGCACGGCACCTACATCCCGCGGTTCTGTTACCACGAGCGCATGAAGCCGGTCGGCATGTGCCGGATGTGCCTTGTCGAAGTGGAAGGGATGCGCGGCCTGCAGATCAGCTGCGCCACGCCGGTCGTCGAGGGCATGGTCGTGCACACCCAGTCCGACGGGGTGAAGACCGCGCAGGACGGTGTCCTCGAGTTCCTCCTCATCAACCACCCGCTCGACTGCCCGGTCTGCGACCGCGGCGGCGAATGCCCGCTCCAGGACCAGACGCTCGCGTTCGGACCGGGGGAGTCGCGCTACGTCGAGGAGAAGCGCCACTTCGAGAAGCCGATCCCGATCAGCGACCTCGTGCTGCTCGATCGCGAGCGGTGCATCCAGTGCGGGCGCTGCACGCGCTTCGCGGCCGAGGTCGCGGGCGACCCGCTCATCGACTTCGGCGGCCGCGGCGACCAGACCGAGGTCATCACCTATCCCGACGAGCCGTTCACGTCCTACTTCTCGGGCAACGTCGTCCAGATCTGCCCGGTGGGCGCGCTCACCGCGCGCCCGTACCGGTTCAAGGCCCGTCCGTGGGACCTCGAGGCCATCGAGACCTCGTGCCAGTCGTGCGCCGTCGGCTGCCGCGGCTCGCTCGACTCCACCTCGAACCGCATCGTCCGACTCCTCGGGGTCGACTCGGAGCCGGTGAACCAGGGGTGGCTGTGCGACAAGGGTCGCTACGGCTACGAGTGGGTGCACTCCGACGAGCGCGTGCGTACGCCGATGATCCGCAAGGGGAACACGCTTGCGGAGGCATCGTGGCCCGAAGCCCTCGATGCCGCGGCTGCCGCGATCCGTCGCGTGCGCGACGAGCACGGGCCGGGCGCGATCGCGGTGCTCGGCGGAGCGCGCGGCACGAACGAGGATGCCTATGCGTGGGCACGTCTCGCGAAGGGTGTGATCGGCACCGACCACGTCGACGCGCAGCTCGGCGACGGGCTTCCGGCCGAGATGGTCCTCGGCATGCCCCGAGCCACGATCGCCGATCTCGACCGCGCCAAGGCGATCGTCCTGCTCGGCGCCGACCTCAAGGAAGAGCTTCCGGTCCTGTCGCTCCGCGTGCGACGCGCGGCCGTCGACCTCGGTGTCCCCCTCGTGGAGGTCGGCGCGCGCGAGACGGGCCTGTCCCGCTACGCGACGACGGTCCTGCGCCACCTTCCCGGTGCGAGTGCCGACGTCGTCGCCAAGCTGGTCACCGCGCTGAGTGGTCGCAAGACCCGCACGAAGGTGATCGACGAGTTCGCCGACGCCGCCGCGGTCCGTGAAGGGCCCGTCGTCGTGGTCGTCGGGCGGCCGTCGGTCGCGGAGTCGGTCGACGCGACCGTGCACGCCGCGTCGCTGCTCGCGGCCTCGGGATCCGAGGTCCTGTTCCTCTCGGCGCTTCGCCGCGGCAACGTGCACGGCGCGCTCGACCTTGGACTCACCCCCGGCTTCCTCCCCGGCCGCGTCACGCTCGACGCCGCGCGCGACCACTTCACCGAGGCCTGGGGCGCGGTGCCCGAGGCCCCCGGTCTCGACGCCGCCGGCATCCTGCGCGCGATCGTCGCGGGCTCGGTCAAGGTGCTCGTGCTCTTGGGGTGCGATCCACTCGCTGACTTCCCCGACCGCGCGCTCGCTCAGGCAGCGATCGAGCAGGCCGAGCGCATCATCTGCGTCGGAGCGTTCGCCGACGACGGCGCCGCCCACGCGGATGTCCTGCTGCCGCCGACGGTCTGGGGCGAGCAGCGCGGCACCATGAGCAACCTCGAAGGGCGCGTCGCCCGCCTCGGGCGCAAGGTGACGCCCGAGGGCACGACGATGGAGCCGTGGCGGATGGCCACCGAGCTCGCGGCGCGCCTGGGCACCGACTTCGACCTCGAGCTCGTCGACGAGGTACAGGACGAGATCGCCCGCGTCGCCCCGGCCTTCGTCGGCGTCGATGCCGCGCTCGTGAAGCGGGCCCGCGACGGCGTGGTCCTCCCGCTCGCCGACCACATCGACGAGCTGACCTTCGGTGTGGGGACGAGCGCCGGCGTCTCCTGGGAGCCCATCCCGACGACCGCCGAAGCGCCGCTGCCCGAAGATCTGGACGAGCAGAACGTCGCGGAGCCGGAGCTCGCTCCCACCGAGGTGGTGGCCCCACCGATCCCGTTGACGGTCTGGTCGGCCGGGGCACCGGCACCCGCTGGCGTGCCCGCCGACGCGTACAGTCTGCGCCTCGTGGCCGCCCGCACCCTCTACGGATCCGACCGGGTCGTCGTCGCCTCGCCGTCGCTCGCGCGTCTCGCCGAGGACGGCGCGCGCCTGCTGGTGCACCCACGCGACCGTGACGCGCTCGGCGTCGCGGAAGGGGACCGCGTGCGGGTCACCACCGCCCACGGGAGCGTGGAGCTCCCGCTCGAGGCCGATCCGCGCACGCAACAGGGCACCGCGTTCATCGCCAGCAACCGCACTGGTCCGGGCGCCGGCGAGCTCGTCGACGCGACCGCATCGGTCACCGATCTGCGCGTCGAGACGATCACTCCAGGTGGCACTCCAGGTGGCACTCCAGGTGGCACCCCGGGCTCGGGTACCGCATGAGCTGGGTGCTCGCCGCCGACCCGCTGCTCAACGGGGACATCGACCTCACGGTCGTTGTGATCATGATCGTCAAGACGATCGTGATCTTCGCCCTGCTGCTGGTCGGCGTGATGTTCTACGTCTGGTTCATGCGCAAGGTCATCGCCGACATGCAGAACCGCATCGGACCGGCGTCGGCGGGGCCGTTCGGGATCCTGCAGACGCTCGCCGACGGCATCAAGCTGTTCTTCAAGGAGCAGTCGACGCCGTCGATGGCCGACAAGCGGGTCTACCTCCTCGCGCCGTACCTCTCGATCATCCCGGCGTTCCTCGCGTTCGCCATCGTTCCGATCGGCGGTGTCGTGTCGATCGCCGGGCACCGCACCGAGCTGCAGCTCGCCGATCCGGCCATCGGCATCCTCTTCCTGCTCATGATGTCGGGCATCGGTCTGTACGGCGTGATGCTCGCGGGCTGGTCGTCCGGCTCGAAGTACCCGTTGATCGGGTCGGTCCGCGCGTCGGCCCAGCTGCTCTCGTACGAAGCCGCGCTCGGGCTCGCCATCGTCGGGGTGCTGATCCACACCGGCACGCTCGAGACGCGCGCCATCGTCAACCAGCAGGTGTGGACGGGCGTGGGCTCGATCTTCAGCGAGTGGTACTGGCTGCCCGCCATCGGCGCGTTCCTGATCTTCATCATCGCGGCCTTGGCCGAGACCAACCATCCTCCGTTCGACCTCGTCGAGGCCGAGCAGGAGCTCGTCGGCGGCTTCCACACCGAGTACACCGGCATCCGCTTCGCACTGTTCTTCCTCGCCGAGTTCATGAACCTCATCACCATGTGTGCGATCGCGGTGACGCTGTTCCTCGGGGGACCGAACGGCCCGAACCTCACCGGCCTGGGTGTCGCGCCGGGCAGCTGGCTGAACACCTGGGTCATGCCCATCTTCTGGTTCATGTTCAAGCTGCTCGTGCTGCTCTACGGCACCGTGTGGATCCGGGCCTCACTCCCGCGCCTCCGCTACGACCAGCTCATGGACATCAGCTGGAAGGTGCTCATCGAGGCCGCGTTCCTCTGGGCGATGGTGACCGCGGTCATCGTGGTCGGCCGCAACGAGGACTGGAACCTCTGGATCGTCACGCCCGCGGCGGCGATCGGCGCGCTCCTGGTGTACGGCATCCTCATGGCCTGCGTGCCCAAGCGCGGCGAGATCACGGAGGAGATCAAGTGACCTCCGAACCGCGTGAGGCGATCTGATGGGGCGGATGAGCGGGTTCCGCGTCACGATCCGACAGGTCTTCCGGAAGAAGCTGACCGGCGACTACCCCAAGCACAAGCGTCCGAAGCCGGAGCGCTTCCACGGTCGCCACGTCCTCAACCGGTACGAGGACGGCATGGAGAAGTGCATCGGCTGCGAGCTGTGCGCCGGCGTCTGCCCCGCCAAGTGCATCTACGTGCGCGGTGCCGACAATCCGCCCGACGCCCCCGTCTCGCCCGGTGAGCGCTACGGCTTCGTGTACGAGCTCAACTCTCTCCGGTGCATCCACTGCGACATGTGCGTCGAGGCGTGTCCGACCGAGGCGATCACCGAGACGAAGCTGTTCGAGTTCTCGTTCGCCAACCGGGACGACGCGATCTACACGAAGCGCGAGCTGCTGGTCGACGACAACGGTCGCGCTCGCCGCCAGCCGTGGGAGCTCTGGCTCGGCGGCGAGGACGACGACACCAGCGCATGGATGCGCGCGACGGCGCCGTCGGGCCAGGCGGCGTACGAGGGGAAGGTCGCCTGGTCGGGTGAGCTCGGCTTCGGCGTGCGCGCCCCCGAGGCGGCGCAGACCGCGACCCCGACGATCACCGACGCGGACGGCGATGCCAGCGCCGACGCACCGGACGATCCGGAGATCGATCTCGGATGACCGTCTTCCTCTTCTTCCTGTTCGGTGGGCTCACCCTCGTCGGCGCGTTCGGGGTCGTGCTCTCGCGCAACCCGGTGCACTCCGCGCTCTACCTCGTGATGACCCTCTTGAGCGTCGCGGTGCTCTTCCTGCTGCAGGACGCGCAGCTCGTGGCGGCAGTGCAGGTGATCGTCTACGCGGGCGCGATCGTCGTCCTGTTCCTCTTCGTGATCATGCTCTTGGGCGTCGACCGTCGCGAGTCGCTGACCGAGACGCTTCGCTTCCAGCGTCCGATCGCGCTCGCGCTGGGCGCCCTTGTGCTCGCGGAGCTGCTGCTCCTCGGCGGGAACCAGTGGGCAACCGGAGCCAAGACGTCGAGCGGCGTCCCCGTCAACGGTGGCAGCGACTTCGGCAACAACATCCAGCGGGTCGCTCGGGTGCTCTTCACCGACTTCCTGTGGCCGTTCCAGCTCACCGCGGTGCTGCTCGTGATCGCGGTCGTCGGCAGCGTCGCGCTCGCTCGCCGCAGCGGGCATCCCATCAGCTCGCGCGGCGAGTCGGAAGCCGACCAGGCCGACGACGTCGTGCGCGGGGAGACGCTCCCGTGAGCCCGGTGTTCGCCGCCTTCGAGATCACGCCGACCTACTACCTCGTGCTCGCCGCGGGCCTGTTCACCATCGGCGCGGTCGGGGTGCTCGTCCGACGGAACGTGCTGGTGATGTTCATGAGCGTCGAGCTGATGTTGAACGCGGTGAACCTCACCTTCGTCTCGTTCGCCAAGGCCCTCAACGACACGGCCGGTCAGGTGCTCGTGTTCTTCACGCTGGTGGTCGCAGCGGCCGAGGTCGCGGTCGGGCTGGCGATCATCGTCGCGATCTTCCGTCGCCGTCGCGGGGCCACCGCCGACGATCTCACGGTGTTGAAGGGATGACGGCGTGAACGCCCACGATCTGCTCCAGACGGTCGGCGTCGTGCCGCTGTTGCCGCTGCTGGGCGCGGTGCTGCTGCTCTTCTTCGGGAAGCGCATCGGCGAGCCCCGCGCGGGCTGGATCGCGACCGGGCTCATGGGTCTCGCCTTCGTGTGGTCGCTCGTGATGCTGGCGGCCGCGCTGAGCCTCCCACCGGACGCGCGCTCGGTCTCGAGCACCTTGTTCACGTGGCTGCCGGCCGACGTCCTCAAGGTGGACATGGCCTTCCTGGCCGACCCGCTCTCGATCACGTGGCTCCTCCTCGTGACCGGTGTCGGCATGCTCATCCACCTCTACGCGATCGGGTACATGCACGGCGATCCGGGGTTCGCTCGCTTCTTCGCGTACTTCAACCTCTTCGCGGCGTCGATGCTGATCCTCGTCCTCGGGAACAACTACCTGGTGACCTTCCTCGGGTGGGAGGGCGTCGGCGTCTGCTCCTACCTCCTCATCTCCTTCTGGAACCAACGCGAGAGCGCGGCCCTCGGCGGCAAGAAAGCATTCATCTACAACCGCGTCGGCGACTTCGGCTTCATGCTGGCGATGTTCCTGCTGATCGCCGAGTTCGGCACGCTCGACTACGGCGTGACAGCGAAGTTGGCGTCCACCGCGTCCGAAGGCGTCGTCACCGCGGTCGCGCTCCTCCTCTTCCTCGCGGTCACCGGCAAGAGCGCGCAGATCCCACTGTTCCCCTGGCTCACGGACGCGATGGAGGGTCCAACCCCGGTCTCCGCGCTCATCCACGCAGCCACGATGGTCACGGCGGGGATCTTCCTCGTCGCTCGCACGCACGCGTTCTTCGACGCCAGCGTGGATGCGTCCACGGTCGTCGCGTGGGTCGGCGGCCTGACCGCCTTGCTCGCAGGGACGATCGCTTGCTTGCAACCGGACATCAAGCGCGCGCTGGCCTACTCGACGATCAGCCAGCTCGGGTACATGGTGCTCGCCCTCGGGATCCACGCGTACACCGCGGCCGTGTTCCTCGTGTTGATGCACGCGTTCTACAAGGGCTGTCTGTTCCTCGGGGCCGGCTCGGTGATACACGGCAACGACGAGAACCAAGACATGCGAGTGATGGGCCGCTTGCGGGCGTTCCTCCCGGTGACCGCCGGCGGGATGGTGATTGCGTGGCTCGCCATCACCGGCGTGCCTCCCTTCGCCGGCTTCTGGTCGAAGGATCTCGTGATCGAGTCGGCGTACGAGGCACACGACTACGGCCTCTGGGCGGTTGCGACGCTCGCCGCGGTGATGACCGGCTTCTACATGACGCGGCTCATCTACCTCACGTTCTTCGGGAACGCTCGCTACAACGACCTCCCGCAGCCCGACGCCATCCCCGCAGTCAGCGGTGGGTCCGACGACGATGCGTCCGCCGATGGCGGCGTCGCAGTGGCCGACCCGGACGCGGCGGTCTCCTCCGAAGCAGAGCTGGGGTACGACCCGGACTTCTCACCGACGGTCGACTACCGGGAGGAGGCTCGTGCGCCGCGGCTGCACGGGCACGATCCGCACGAGAGCCCCAAGGTGATGCTGATCCCGATCGCGGTGCTGGCGGTGCTGGCGGCCGTCGGTGGACTGCTCAACCTCCCGATCTCGGGACTCGAGTTCCTGGGGGAGTGGCTCGAGCCGGTGTTCGCCGGGGTCAAGCAGCCGCACCCGTCGAGCTTCGACGAGGGCCTGGCGCTCACGGGCATCGCCTTCCTCTTCGCGGCCATCGGCATCGGGATCGCGTATCTGATCTACCGACGCGGGTTGCGGTCCCCCAACCGGGATCCCTTGCGCGACAAGCTCGGTCACGGCGCGAACCTGCTCGGGAACGCGTACTACTACGACGCAGGCGTCTCGGCCTTCGTCGACAAGCCCGGGCGTGCATCGGCGTCGTTCCTCGACGAGACCGTCGACACCAAGGTCATCGACGGGAGCGTCAATGGCGTGGCCCGTCTCGTGCGTCGCGCCGGTGACGGCTTGCGCGCCGTGCAGGACGGGCACGTCCGGCGGTACGCGATCGGCATCGTGCTCGGGATGACCGCGCTGCTCCTCTTCTTCCTCGTCTACGTGGCGCGCTGAGCATGGCTGACTTCCCGATCCTCTCCGCGATCATCGTCACGCCCTTGCTCGGCGCGATCGTGATCATGTTCCTGCCCGCGGAGCGCCCCGAGATCATCAAGGCCGTCGGGTACCTCTTCACGATCGCGACGCTCGCCCTGAGCCTCTGGATGCTCTGGGAGTTCTCGACGACCGACTACTTCTTCCAGTTCGTCGAGAGCCACGCGTGGATCCCTGGCCTCGGCATCCGCTACACGGTCGGCGTCGACGGCATCAGCCTCTTCATGATCGTGATCACCTCGGTGCTCATGCCGCTGGGGCTCCTCGCTTCGGCGAAGTACCCGACGCATCGCCCCAAGGCGTTCGTGGCGTGGTTCCTCGTCCTCGAGTTCACGATCATGGGCGTGTTCTTGTCGCTCGATCTCATCCTCTTCTTCGTGTTCTGGGAGCTGTTGCTCGTTCCCATGTACTTCCTGATCCAGGGCTGGGGGCACGAGCGCAAGAACTACGCCGCGACCAAGTTCTTCCTGTACACGGCGGCCGGCTCCGCGCTGCTCTTCGCGAGCATCCTGACGCTCGGGTTCCTGCACCAGTCCGACACCGGGTTCCTGTCCTTCGACTACCGGGTGCTCGCCGCCTGGGGGTTCCAGGGTCTCGACGGCACCACCGAGACCATCCTCTTCCTCGGGTTCATGGCGGCGTTCGCGATCAAGGCGCCGTTGTTCCCGTTCCACACCTGGCTGCCCGACGTGCACACCGAGGCGCCGACGGCCGGGTCGGTCGTGCTGGCCGGCGTCATCATCAAGATGGGTGCCTACGGCCTGCTCCGCTTCTCGTTCGAGCTGTTCCCGCACGCGTCGGTGGACCTCGCGCCGCTCATGCTCACGCTCGGAGTGATCGGGATCGTGTTCGGCGCGATCGTCGCCGCGATGCAGAAGAACGCCAAACGGGTGATCGCGTACTCATCCGTCGCGCACATGGGCTTCATCGTGGTCGGAATCTTCTCGCTCACGGTGTTCGGCCTCGACGGGGCCGTGTTCACGATGCTGAGCCATCCGCTCACGACGGGCGCCCTGTTCCTCACGGTCGGCATGCTCTACGAACGACGCCACACGTACGAGATGAGTGAATACGGCGGCATCTGGAAGTCGGCGCCGATCCTCACCGCGATGTTCATGGTCGCGATGTTCGCCGGCATCGGGTTGCCCGGTTTCTCGGGCTTCATCGGTGAGTTCCTCTCGTTGCTCGGTGCGTTCGTGTCGGAACGGCCGTGGGCGATCGTCGGCGCGACCGGCGTGATCCTGGCGTCCGTCTACATGCTCTGGGCGTTCCAGAAGGTGTTCACCGGGAAGCCTTCGCCGAAGCATCCCAAGCTCCCGGACCTCCACCTCCGCGAGATCGCGGTCGTCGCACCGCTGCTCGCGCTGAGCCTCTTCCTCGGCCTCTACCCGAGTCCTGCGCTCGAGCGGATCGAGCCGTCGGTGAAGCGCTCGATCGTGAACCTCGAGCTCAAGACTGACTTCCAGGAGACGCGACCGGGCGGTGCCGAGAAGACGAAGCTCGACGGCGTGAAGCACGGCGACTCCGTCAACCTCGGTCGTGAGCGAGGTCACCAGTGATCCTCGGGGCGCTGTCGTCGCAGCTCCAGCCCATCGTCACCCCCGAGGTCGACTGGCTTGCGGTCGCGCCGGTCGTGGCCCTCGCGGGGGCGGGGATCCTGATCGTGCTCTCGAAGGCCTTGCTCCGCGGGCATCGCGCGGCGATGCCGGTGGCGCTGGTCCTCGCGTTCGCCGGGGTGATCGCGGCCGGCGTGTTCGAGTTCCGCCTCTGGAACGTCGTGCGCGACGACGGCCCCATCACGACGGTCGCCGGGATGCTCCGGGTCGACCTGTTCGGCGTCTTCCTCGGCATCGTGGTGATCATCGCCACGATGCTCGCGCTACTGCTGTCGATCGCGTACCTCCGCCGTGAAGGCCTCGAGGGCTCGGAGTACCTCGGGCTGCTGCTGCTCTCCGGGTCCGGCATGCTCGCGATGACGACCGCGAACGATCTGATCGTGGTGTTCATCGCGCTCGAGGTGCTCTCGATCCCGCTGTACGTGCTCGCGGCGTTCGACCGTCGGCGAGCAGCGTCGCAGGAGGCCGGGATCAAGTACTTCGTGCTCGGCGCGTTCTCCTCTGCGGTGTTCCTCTACGGCGTGGCCCTCACCTACGGCGCGACGGGGACGACGTCGCTCACGGGGATCGGCGACTTCCTCGCGAAGAACACCCTGCTCGAGCAGGGGACGCTCCTCGCGGGCATCGCGCTGCTGCTCGTCGGTCTCGGCTTCAAGGTCGCCGCGGTGCCGTTCCACATGTGGACGCCCGACGTCTACCAGGGCGCGCCGACTCCGATCACGGCGTTCATGTCCGCGGCGGTCAAGGCGGCGGCGTTCGCCGCGCTCTTGCGCGTGTTCGGAGTCGCGTTCCCGCTGTACAGCACCGATTGGCGTCCCGCGGTCGCGACGCTGGCGGTGCTCTCACTCGTCGTCGGGAGCGTCGCGGCCGTCGTCCAGACCGACATCAAGCGAATGCTGGCGTACTCGTCGATCGCCCACGCCGGGTACGTGCTCATGGGCTTCGCCACCGACACCGCGCGCGGGCGCGAGGCCGCGCTCTTCTACCTGTTCGTGTACACGTTCATGTCGATCGGTGCGTTCGCCGTGATCACGCTCGCGTCGCGCAAGGGCGACGACAGCCACTCGCTCGACGACTACCGCGGGCTGGCGCTCCGTCGTCCCGTGCTGGGCGGGTTCCTCATCTTCTTCGTGCTGGCTCAGGCCGGGGTCCCGTTGACCGGTGGGTTCGTGGCCAAGCTGGAGATCTTCTCGGCGACGGCGAAGGCCGAGGAGTACGGGCTCCTGATCGTCGGGGTGCTGGCCGCCGTGGTCACCGCGTTCTTCTACCTGCGGATCGCGATGACGCTGCTCAGCTCGCCGGAGGGCGACGCGGAGATGCCGGCCGAGACCGATGGCTCGATCGTGCTGCGCCGGGTGGACGCCTGGAGCGCGGTGGTGCTGGCCGCGACCGGCGTGATGGTGCTCCTGATCGGGATCGCCCCCGACACCTTCATCCACTGGGCGAGGGACGCCACCTTCCTCCTGTGAGCTGGCGCATCGACCACGGGGGAGCGGCGACCGATGCCTGAGCACGAGCGGATCATCGACACGGCAGAGTGGAAGGCGCTCGAGCAGCACTTCGCGCAGACGCGCGACCTTCACTTGCGCGAGCTGTTCGCGGACGACGCCACCCGCGGCGAGACCCTCACCGTCGAGGCCGGCGACCTCTACCTCGACTACTCCAAGAACCGTCTGACGGCCGAGACGATCACCCTGCTGATCGCCCTCGCCCGTCGAGCCGGCGTCGAAGCACTTCGCGACGCGATGTTCGCCGGCGAGAAGATCAACATCACCGAGGAACGTGCGGTGCTGCATGTCGCGCTGCGGGCTCCGGAGGGCGAGCAGATCCTCGTCGACGGGGTCGACGTCGTCCCCGAGGTCCATCGCGTCCTCGACAAGATGGGCGACTTCTCCGACCGCGTCCGCTCGGGTGCCTGGACCGGTCACACCGGCAAGCGGATTCGCAACGTCATCAACATCGGGATCGGCGGCAGCGACCTCGGCCCGCGAATGGCGTACGAGGCGCTCCAGGACTTCAGCCAGCGGGACCTGACGTTCCGGTTCGTCTCCAACGTCGACGGGAACGACTTCTGGGAGGCGACGCAGGACCTGGATCCGGAGGAGACCCTCTTCATCGTCGCGTCCAAGACGTTCACGACGCTCGAGACGATGACGAACGCTCGCTCGGCGAGGGAGTGGTCGCTCGCGAAGCTCGGCGACGAGGCCGCGGTCGCCAAGCACTTCGTGGCCGTGTCCACCAACGCGGACGAGGTCGCGAAGTTCGGGATCGACACCGCGAACATGTTCGAGTTCTGGGACTGGGTGGGCGGCCGGTACTCCTATGACTCCGCGATCGGGCTCTCGCTGATGCTCTCGATCGGACCCGCCGCGTTCCGCGACATGCTCGCGGGCTTCCACCAGATCGACGAGCACTTCCGCACCGCGCCCATCGAGTCGAACCTCCCGATGCTCCTCGGCCTGATCGGGATCTGGTACGACAACTTCTTCGGCGCCGAGACCGTCGCGATCCTGCCGTACAACAACTACCTGTCGAAGTTCAGCGCGTACCTCCAGCAGCTCGACATGGAGAGCGACGGGAAGTCGGTTGATCGCCAGGGCAACCCGGTCGCGTGGCAGACCGGACCGATCGTGTGGGGCCAGCCCGGGACGAACGGACAGCACGCCTACTACCAGCTGATCCACCAGGGGACGAAGCTGATCCCGGCCGACTTCATCGCGTGCTGCAAGCCCGCCCACCAGGTGGGCGACCACCAGAACCTCCTGATGGCGAACTTCTTCGCGCAGCCGCAAGCCCTGGCGTTCGGGAAGACCGCCGAGGAGGTCGAAGCCGAAGGGGTGCCCGCAGCACAGGTCCCGCACCGGACCTTCGCCGGGAACCACCCGACGAACTCGATCGTGGTCACGGCGCTGACGCCCAACACACTCGGGCAGCTCGTTGCGATGTACGAGCACAAGGTGTTCACCCAGGGTGCGATCTGGAACATCAACAGCTTCGACCAGTGGGGTGTCGAGCTCGGCAAGAAGCTCGCGATGGACATCGTGCCGGAGCTCGATGCGACCGACGAGCCCGCGCTCACGCACGACTCCTCGACGAACGCCCTGATCCGTCGGTACCGCCGACTTCGCTAGTCGACCCGCTCACCCCAAGATGTCGACGCCTCGAATCGAGAGGTAGATGGCGAACGCAAAGCAGATCGTCGCGTTGATCGTCGCCCGGTGCACCGTCACGAACCGACCGAGACGGTCGAGACCCCGCTGAGCACGATGGCCGAGCATCGTCGCGACGAGCGGCGGCGCGTAGGCCGGCAGCAAGGTGATCACGAACACCAGCGCGAGCGCGATCGCCCGTGTCGACTCGTCGGCATCGGAGATCCCGATCGCGTGCACCACCGGGAAGAACAGCAGGAACGAGGTGAAGTTCGTGACCATGACGCCGAGCCCGATCGCGAAGAACGCGAGCATGCGCGGCTGATCGCCTTCGCGCGGGGGCTTCGGATCGTCGGACTCGGTCCGGTGCAGCAGCGAGCGCACACCGAGACCCACGAGCAGCACCGCGAAGGAGAGCGCGAGCACGCCCGAGGTCGTGCTGGGTCGACCGGTGTGGGCGGCCGAGGTCCGGTTCGTGGCAAGGAGCGCTACGGCAGTCCAACCGATGGTGACGAGCGTGCAGCCGGCGGCGACCGCCCAGGTGCGACGCAGCGGGTAGCGGTTCGACGCAAGCGTGAGCACCTGCAGGGTGATGACGACCGGACTGATCGCGGCGCCCACCGCGAGCGGGAGGACCTTGCCGAGGAGCTCCCCCAGGGTCTCCATCTAGCTCGCGAGGCGCTTCCACCAGCGACGTTTGCGCTGACGACCCGGTTGCTCCTCCAGATCGTCGAGTGCCCGCACGGCGAGGTCGTAGGCCTCTCCGATGAGCCGCTCGGCTCCCGAGAAGTCGAGGAAGTCGCGATCGTCGGTCGGCGGTGGGAGCACGATGACCTCGATCTCCTTCGGCACCCATTGCAGCTCGAGCTCGAAGCGCTGGTCGCGGGAGATCGCGAACGCCCGGACCGCGACGTCGAGTGGAGAGCGGATGGGGCGCTCGGTGATCGGGTCGGATACGTCGAGCACGAACACGCGATCGACCGGGCCCGCGAGTGCGTGGGAGATCGGGACGAGGTTCACGACCGCACCGTCGACGAGCCGGTGCCCGTTGAGCTCGACGGGCGGGAAGATCCCCGGGAGCGCGGCACTCGCGAGCAGAGCCGGAGGGAGCGCTCCGCGCACGATCACGAGCTCCTCACCGGTGATGAGGTCGGCGGCGATGACCCGGAGCGGGACTTGCAGCTCGGCGAACGACTCGGCCATGCCGATGCGCTCGATCATCGCCTTCAGGCCGTCGTTGGGGATCAGGTGATCGTCCCGCTTCAGGAGGTTCCAGGCCCGGCGCAACGTGTTTCCCGGGAACACCTCCTCGCCACGGAGGCTCCGCCAGCTCTCCTCGAGGTGGTCGACCCGCTCCAGGGTGGGTGCAGTGGCGATGACCGCACCATTGAGGGCGCCGACCGAGGTCCCGATGATCACGTCCGGGACGTGGCCTCGCTCGAGGAGGGCACGCAGCATCCCCACCTGGCTCACGCCCTGGTTCGCTCCACCTGAGAGGACGAACGCGGTGATCGGCCCCGTCCGGTCCCGGACGGATCGCAGGTTGGCGGTCATCGAGCCTCCTCGCCCGACATGATCGTCGCGCATCCGGCGACCGGCCTCGGACCGCCCGAACCGGGCTCCGAGGTCCCACTCCGAACTGGGCCTTCGGTTTGCTGCTGCCGAGAATCGGATGGGTATGCTCCGGGCGCACCGGCCTCGGGGGAGGGAAGGCAACAGCGCCGTGACGGAGTTCTACCGGGAGTACCTCGCGGTCGCCTTGCTGATCGTGGCTGCGATGCTCATGGTCGGCGCGATGCTCGGCCTGGGTCGCCTCGTGCGCCCCAATCGCCCGCAGTCCGAGAAGTACATCACCTACGAGTCGGGATCCGACCCCATCGGCGGCTGGGGTCAGTCGAACGTCCGCTACTACGTCTTCGCGCTGCTCTTCGTGATCTTCGACGTCGAGGCAGTCTTCATCTTCCCGTGGGCGGTCAACCTCGAGTCGCTCGGGGTGTTCGGGCTCGTCGAGATGATCGCCTTCATCGCGATCCTCGCGTTCGGTCTCGTCTACGCATGGAGAAAGGGCGTGCTGCGGTGGGCCTGATCGAGAGCGGGCGGATGCCGAAGCCGCTCACCCATCTCCTCAACTACAGCCGCAAGTACTCACTCTGGATGTTCCAGTGGGGACTGGCGTGCTGCGCCATCGAGATGGGCGCTGCGCTGGCCAGCCCGCGCTACGACATGATGCGCCTCGGCGTCATCCCCTTTCCTGCGAGCCCGCGCCAGGCCGACCTCGTCGTCATCTCCGGCACGGTCACCGACAAGATGGCCCCGGCGATCAAGCGGCTGTACGAGCAGATGCCCGACCCGAAGTACGTGATCTCGATGGGCTCGTGCGCGAACTGCGGTGGCCCGTACTGGGACTCGTACTCGGTCACCAAGGGCGTCGACCAGGTCATCCCGGTCGACATCTACGTGCCCGGCTGCCCGCCGCGGCCCGAAGCGCTGCTGCAGGCGATCGTGATGCTGCAGGAGCGGATCCAGCACGAGGGTGTCGGCAACGACCAGCTCGCAAAGCGTTGGCGCGGGGAGCCGATCACCGTTGCCTGACGAGACCACCACCGACGCAGCTCCCGACGACGCAGCTCCCGACGACGCGACGCCCGACGAGACGACGCCCGACGAGACGGCGCCGACCGAGGTGTCGCCGACGGATGCGGTCGCGCCTGCCGAGGCCGAGCCGCCGCCGTTGAGCGACAAGCAACAAGCGATCTTGGCGAGCGTCACCGAACACCTGGGCGACGCCGTCATCGAGGCGCTGCCGCTCTTCACCGACGTCGTCGTGCGTGTCCGACCCGACGCGTGGCGCCGCGCCGCGGAGTTCGCGAAGGCCGAGCTCGACTGCGACTACCTCTCCTTCATCGCCGGCATCGACTGGGCGCCGGCCCCGAAGGAAGGCGGCGACGCGGGGAGCGACACGTCGTCGCCCGTGCAGCCGTCGGAGATGACGTTCGGCGTCGCGGGCTCGGCCGGCCGCTTCCAGGTGTTCGCGCACGTGCAGTCGACGCATCGCCACTGGGGTCTCACCTTCAAGGCCGACCTCGACGAAGCCGACCCGCGCATCGAGTCGTGGGTCCCGGTCTATCCGGGTGCCGACTGGCACGAGCGTGAGTGCTGGGAGATGTACGGCTTCGTCTTCGACGGCCACCCCAGCCTCCGCGGTCTCTACCTCCCCGCAGACTTCGAAGGGCACCCGTTGCGCAAGGACTTCCCGCTGCTCGCGCGCGTCGTGAAGCCCTGGCCCGGGCTCGTCGATGTCGAGGGCATGCCCGGTGAGCCCGAGGCCGCGGCCGACGCACCTACCGAGGAGGCGTCGGCGTGAGCACCACCGAAGCCGGCAGCCCGGCCGCTCCGACCTTTGAGGTCGACCCGGTCGCGCTCACGCCGCTGGGTGACTCGAGGATCAACGTCGAGCTCGACACCGGCGACATGATCCTGAACCTCGGACCACAGCACCCGGCCACCCACGGGACGTTGCGACTCGTCGTGCGGCTCGACGGGGAGCGCGTCGTCGCCGCCGACCCGGTCATCGGGTACATGCACCGTGGCTACGAGAAGCTCGCCGAGTTCCGGACGTACCCGCAGGTGACCACGCTCATCAACCGGATCGACTGGCTCTCGAGCTTCGCGAACGAAGTGCCGTTCATGGAAGCCGCCGAGAAGCTCATGGACGTCGAGGCGCCGCCGCGCGCCAAGTACATCCGCACGATCCTCACCGAGCTGTCCCGCATCGCGACCTTCCTGCTCTTCCTCGGCGAGATGGGGCTGCAGGTCGGTGCCCTCACGCCGGCGTTCTACGGGTTCCGCGACCGCGAGCACATCCTCAACCTCATCGAGGCCGTCACCGGCGGACGCTTCCACCCGAACTTCAACCGCATCGGCGGGGTGAAGGACGACCTGCCGTGGGGCTGGCTCGCCGAGTGCCGCTCGGCGATGAAGATCGTGTTCGACGCCTGCGACGTCTTCGAGGACCTCGTGCTCGGCAACGAGATCTTCGCAGCGCGGTGCCGCGGCATCGGCATCATCCCGGCCGAGCTCGGCGCTGCGTACGGCGTGTCCGGGTCGAACTTGCGCGCATCAGGGGTCGACTGGGACCTGCGCCGCGACGGCGAGCCGTACCTGGCGTACCCCGACCTCGACTTCAAGGTCTGGACGCATCCCGACGGCGACTCGTACGCCCGGTACTGGGTGCGCCTCCAGGAGACGCGTGAGTCCGCGCGCATGGTGTTGCAGTGCCTCGACGCGATCCCCGCCGGCGCGGTGATGGCGAAGGTCCCGCGCATCATCAAGGTGCCCGAAGGTGAGATCTGGGTCGAGACCGAGAACCCGCTCGGGCAGATGGGCTACTACGTGGTGTCGAAGGGTGCGACCGGCCCGTTCCGCGTGAAGATCCGCTCGGCGTCGTTCAGCAACGTGTCGATCCTGCCGTGGCTCCTGCGAGGGGTCTACGTGCCGGACATCATCACGATCCTCGCCGGGCTCTACTTCATCCTCGGGGACATCGACCGCTGATGGGAACGATGACGCACACCGTGCTCGCGCTCGACGTCGGGTGGGGCACCACCATGGCGATCAAGACGCTGATCATCCTCATGGTGATCCCGTTGGGCGCGCTGATCCTCGGGTACACGTTCCTGCTCAAGATGATGAGCCACATGCAGAGCCGGCTCGGGCCGATGGACCCCGGTGGCTTTCACGGTTGGTTCCAGCTCGTCGGTGACGGCCTGAAGTTCCTCCAGAAGGAGGACATCATGCCGACGGAGGCCGACCGTCGCGTGTTCGCGGCGGCGCCGGCCGTGGTCGTCCTCTCGACGTTCCTCGTCTTCGCGGTGATCCCGATGGGTCCCGACCTGGTCGTGAAGGACCTCGACGTGGGGGTCTTCTACGCCCTCGCCGTGTCGAGTCTCTCGGTCATCGGCGTGCTCATGGCCGGGTGGGCAAGCGCGAACAAGTTCGCGCTGCTCGGCGCGCTGCGCGCCGCCGCGCAGCTGATCGCGTACGAGCTCCCGCTGATCCTCGCCGTGGTCGGTGTCGTGATGCAGGCGGGCACGATGAGCCTGCAGGGCATCGTGTACGCGCAGCGCGATGGCTCGATCTTCGGCTTCGGCGGGCTGGGCGATCCGTTCATCCTCACGCAGTTCGTCGGCTTCGCGCTGTTCCTCGTGGCCGCGCAGGCCGAGCTCACCCAGACGCCGTTCGACATGCCCGTCGCGGAGAGCGAGCTCGTGTCGGGGTACATGGTCGAGTACACCGGCTTCCGCTTCCTCTTCTTCTTCATCGGCGAGTTCGGCACCGCCTTCGCGTTCTCCGCGCTCGCGGCCACCCTTTTCCTGGGTGGCTGGTCGATCCCGGGTGTCACTGGCGACTGGGCGAACATCCTCGGCCCCTTCGCGCTCTTCGCGAAGCTCATGTTCGTTGCGTTCCTGATGTTCTGGGTCCGCTTCACGTACCCACGGCTCCGTGAGGACCAGCTCCAGCAGCTGGCCTGGAAGGTGCTGATCCCGATCGGCCTGCTGAACATCCTTGCCACCGGAATCCTGAAGGTCGCGGTCTGATGCCGAAGCTCCCTGGTCTCATCGGCGGGTTGGGCATCACGCTCCGCACGATGTTCAAGCCCGCGGTCACGGTGCAGTACCCGCACGAGAAGGAGGCTCCGGCCCCCCGCGCCCGGGGCGTCATCGCTCTCAAGGAAGAGAACTGCACCGTGTGCATGCTCTGCGCCCGGTCGTGTCCCGACTGGTGCATCTACATCGAGGGGCACAAGGAGCAGCGTCCGCCGCGGCGTGAGGGTGGTCGCCCGCGCTCGGTGAGCGTCCTCGACCGCTTCGACATCGACTATGCGCTCTGCATGTACTGCGGGATCTGCGTCGAGGTCTGTCCGTTCGACGCGCTCTTCTGGTCGCCCGAGTTCGAGTACTCCGAGAACAGCATCGCCAAGCTGCTGCACGACAAGCAGAAGCTCGGTGAGTGGATGGAGTCGGTCCCGGAGCCCGAGCCCCTCGAAGTCGGCGCGCTCCCTCCGAAGGGGGCGAAGAAGTAGCCATGTGGGAACAGCAGGTCGCCTTCTGGATCCTGGCCATCGGCATGTGCGTCGCCGCGGTCGGCGTGGTGCGCTCGAAGAACATCGTGCACGCCGCGCTGTTCCTCGTCGTCGTCCTCGCGGGCGCCGCGGCCCAATACATCCTGCTCGCCGCGGAGTTCGTCGCCTGGGTGCAGGTGCTGATCTACATCGGCGCCGTCGTGATCCTCTTCCTGTTCGGGATCATGCTCACGCGTGCACCGATGCGCGACGACAGCGGCAAGCTCGACAACGACCAGCGCTGGGCCGCCGCTGCGGTGGCGCTCCTCGTGTTCGGCGTGCTCGTCGCCCTCCTCGTCGACGCGTTCGGTGGCCAGGAGATCCACTTCGGCAGCGAGCTCGTCGCCCAGGGGAGCACGAAGGCCGTCGGGAACGATCTCTTCCGACAGTTCGTGGTCCCGTTCGAAGTCGTCTCCATGCTGCTCCTTGCCGCGCTCGTCGGTGCCGTCGTCCTCGCGAGAAGGGACTGACGCGCGATGGAGCTCAATCAGTTCCTGATCCTCAGTGCGTTCCTCTTCGGCACCGGGATCTACGGCGTGTTGGCCCGTCGCAACGGCGTGCTCGTGCTCATGAGCGTCGAGCTCATGCTCAACGCAGTCAACATCAACCTGATCGCGTTCTCGGCGTTCAACCGGGACGTCGGCGGGCAGGTCTTCGCCCTCTTCGTCATCGCGATCGCGGCCGCCGAGGTCGGCGTCGGCCTGGCCATCATCCTGCTCATCTACCGGAACCTGCGCAGTCCCGACCTCGATGAGGTCGACCAGTTGAAGGGCTGAGACTCACCACGATGATGCTCGACTCCGTCTGGATCGTTGTCGCGCTCCCCGCGCTCTCGTTCCTCGTCATCCTCTTCTTCGGCAAGCGACTGCCGAAGGGAGGTGCGGGGATCGGGATCGCGGCCGTCGGCGCGTCGTTCGCGCTGTCGTGCATCACCGCGGCACAGTGGATCGACCGGGTCAGCGCGGCCGAGGGCCACTCGGCCGGTCTCGGTGCGTTCGTCGGCAAGGGGATGCTGCTGACCGGCAACGAGCACGCCGTGGTCAAGCCGGTCGTGCACTCGATCACCTGGTGGCAGAACGGCGGCGTCACGTTCAACGTCGGCACGTACGTCGACGGCCTCACCGTCATGATGCTGTTCGTCGTCACGTTGATCTCGCTGCTCGTGCACATCTACTCGACCGGCTACATGCGCGGCGACCACCGCTACACGTGGTTCTTCGCCTGCCTGTCGCTCTTCACCTCCTCGATGCTCCTGCTCGTCGTGTCCGACAACACCCTGCAGATGCTCGTGGGCTGGGAGCTCGTCGGCCTCTGCTCGTTCATGCTGATCGGCTTCTGGTGGGAGGATCCGGCGAACTCGCGCGCCGCGATCAAGGCCTTCCTCACCACCCGCACCGGCGACATCGGCCTGATGATCGGCGTGATCATCCTCTTCTTCGCGGTCGGGTCGTTCGGCATCACCAAGACGAACCTCTACGCGGGCGGGCCGCTCGGCCAGCACGACATCCTGCTCGCCGCCTCGGTCTGCCTGATGATCGCGATCATGGGCAAGAGCGGCCAGTTCCCGCTCCACACGTGGCTGCCCGATGCCATGGCCGGCCCGACGCCGGTCTCGGCCTTGATCCACGCGGCCACCATGGTCGTCGCCGGCGTCTTCCTCGGCGCTCGCCTGTACCCGGTGTTCTACGAGGGCTTCTCGATCGGCAACGGTGGCGTCAACATGATGGCGCTCATCGGTGGGATCACGATCCTCATCGGTGCCGTCCTCGCCTTCGTCCAGAAGGACATCAAGAAGGTCCTCGCGTACTCGACGATCAGTCAGCTCGGGTACATGGTCATGGCGCTCGGCGTCGGCGCGTGGGTCGCCGCGGTCTTCCACCTCTTCACCCACGCGTTCTTCAAGGCGCTGCTGTTCCTCGGTGCGGGGTCGGTGAGCCACGGCGGGACCCATCACAGCTTCGACATGCGCGAGATGGGTGGGCTCCGCAAGCCGATGCCCATCACGTTCTGGACCTTCATGATCGGGTCGCTCGCGCTCGCCGGCATCTTCCCGCTCGCAGGCTTCTGGTCGAAGGACGAGATCCTCGTGAACGCAGGTGCCAACGGCTTCGACGTCTTCATGGTGATCGGCTTCGTGGGAGCGTTCCTCACCGCGGCGTACATGACGCGGTGCGTGTACCTGACGTTCTTCGGGGAGTACCGGGGGACGCATCACCCGCACGAGTCGGAGCGATCGATCACGATCCCCCTGATCATCCTGGCCGGGTTCTCGATCTTCATCGGGCTGATCAACGCGGCGCCCCTGGGGCTGGAGAAGTTCACCGAGTACGTGGAGCCGAAGTTCGCGTTCCCCGATCTCACTCACGCCGAGTTCGACTACCCGAAGGCGATCATCTCCGTCGCGATCGTGACGCTCGCGATCGGCATTGCGGCGTTCTTCTGGTTCCGCCACGAGGAGTTCGGCAGGCTCAAGGGCCTCACCGAGCGCAACAAGGTCGCGCACGCCGGGTACGCGTTCCTCGAGAACAAGTACTACCTGGATCACCTCTACGAGAACGTGATCGTCGAGGGGATCACAGGCCCGGTGGCCCGAGCCTCGTACTGGGTGAACCAGCACGTCATCGACGGGGTGGTCAACGGCGCCGGACGCGGCGCGAAGGCGGTGGGGCAGCTCGCGTACAACACCGTCGACCAGCGCATCGTCGACGGTGGTGTGAACGCGCTCGCGTCCGAGGCGGGTGCAGCGGGTGACGAGCTGCGCAAGATCCAAACCGGGCAGGTGCAGCGCTACGCGCTGTTGCTGTTCGCGTCGGTGGGACTCTTGAGTCTCATCCTGTTCCTGACGAACGTCCTCTAGATCAGCATCGGAAGGGCTACGGAGCGATGGACTGGTTCGACGACTCGGCGTTGACGCTGGCGGTGTTCGTGCCGCTCGTCGGCATGGCGCTGGTGCTGCTCATCCCGCGTGTCCACGAG
>JBBQFJ010000003.1:0-54577 GCA_038321755.1 Acidimicrobiia bacterium | reverse complement strand
GTCGGGATCGGCGCTGTGGTGCCGTAGGTGACTTGGGTGAGTTGATCGGCGTTGTCCCAGGTGTTGGTCCGGGTCGTGGTGGTGAGCGGGTCGGTCTCGGTGAGGAGGTCGTTGCGCGTGTTCCAGGTGAAGGCCGCGGTGCCGGCTTGGTCTTGACGCGACGTGACGCGTCCGGCCGAGTCGTACCAGAAGGTTGAGGACCCGGCGCCACCAGTGGTGGTGGTAAGGAGTCCGCGCGAGTCGTAGGCGAAGTTCATGGTGCCGGCGGGATGCGAGACGCTGGTGCGCCGACCCGCGAGGTCATACCCAAACGCCCGGGATGCAGAAGGGGCGCCAGCCCCGGCACCGCTCTCCTGGGTGACGCGTCCGAGCTGGTCGAACGTACGTGTGGTGGTGGCGCCACCGGGTAGGCGGTCCTCGAGTGGGAGGCCGGCGGCGTCGTACACGGTGACGAAATCGTGGGACGCGGCGTCCGTCTGGCCGGGTGTAGACGGTTCGCTGCGGGTCTCAGGGAGATTCCAGGCGTTGTACGCGATCGTGGTGGTGTTGTTGTTCCCGTCGGCGAGACGGGTGGTGTTCCCGACACGGTCGTACCCGTAGGCGGTGGTGGTCGTTTGGCCGGCGGCTACGGGCTGCGCTAGGGTCTGCCGCGGGTCTGGTTGACATTCTGACCTGCCCCATGTTCAGTTTCCGTTCTGGCTGTTGAGGTCAGGCGGTCTGTTGGTGCATCGAGCGTTCGAACTCGATCGGTGAGACATAGCCGAGCTGGGAGTGTCGCCGGCGGCGGTTGTAGAAGACCTCGATGAACTCGAAGATCGCGTTGGAAAGCTCGACGCGGGTCTTCCATCGCTTCCGGTCGAGGAGCTCGATCTGCATCGTCGACCAGAACGATTCCATCATGGCATTGTCGAACGCGTCCCCCACGGAACCGAACGAGGGCATGAGTCCGGCGCGGCGGACCTTGTCGGTGAACGCCCAGGAGGTGAACTGGACGCCGTGGTCCGCGTGGACGATCGAGCCGCGTTTGATCGTGCGTTGTTGGATGGCCATGTCGAGCGCGTTCACGACGAGCTGGGCGTCTTGGACCGAGTCGATCGACCAGCCGACGATGCGGCGGCTGCAGGTATCCATCACCGCGCAGCAGTAGACCTTGCCTTCCCTCGTGCGATGCTCCGTGATGTCGCTGACCCAGAGCTCGTCGAGCTCGGATCGGGCGAACTTCCGTTCCACGAGGTCATCGGCTGTCGGTGTGCCCTTGATGCGCCGGACTCGGGCAGGACCTGGAAGCCCAGCGATCCCAGCGTGGTGCATCAGCAGCGTCACGAGGTTGAGGCTCACGTGAATGCTTCGGCCCTTGGTGAGCTCGGCGTGCACGCGCCGTGAGCCGTAGGTGCCCCTCGAGTCGGCATGGACCTCGCGGATGAGCCCGGCGAGCCACTCGCGTCGCATCTTCGTCGGCGACAACGGCCGGCGGCGATACGCGTAGTAGCCCTGGCTCGAGCAGCCGAGGACCTCACAGCAGCGGGTCACGGGTAACCCGGTGCCGACGAGAACGTCGATCACCGGGTGGAGCCTTTTGGGCGCCGAGACTCGCTTCCCAGCATCACGTTCGCGCGGCGCAGGATCTCGACTTCGGTCTCCAGCTCGCGGATGCGACGACGGGCCTTGCGCAGATCACGCGACTCTGCGGTGGTCACCCCGCGGATCTCGCCCCGGTCGATCTTGTCTTGGCGTACCCAGTTGTAGAGGCACGTGTCGGTGATGCCGAGATCAGCCGCCGTCTTCGTGACCGACTGGCCTGCTCGGACCAGCGACACCGCACGTTGACGGAACTCTGCGGGATAGGCACGTGGCATGAGATGAGCCTTTCATCAAGGCCCGATCTCAACAGAGAAACAGGAAACGATCCACGGGGCAGGTCACACCGTCAACCAAACTCGCGGCAGACCCGCTGTAAGGAAGAAGGGTGAGACGTGCCTGACCCGACGGAAGAAGAAGCGATCTCCGCCTACCTAAAGGTATGGCAGCCCGGTGAGGCAGTGAGCTCGTACCTGAGCGCCGTTGTAAACGACGCCCGGACAGCCTTTGACACGGCTGCGGCGTTCTGGCTTGCTACCGCTGGATACCTCATCGCGCTCGAACAGATCGGCCACACCGTGGCGCGGAGAGGCACTTCTCATCCGGGCAAACGCAAAGCCAGCCGGAAGGCTTTCGTGGCGGCGATTGCTGACTTCGGTGATCCACCTCTTTCCGATGACGAGGCGAACGCTCTCTATGACATGCGCTGCGCGCTTGCGCATGAGTACGGCCTCCGCAACAAGCCATACAAGGATTGGGACCCACGGATCTTCACCTTCGGCCAAAACGGACCGCTCATTGATCTCGCGCAGACTGCGTGGGACGGGACGGTGGAGGGTTCAGGGCGAGCAGACATGACGACGACCGTAAACGTGCGAGCCGTGCGCGACTACGTAGAGCGCCTGGTTGTTCACCTGCGCGAGCAGTTCGACGCTGGTGAGGTGACTCTCGTCATGGGTGTCAAGCCCAAGGAAGTGACGAGCCTGCTCGCCTTCAGGACGCTCTGAGCTCCGTCCATACACTGCTGAGATGCCGGGCACCACTGGTCGCGCAATCAAAGAGGCTCGCGCCAGGCTCGTGGGCATGCTCGCGGATCTCATCGACTACTTCGACACCCCCGGTCCGCTGGGCGCGCCGTACTTGCAGTAGAGGACGCGCACTCTGAGGATCCCTGCCTCGCTCAGCATTACGCCAATGAGGGTCAGCGATGAAACCAACTATCACAGTCGAGCAGTCGCCCAAGGCCGGCGATCGCGACGACTTCTCCGTGCGTGTCGTCGGCCCGGGGGACACGGATTACAGCTTTCGCCTGTCGATGACGCGCACAGTGCTGACTGTGTGGCAGGCACCGAGCGAGCAGTCTGCGGTGGAGTTGGCAAACACGCTTACCTACTCGCATGGCACCGCCAAGCCGTTCCCCGCGGAGGGCTTCTGGTTCGATAGCTACAACTCGGCGGACACCGTGAAGGAGACGGAGAACGCGATCCTCAACCGAGGCTGGATGGAGTTCGTGCACCCTTCCGCGCGCACGTCTCTTGGGGCGGAGTTGTTCTCTGCTCTGAATGAGCTCGACGCCGCATTCCTGGCACGTGAGGGCTCCCCGTTCCTCAAGTCCCTGGACATTTTGTTCGAGCCCAGCCAGGCGCTTGAAGACGTTGAAACCGAGGCGAGCGACCACGCACACTTCATCTACCGAGTCTGCATTCTCTCGGGCGTGATCGATCGGTTCGACTTCGACGCAGGCGGCAGCCTCAACGGCCTCGAGCAATGGCTGACGAATGCCTTCGGTGCTGAACAGGCAGAGCGCTTGGTTCAGTCATTCCGTATGGTTAAGTGGCTTCGAAAGCAGTATCCGATTCACGAATCATTCGCCGTCAACGACGATGGCGAGCGCGAGCGCCGCGCTGAGATCGTGGCTGCTGAGCAGTACTTCGAACTCGGTACGAACCATGGCGAGAACTGGCACAAGGTATTGGCGCGCTTCACTGACGAAGTGCGCGCGTTGACTGTCGAGATCGCAGGCGGCGCGCCCAATCAGGAGTCGGTGTAGTGCCCATAACCGCCGATCAGCTGCAGAGCCACCTCGCCTACGAAGTCCACTACCTGGTCTGGTCTGCAGTCGGCTTCCGGAACGCGCGCGGCAAGGACAAGGCCGCCTTCCAAGAGAGCGCCCTCATGAACGCTAAGCAGCGTTCGTGTACCACGGGTGGCCGTTCGTTCGTCACGCAGTCCGCCGCGGCTGGTCGCCTCCTGCGACCTCATTGATGAGGTGCCCCCGGCGCCGGCGGGAACCGGCCCGGGGGCTGGCCAGCACCTGCTTTGGAGGTACTGACAGTGGACGACCCTACGCGCCCGGTTGACGATCCTGCCTGGGGCCCGGAGCCTCCGCTCGATGGGCCAGGTTCTCTCTTCGTACGAGATCTGACGCACGCGATCTTCGCCTTCCTCGATCGACGAGCGATCCTGTTCGCCGAGGAGCTCGCGAGCCTGGGTGACGACCCAAGCGACGTCGTCGTTTACATCGCGGTGACCCTGCGCGGGTTGGCCGACGGTTTCGAGCTCGGCAGCCTCACTCACTGACTCGAACGCGCCGAACAACGGGACTCGCATCGGCCGAACCGGCTCCCATGTCGAGGGGTCAGTTCGGCCGGTGCTTGCTCCGGGGCGTGCGGTCGCGACGCGGCGGACGCCGCGCGTCTGACGGCGCGCGTTCGGGCTGCACGCCACCTTGTCGTGGGTCGAGTCGATCTGCTCGCAGTTCGGGGTTGGGGTCGAGGAGGTTGGAAAGCTTCGTCGCGGCACGTCCGTCGCCCCGCTCAACGTAGTGCGCGTACACGTCGAGCGTCGTGGCAGGGCGCGCGTGGCCGAGGCGCCCGGCGACGAGCCGGACGTCCTCGCCACTGGCAATGAGCGAGGTCGCGGCCCAGTGGCGCAGGTCATGCAAGCGCCAGCGCGCGTCGATCCCAGCAGCCTTGCGGCACTTCCGCCACAGGCGCGAGAGCCACTCGGGGGACGCCGGTCGATCATTGGGCGGGTCGCTCGAGATCATCCACGGACCGAGCGGTACCCCGAGCTCTGCCGAGGCCGCGGCGCACGCCGCTCGTCTTTCGGCGATGAGCGCGCGGGTCTCGGGGTCGAGGGTGAGGCTGCGGATCGCGTGCGTCTTGGTCGGGCCGACCATGAGGCTCGGGATCGGCCGGTCCGCGGCCGGGTTCGCGGGAACGATGGTGATGCTGCGTGCGATGGTCAGCTGGTCCTCGACGAGGTCGTCCCACTGCAGGCCCGCGACCTCCCCGCGTCGGGCCCCAGTGACTGCTGCTATTCGCAGGATCAGGCCTGCGAGAGGCGAGATCTTCTTCGCGGCGCGGATCACGGCCGTGACGTCGTCGGGGCGCATCGCCCGCACCTGGGGACGCAGGACCCGTGGGGGACTGGCCAGGGTCGCCGGGTTCGTGTTGAGCCACCCCCATTTGAGGCCCTGCTGACAGGCGCGCCGGAGGAGCGAGTGGTGGTTCTTGATGTTCGCCGGGCTCTGCCCCGCGGCGATGAGCCCCGCGTACCACCGGTCGAGCCGCTGGGTGCTGAGCTCCTCGAGACGGACGTGCCCGAGGGGGCTGTTGACGATGATCCCGATGCGTGACTCGTACCCGGCGGCGGTGGCGATCGACCAGTTCATCTGGCCGTGCTCCCACCACGCGACGAGGAGGTCTCGCAGGGTCGCGTCGCGGGTCGGGGGACCGTGGGGGGAGCGCTCTGCGTCCATGCGGGCCGCGAGGGCCTGGGCGTCACGCTTCGTGCCCCGCACGACCCGGGATCGTTGGCGCTCCCGGCCGGTGAGAGGGTCGCGGCCGAAGGAAGGCCCGGACCTCCCAGACACCCGGCTTGCGCTCTCGAATCGTCGCCATTTGCGGTCCGTCCCTTCTGAAACTAGGGACGCGCTAGGGATGGCGGGGTGACTCCGGAGCCTTCCGACCTACGTGCAAGGCGCTGACCTGCGAAAACGCTTGCGCCCCCGCCAGGATTCGAACCTGGGCACACGGTTTAGGAAACCGATGCTCTATCCCCTGAGCTACGGGGGCAGGGGCTGACGAAACCCTATGCCGTCGCTCGGGACCTGCTCGGGTGCCTGGCGACGAATTGTCCGGCCTTGCTCTACGAGCGAAGCGCGGACTCGGTTCACCAAGACGGGCTGCAAAGCCCGTGCTTCTTGGTCAGGACTTTCCACTTTCTTGGGCGTTGTCGCGTCGCGCCCGCGCCATCCTGGGGAGGAAGCAGTGGGGCTGGGGCCGATGAGAGTGAGCACCATGGGACCACTGGGCGTGGGCAAGCGCGACGACGGCCTCCGAATGGTCGGCCGCGTCACTCGATGGCTCGCCGCCGGGGCCGTAGCGCTCACGGCGGTCGTCACCTTCGTTGCCGCGGGCGCCGCGACTGGGAGCGGCTCGCGCGCGGCGCGGCCGAGTGTCGCCACGCCTGCCGCGCCGCTGATCACCAGTGAGACCCTCCCAGCCCCCGCTCCGTCAGCCGACCCGGGTCCTTCGCGCGACACGACTCCGTCGACCGAGCCCGCACCCGAACCGCTTCCCGTGCCAACCCGTCGTTCGGCGCCACTTCCGAACACCTCCTCGCGCGGGTCGTGAACCCGAGCCCGATCCTCGGCGCGAGCGGCCCCGCGATCATGTGGTACCTGGCTCGCGCGTCCGGCATCACCGCGCTCGTCCTGCTCACGCTGACGGTCGCGGGCGGCATCGTCGCGTCGGTGCGCTGGAGCAGCCCGCGCTGGCCCCGGTTCGTGACCCAGCTCGTGCACCGGAACATCTCCCTGCTCGCCGTCGTGCTCATCGGCGTGCACGTGACGACCGTCGTCGTCGACGGGTTCGCGCCGATCGGTTGGAAGGACGTGTTCATCCCGTTCCTGTCCGGGTACCGGCCGTTCTGGCTCGGGCTCGGAGCGATCGGATTCGACCTGATCCTGGCGCTCGTCGTGACGAGCCTGTTGCGCTACCGGATCGGCCAGCGCACCTGGCGCTTCGTGCACTGGTTCGCGTACGTCTGCTGGCCGATCGTGGTGATCCATGGTCTGGCGAGCGGGACCGACACCAAGGCGACGCCGATGCTCGCGTTGAACGTCGCGTGCGTTGCGCTCGTGATCGTCGCGGTCTGGTGGCGTCTCTCGCGCGCGCCGCAGGATCGTGTGGGCGTGCGCGTCGGCGGGCTCGCCGCGACGATCGTTGTGCCACTGCTCCTCGTCGTCTGGCTCGTGTCCGGCCCGCTGGCCGACGGATGGGCGCACGCAGCCGGCACGCCTTCCAGGCTGCTCGCCTCGGGCCGGACGACCGGCGGCTCGTCGTCTGCTCCGACCACCCCGACGACGCGTGCTCCCGAGATCGGCTTGCCCTCGGCGCCGTTCGACGCGCAGGTCGACGGGACGTTGTCGACCTCGTCGCCCGACGCCAACGGCCTGGTCACGCTCCGCCTCGACACTCGCCTCTCCGGTGGCGCAACGGGCGTCTTGACCGTCGCCCTGCAGGGCGAGCCAGCGGCTGGCGGCGGCGTCGCCATGGAGGCCAGCCGGGTACGACTCGGAACCGAGACGCAAGCCGCGGTCTACGACGGTGAGGTCTCGAGCCTCGAGGGCAACCTGATCGTCGCGTCGGTTCGCAGCTCGAGCGGGCAGCAGCTCCAGCTCACCATCTCGGTTCGGATCGATGCACAGCAGCGCGTGACCGGCCAGCTGCAGGCGACATCGCCCGGCTCGCGTGGAGTCAGCCGGTGAGCCGGCTCGCGAGCGACCGTGGTGTGATCGGGTCGACGGGACCCGCGCCGGTGCCAGCGCAGCTCCCTCGCCTGCTCGCCGGGGTCGGCGGCGGTGAGCCCGTCGGCCTCGAGGAGCATTGCGAACGCTATGGCCCGGTGCCGTGGCGCGGGCCCCGCCGACGTGGTGCCGGCCCGCTCGTCGCGAGCGTCGAGGCCAGCGGACTGCGGGGGCGCGGTGGTGGCGCGTTCCCGGCCGGACGGAAGATGCGCGCGGTCGCGGAGCACCGCGGTGGTGCCATCGTGGTCGCCAACGGGTCCGAAGGAGAGCCGGCGAGCGCGAAGGACGAGCTGCTGCTCTCGTTCGCGCCGCACCTCGTGCTCGACGGCGCAGCGCTTGCCGCAGAGGCTGTCGGTGCTGACGAAGCGATCATCGTCATCGACCGCAACGCTCGCTACGCGCTCCGGTCGGTCGCACACGCGATCGGCGCGCGGAACCATCTGGGGATCGATCGCGTGCGGTTTCGCCTCGTCGACCTCCCGAGCCGCTACGTCGCGGGCGAGGAGACCGCGCTCGTCAACTTTCTGAACGGCGGCCCGGCCCAGCCGGTTGCGGTGCCGCCGCGACCCTTCGAGCGCGGGGTCAGCGGGCGACCGACGCTCGTGCAGAACGTAGAGACCCTCGCGCACGTCGCGCAGATCGCACGCTTCGGTCCCGACTGGTTCCGAGCGGTCGGTACCGCCGAAGACCCTGGCTCGATGCTCGTCACGATCGGTGGTGCGGTCCACCAGCCCGGCGTGTGCGAGGTGGCACTCGGAACGCCGTTGCGCGACGTGATCGCGAGTGGCGGCGTGACGCACGAGCTCTCGGCCGTCCTGGTCGGCGGGTACTACGGCAGCTGGATCGCCGCGGAGCGAGCGCTCGACCTGCCGCTGACGAACGTTGCGCTCCGAAGCGTCGGCGCCAGTCTCGGTTGCGGGGTCGTCGTGGCGTTCCCGGCCGGTCACTGCGGACTCATCGCGTCCGCGCGGATCGCGCGATACCTCGCCGGGGAGAGCGCCGGACAGTGCGGACCCTGCAAGTTCGGGTTGGCCGCGCTCGCCGACTCTCTGGAGCTCGTCGCGTCGGGCAAGCACCAGCCGCGTGACCTCGATCGACTCCATCGGTGGTGCGGGGAGATCCCGGGACGAGGAGCGTGCAGCTATCCGGACGGGGTGGTCAGGTTCGTCGCCAGCACACTCGAGGTGTTTGCCGACGAGGTGGCTCGGCACGCCGAGCTCGGGCGGTGCCTGAGCGCGCCGCCGCCGGTGCTCCCTCTCCCGAGCGCTCGAGTCGAGGGGTGGCGATGAGCGAGCATCTGCGGGTCGACTGGATCGAGTGTGACGGGCACGGAGTCTGCGCGGAGCTCCTGCCGGAGCTCATCCGTGTCGACGACTGGGGCTACCCGATCTTCAACTCGGACCCAGTACCGAAGTCGCTGCTCAAGCACGCTCGACGCGCGGTCCAGGCCTGTCCGAAGCTCGCGCTCCACCTCGATGCCCGATGATGCGCCGCCGGGAGTTCCAGGCGAAGCTCGCACGCGTGCCGCTCTTCGCAGGGCTCTCTGATGATGAGCACGCGCGGATCGCTCGCGTCGCCGGCCACCTCCACGAACCGTCGGGCGAGGTGCTCACGAAAGAGGGGGAGCGGGGCGACGAGCTGATGATCGTGCTCGAAGGTGAGGTCGAGGTGCGTCACGGTGAGGAGCTGCTCGCCACCCTGGGTCCCGGCGATCACCTCGGTGAGGTCGCGCTCCGCGAGGCCGACGCGCGTCGAAGCGCTACCGCGGTCGCGACCACGCCCGTCGTGATCGCGTTCATCGGTCGGCTCGACTTCGACCAGCTCCTCGAGGAGATCCCGGTGCTCGCGGTGCGGGTGACGCCACGTTCAACAGGGTGACGACGCCCACGCACCGGCGTGGGCAACCTCGGTGGCGTAGCTCTGCGCGTACGAGCCGGAACCGTCCTCGTCGAAGTACTGGTGCGCTTCGTACCGCACATTGTTCGACGGATCGGCGATCCATGCGTGCGGGTGTCGGGCCGACCATCCCGTCGCACCCGACCATTCGTAGCCACCGACGACCACCGTCGTGTGCGCGTCGACCATACGGATCGCGGTCACGGCCAGCTGCGAGGCCTGCTCCCACGTGGTCACGCCGCCCGGGATGTTCACCGGCTCGTTCATCAGCCCGTAGCCCGCGACGCCGGCCGTCGACGCGAACGAGGTCGCCAGGCGTGACCACAGATCCGCGAACGCGGCCTGCGAGACCTGGCTCGAGCCGATGCCGCGGCGGACGCCCGAGCCGCTCTGGTCCAACCAGTACGCGCCGTAGTTGTGCACGTCGAGCAGCACCGACAGACCGGCTGCGTGGGCGCGGTCGACGACGGCGTGCAGACGCGCCATCTCCGTCGCGTCCAGTGCGGCGAACGGCGAGCGCTGGACGGTCTCCCACCGGAAGGGGATGCGGACGACCGTGATGCCACGCGATGCGAGGTACGTGAACGTCCCGGCCTGGTCGAAGTGGTAGTTGGTGTCGTAGACGCCGGGGTTGAGGTTCGAGTAGGGGGACGGGCTCGTCAGCGGTCCGTCCGAGCCGAACTCGCCGCCCGCGATGGTGACCCCGCGCCACGCGGGCGCGCCGGTGATGCCGCCGTGGGTCAGGTGTGCTTCGAGGACGGACGCGCCGGGGCGGGCGACCGACACGGGCGCGCCGTCGGACGGCGCGACGTAGGGCGAGAGCTTGTAGGAGGTCTGCCACCACTCTCCGGTGGCCCACACGAGCGCGCCGACGTCCGCAGTGTCGGCGACCTGGAACCACTTGGTCGCGACTGTGGCCCATGCGGCCTGATCAGCGCCGGTGCCGGGCCAACCGACCTCGCCGATCACACCGTTGACGTGCTCTCGTGCCAACCAGCCGGTGAAGTCGGAGAGCCCGGCGACGACGCGTGCCGCGATCGGGCCCGCCGCGCAGGCGCCGGAGGAAGCGGTCGTGCTGGTGGTCGTCGTCGCGTTCGGGCCCGGCGCGACCGTCGTCACGATCGGAGCGCACGCCGCCAGGAGGATCGCCACCGCCCCGACGAGCGCGCCACGAGTCCCGACTCGACGAAGCATCACCCCATCATGTCGGCGATTCCGGGGCGACCCTTGAACCCGCCGCCCTACTTGGTGAAGAAGAGCTGCAGCTCCATCTGGCCTCGGTCCTCGATCGACAGCACCCGAGCCGACACCGGCTTCTCGACGCCGTAGTCGGCGAACTGGATGTCGACCAGGCCGGTGACCACGATCACGCCCTTCACGAGCTTCGCGTCGAGCTGGGTCGTGACCGTGTTCGTGACGCCGTGCAGCGTCAGCCTTCCGGTCGCTGTGACGCTGACCGCCTTGCCGTCGGCCGGGACTGATCCGAAGTCGATCGGTTTGGTGAGCGTGAACTCCGCCGTCGGGAACTGGTTGGTCTCCAGGGCCTGATTCCGGATCGCGTCGTCTCGGAACGACTCGTTGCTCTGCAGGGTCGAGAGGTCGGCCTTGATGTCGACGGACGTCGCGGTCGTCCCGTCGATGACCATCGTGCCGGTGACGTCGGGCGTGCGCCCGGTCGCGGTCTTGGCCCCCACGCCGGCGATCTCCTCCTTCACGCGGTATCCCACGAACGCGCTCGAGAAGTCGTCGAACGACCCGATGCTGTCATCCACCTTCCAGGTGCCGCTCAACGAAGTGGTTCCGTTCGACGGGTTGGGCTTCTCGTCGACCGATTGCGACGCCTTCTCGATGTCGACCGCCGGCGGGGCGTCGTCGCGGAACACGAAGTACCAGACCGCGACGCCCGCGAGCACCACGAGCAGCGCGGCGACGACGCCGACGATCCACCACTTCTTGTGATGCTTCGTGGGCGTCGTCGGCGCAGGGCTCGGCGTCGTGGGGGCGTCGGTCACAGCGTCTCCTGTCGGCGGTTCCGAAGATCCTCGCGCGTGGACCTGGGTGTTCCCCGAGCGTGCATGGGGCAGCGGTCGGCTGAGGGTGGGGCGCTCAGACGCTCGCGAAGCCGGTCGCGGTGACGAGCGGAAGGTCCCGGTTGGTCACGATCCCCGGGCGGGCGGCGCACACCGCCGGGATCGCGTTCACCGCGGGCATCGCCGTCATGATCATCCCGAGACCCATGAACTCGGGCTCCGACCAGTCGGGTGGCGGCAGGATCTGCAGCTGGCTGCGGACGGTGGGCTCACCCTCGATCTCGACGAAGTACCCGTGCCGCAGCTTCCAGTCCGGCTCCATGTGCGCACCCATCTTCCATTTCACGCGGCACTCGATCAGGCGCCGGTGACCGATCGCGCCGAACCAGCAGGCCGACACGCCGGCCACCGTGCCCTCGGGGATCTCCATGAAGCCGAGGTCCATCGTCTGCGTCGCGGTCGCGTACTCGACCTCGAACGCGATCTCGTCGAGCTCCTCACCGAGCGCGTCGGCCATGAGCGCGACGGCATCGCCGAACACCGCGCTCCCAGCCTCGGTCATCGCCGCGGTCTCGGGCGCGGCCGGATCGTGGGCGAAGCCGACCGAGCGTTGCGTATCGGCTGACGCGTACCCGGACGCATCGGCCGACTCGAGCACCGTGATCCGATCGACCCGGTCGCAGATGCCGGCCGAGGCGAGTGCGAACAGGTTGGCGAACCCCGGGTTGATCCCCGTGCCGAAGAGGCTGACCCCACCGGCACGGGCGGCCGCCTCGAGTCGCGTGATGGCCGCGTCGCCGAGGGAGCGACCCGTGATGAACCCCGCGGTCGAACAGAGGTTGATCCCCGCCTCGAGGATGCGGCACATCTCGTCGACGTCGGGCCAGAGCGGGTTGTAGCTGATGCAGTCGGGCGCGAGTGCGAGGAGCGCGTCGACGTCGTCGGTCGCCTCGATGCCGACCGGATCGAGACCGACGAGCTCGCCGAGATCGCGTCCAGCCTTGTCGTCGCTCCACGCGAAGCACCCGACGACCTCGAACCGCGAGCTGCCGATCATGGCCCGGAGCGCTCGGGAACCGACGTTCCCGGTCGTCCACTGGACCACTCGCACGGCTTCGAACTGTTCCGGCATCGTGCTGCTCCCTCGACGGTGGACCGGAACGTACCGTCTGCGCTCGGGCCGCCGACGGCTCCCGGCATCGGGTGGCTCCTAGCATTGGCGGATGGTGCGCGCCGAAGTTCGCTCCGGCGCGCACGGGACCCCGCCGCCTCTCCGGCGGTCTTCGGAGAGGCGGTCTTCGGGGAGCCGGTCTTCGGGGAGCCGGTCTTCGGAGAGCCGGTCTTCGGGGAAGCCGCGCCGCCGCCCGCCGGGCGGTCGGTCCTGGTTCCGCGCGATCGGGGTCGTCCTGCTCGTCGCCGCGCTCGTCGGTGCGGTCGTGGGGATCCGGTCGGTGCTCACGACCCACGGCACGGCCGGACCGCCGCCCGGGTGTCACGTGCACGTCAGCGGGCTCAACTACCCCCTCTCCTTCGACCAAGCCGCGAACGCCACGACGATTGCCGCGGTCGGGAAGCGCATGGGCCTCCCCGATCACGCGGTCTCCATCGCCCTCGCGACCGCGTTCCAGGAGTCGCGCATGCACAACCTGCCGTACGGCGACGCGGACTCGCTCGGGCTCTTCCAGCAGCGGCCGTCACAGGGCTGGGGGAGCGTGGAAGAGGTGATGGTCCCGAGCCACGCAGCCCAGACCTTCTACGAGCACCTGGCCCGCGTGCCCGGGTGGGAGACGCTGCCGGTGACAGTCGCGGCGCAGACCGTCCAGCGCAGCGGGGCGCCCGATGCCTACGCCGACTGGGAGCTCGAGGCGCGCGCGCTCGCCCAGGCATTCACGGGGGAGATCACCGCAGGGTTGGGGTGCGTGATCCCGTCGGGCGTTCCTGCGAGCACCACCACGACGCTCGGCGCCGCGATCGCCGCGGAGCTCGGGAGTCCCGCGCTCGACGCCACGCTCGATGCTCCTCGCGGCTGGACGGTCGCGAGCTGGCTCGTCGGGCACGCGGCCGAGTTCGGCATCACGTCGGTCACGTTCGCGGGCCGACGATGGACGCCGGCCGCCGACACCTGGCAGTCGGGGCTCGCGGCGTCGTCGACCGTTGCGTTCACTCGTACGGCCGCCTGATCAGACGGTTAGCGTCTGGCATGGATGTTGTGACCCTGGGCACCGGATCGCCGATCCCCGACGCGAACCGCGCCGGACCGGCAACGTTGGTCCGAGCGGGCGGTCTCCCGTTGCTGTTCGACTGTGGGCGGGGCGTCGTCATGCGACTGGCGGGCGCCGGCGTGTTCCCACCGATGCTCCAGCAGCAGTTCCTCACGCACCTCCACAGTGATCACGTCTCCGACTTCAACGACGTGGTGACGACACGGTGGGTCATGTCGCCGGTCGAGAGCCCGCTCCCGGTGACGGGACCGCCCGGCACCGAGGCGTTCGTCGCCCGCACCCTCGCGATGCTCTCCGACGACATCCGCTACCGGCTCGACCATCACGCGGACCTCACGTGGAACCCGTCGTGCACGACCGTCGAGGTGCTCGACGGTGTCGCGTTCGAGGCCGACGGGGTGCGGGTGCTCGCGGCGCCGACCGACCATCGTCCGGTCACGAACACCGTCGGCTACCGCGTGGAGTCCGAAGGCGCTGTGGTCGCGATCGCCGGTGACACGGTGCCGTGCGACGGCCTCGACCGGTTGTGCGCGGACGCCGACGTCTACGTGCAGACGGTGATCCGCCCCGATCTCGTCGAGAACATCCCGAGCGCTCGCCTCCAGGACATCCTCGACTACCACTCCTCGGTGGAGGACGCCGGCGCAACCGCCGCGCGCGCGGGCGTGAAGACGCTGGTGCTCACGCACCCGGTGCCGCCGCCGGCGCCTGGGAGCGAGACCGACTGGACCGACCGCGCCGCCGCGCACTTCGACGGCGAGATCGTGTTGGCGCACGACCTCTGGTCGATCTCGACCTGATCGGGTCTCAGGCCGCCGCTCCGGCCTCGAGCTGCGTCCGTTCGGGGAGCAGCAGCACTGCGGCGATGAGGAACCCGAGTGCGCCGATGAACGTCCCGAGGTTCATCAGGGTCGCGTTGCGCACCTGGGCATCGGTCGTCACGAACTTGTCCGCAGCCGCCGACACGCCGAACGCGATCGAACCGAGCAGGTTCAGTCCGGCGATCCACCACGCCAGACCTCGGGGTCGCCAGGCCCAGAGCCGGTGGACGACGCAGACCCACGCGATCGAGCTGGCCACGAGGAAGCAGATCGACCCGAGGACGTCCGGGCGCCACACGAGCTGGTTGGCCTGGTCTTGGCTCAGGTTCTGCTCCAGAGCGTGGAAGGTGCTCAGGTTGAAGAAGACCGTCCCGACGAGCTGCACGGCCGCCGCGACCCACTCGGGCCGGCGTGGCCGCCAGGACACGACCCGCCCGTCGCCACACTCCCGGTACTGCAGGTAGCCGGCGGTCGTGAAGAAGATCGACCCGACGAAGAACGTGATCCCGTCGGCGTGGCCACCCACCGCGCCGAGGTAGCCCGGGAGTGCGCCCAGCGCGAAGCACGCCGCACCGATCGCGAAGAGGACACCCATCCACCAGTCGAGCGCTCGGGGCGCGAACCAGGTCGAATCGGTCGAGTGGCGCCAGTGGGGATGGGGGCTCATCGTTCGCGATCGCCGAACGGGCTAGAGATAGCCGTCGTCGAGCAGATTCTTCGTCGCGAGCCAGCCGGGCACCGCGGGGATGAAGTTCGCCACGAGCTGATCCGTGAGCACCGCGGCAACCGCGACGTCGGTCGAGACGCCCGCAGCCGTCAGCGCACCCGAGAGCCCGACCGCCGACACTGCCGTGTTCCCGCCGGGGATCGGCACGAGCGACGCGATGGTCGAGACGAAGATGTTGATCGCGAGCAAGGTCCAGAAGTTGATCGATCCACCGAACGCTTCGATGCACGCGAGCAACACGAAGGCGTACATGAGGGCGTTGATCGCGTTCCCGATCAAGAGGAGCGCGAGCTGGCGCGGGGAGCGCATCGCCGCCCAGATGGTCGCCCACGCGCTCTTCAGTGGGCCGGTCACCATGTTTCGGATCTTCGGCACGAGCAGGATCACCGCGACGACCAGCACGATCACCAGCACCGCGATCAGCACGAAGGATTCGATGCTGCTCACCGGGATCTTGCCCGTCTTGATCGAGACCGGCGAGAGCGCGATGGCGATGAGGAACATGACGATCTGGACGAAGATGTTCCCGGCGTTCATCAAGATGCCTCCCGACGCCACCGCAGATGCCAGGTCGGCGCCCTGCTTCTGCAGGAACCGGATCTGCGCCGCAAGCCCACCGATCGCCGGGACGGCAAGGTTCGAGAACGACATCGAGAGCTGCAGCTCCGACGTGCGCCAGAGGGGGAGTCGCACCGGGACGCAACCCATCAGTGCGATCGCCGTCGCGATGTTGGTCGCGAAGGACACCAGCATCGCGATGATGAGCCAGCCGAGATCTGCGTTGGTGACCGTGTCCCAGAGCGTCTGCGGGTCGCCGACCTGGCTGAGGAGCGCGCTGATCGCGATCAGCGTTCCCACTGCCATCATGAGGTTCGTGCCGCTCACCCGGTAGAGCTGCTGCAGCGCCGGAGCGTCGGTGCCGGTCGCCTCGGCGGTCAGGTCGCGGAGCGCGCCGATGTCCTTGCTGGATTCCTTGCGGTCGTGGCGCTTCGCCGGGTGCATGTCGCTGCTGAGCGCCGCGGGTTGGAGGTAGCCGAGCGCGTCGACCACCGCCGCGTTCCCCAGGGTGGCCATCGCCGCCTTGATCGCCTTCTCGTGCCCCACGAGGAACGCGGTGCTCGCGAGGAGCTCCGCAACATCGTTGCTCCGTCGTCCCGCGGGGGCGGCACCCGACGCAGTGTCGAAGTCGACGATCGCCGGTCCACTCGAGGTGAGCAGGATGTGCCGTGCGTTGAGCCGACCGTGTGCGACCTGCGCCGCGTGCATCTCCTGCACCTGCGTCCAGAGCTTTCGGAGCACCGCAGGGGTGATCGTCTTCGGGTCTGCGTCGGCGAGTAGCACGCCGTCGATCGGTCGCTCGACGAGGAGCGCGGCGCCAGGTCCGGCGGTGCCGGCGACCACGACCCGCGGCACGCGCACGCCCGCGCGCTCCGCGAGCAGCGTCGTGTACGCCTGCTGCTCCACGTCTTCGAGGCGCGTGAGGTGCAACGCCGGCCCGCCGCTCTTGTAGGCGATGAAGCGCCACGCCTTCGCCATCAGCTGTGCGTCGGCTTCGTCGCGGCCGAGCACCCTGATCTTCAGAGCGCCGTCCGCATCTTGCGCGGTCATGAGCGTGCCGTTCGGTGGTTGCAGCGTCGCGAGCTGGACGTCACTCGCGTGCACGCCGAGCTCCTCGAGCGACGACGCGATCTGCGCGCTCGTCGGGCGTCCGCCGGGCGAGCCGAACGCGAGGTGGACGACCGCGGCCACCCCCCAGCCGAGGAACAGTGCTGCGAGGATGCTGTCGGGGAACCCGGTGCCGAGGTACATCGCCGACAGCGCCAACGTGATCATGAGGAGCTGGCCGAGCCGGCGAATGGGTCGGGTCAGGTAGGGGGACGCGGTGAAGATGACCGCGGCGATCACTGCGAGGCGAACGAGCGGAAAGCTCGGTGTGTCGTCGCCGAACCGGGTCACGACGTCGAGGCTCTTGGTGAGGCTGGCTTCGCTGACGACGAGCGCGCCGATCAGCCGAGCGAGGAACCACGCGAGCGCGCCCGAGATCGCCAGGTCGCGCGCCAGTCGCCAGCGACGTGCGACGAGCGCCGCGATGACGACGATGCCGACGGCCCAGAGCGCGCCGAGGCGGTACAGCAGGGTGAAGAGCGAGCTGAGGTCGTCGGGCAGCGTGTTGAAGAACGTGAAGATGCTCTGCTCGATGCGCCCGAGGTCGCCTTCGTGCGCGATGAGGACGGCGAGCGCGACGGCGGAGAAGACCAGGCGCACCCAGTCGACGGTGCGCCGTCGGTAGGGCTCCTCCGACGCAGGGCCGAACGTCCCGTGGCGCCAGTGCTCGAGTCGGTCGTGGAAGTCCGGGCCGTGGTGCTCGCGCTCGGCCGTCTTCGTCGTGCTCACGGATGCCCCCGCTGTCGAATCGCGCCACCGTAGGTGACGAACGGCTCGGTGGGGCGGAAGCGAGCGTGGCCCGCGGGCCCTCCTAGGAGGGCGCGAGATCGCCCCGGGCGACCACGGGACCGGTGGGCTTCGGGACACCGCCGGCAGGTTCGTCGGTGAGCGACATGCCCGACATGGGGAGCTCGGCGTGGAACGCGTGCGGGCTCGCATCGCGTCCGAGCGTGCCCAGGGAGACCGGGCCGTCATCGGTGAGAGCCCAGAGCTCGTAGGTGCGGCGCTCGGCAAGGGTCGGCAACGTCGCGGTCAGGATCCCGTCGCCGTTGGGGAGCACGACGGCGTTCGCGGTGACCTTCCCGACGCTGTCGCGCAGCGGCAGCCTTGTCGCGCCCGGCGCCCGATTCGCTGCTTCGACGGCTGCGGCCAGAGCGGCGTCGCTGACGTTCGTGTCGTCGACGACCGCACTTCGCACGCCACCGGCGATCACGACGACGGCGACGATGGCCGCGGCGATCGCCAGGATCCGGCCGATGCCCGCGCGACGAGCACGGTGCTCCGGCAACGAGACGACCGCGGCCTCACCGACGGGCTGCTCGTCTGGTTCTTCGTCGAGCTGTGCCGCGATGCGGCTCCAGGCGTCCTTCGACGGTCGTTCGCTCGACTGCTCGAGCCAGGATGCGCCGAGCTGGAGCGCGTGGAGCTCGGCGCGGGCATCGGCGTCAGTGAGGAGGTGCTGTTCGAGCTGGCGGCGCTCGTCGTCGTCGAGCGCGTCGAGCGCGTAGGCGCCGAGGAGCTCGCGCGCCTCGCTCGGGGTCAGCTCATGCGCCATGACTCACCTCCAGCGCCATCCGTGCCGATGTCGACGGCGAGGAGGCGATCGCGCAGTCGCATGAGGCCCGTGCGGATGCGTGTCTTGATGGTGCCTTCGGGCTGGTCGAGGATCAACGCGACCTCGCGATACGTGTGATCGCCGAAGTACGCCAGCTCGATCGCGTCGCGCTCGCCGTCCGAGAGCGAGTCGAGGGCCTCACGCAGGTGATCGGCAAGGGCGGCGTCCCAGACCTCGCGTTCGACGTCGACCGGGCTGGGGTGGGACTGCTTGGTCGTGCGGTCCTCGCGGCCTCGTCGGGCGGTGTCGCTACGGATCAGCTCGATCGCTCGGGCGTTCGCGTCGATGAAGAGGTAGGACCGCAACGTGCCTCGCGTCGCGTCGAAACGCGCCGGGTCGCGCCAGAGGCGCAGGAACACCTCCTGCATGATCTCCTCGGCCAGCACCCGGTCGCCGAGGACGCGCCGCGCGACACCGAACACTGGCGCCGAATGGCGCTTGTACGCCTCTTCGAGCGCTTCGGGCTGTCGGGCGACGATCGCCTCGACGAGGCGGCCGTCTCCGAGCGCGCCGACCTCGGGGGGTTCCACACTCTCTCTTCGCGGCAGTGGGTCGTCGTGGATGGCTTCATCTTGGCCCCTGTTCGGATCCCTGGCGCACCGGATCCCCTCCCGGCCCTCGTCCTCTCTCTTGTACTGGTCTCTTGTACTGGTCTCTTGTACCGGCGAGGTCCCGCGTACGCTGACCCCGTGACGGAGCGCCTGACCCCCGTGGAGGCTGCCGGGCGCATCAGAGCGCGAGACCAGCTCGCGGTCCCGCTCGGGCCCGGGCAGCCGAGTGAGCTGCTCAAGGCGCTCGGCGAGCGAGACGACTTCGAGGATCTCGTGGTGCACGGCGCGCTCCTCATCGACCTGTTCACGCTGTTCACCCGGCGCAACGTGCGCTTGCGCAGCGGCTTCTTCGGGCCGGCCGAGCGATTCCTGCGCGACTCCGGACACGACGTGCAGTTCGTCCCCTCCGATTTCCGGCGCTTCGCGCTCGTCGCGCAGCGGGTGCACCCCCGAGCGGTCGCGACCGCCGCGAGCACGCCCGACGCCGACGGCAACCTCACCTTCTCGCTCCACGCCGGTGCGACCATCGACATGATCCGCGATGCCGGGCGTGACCCCGATCGCCTGTTGATCGTCGAGGCGAACGCCCGCTTGCCGCGCACCGCGGGCCTCCCTCCTTCGTTCACGAACACCCTGCACATCGACGAGATCGACGTCCTGATCGAAGCCGACTACGAGCCGTTCGTGCTGCCGGACACGGCGCCCACCGAGGCCGAGCGGGCCATCGCCGAGCACGCCGCGCGGTACGTGCACGACGGGTGCACCCTCCAGACGGGCATCGGGGGCATCCCGAGCACGATCGCCAAGATCCTCTCCGAGGGTGACGGAGGTGACTACGGGATCCACTCCGAGATGTTCACGACCGGCCTGATGCACCTGCACGCGTCCGGGAAGGTCACGAACCGGAAGGGGAGCCGATTCGACGGCTTCTCGGTGACGACGTTCGCTGCGGGGACCGCCGAGCTGTACCGATGGCTCGATGGCAATGAGGACGTGCGCTTCCTCCCCGTCGACGTGGTGAACACGCCGACGCTGATCGCGGAGAACCGCTACATGGTGACGATCAACGGTGCGCTGCTGGTCGACCTGGAGGGGCAGGTCGCCGCCGACACGCTCGGGGCCAAGCAGTACTCCGGCATCGGCGGTCACGAGGACTTCGTGTCGGTCTCCGGGTTCCAGCTGTCGGACCGCGCGCTGATCTGCGTCCCGTCCGCGTCCGAGGTGCAGGGCGTGCGCCTCCCGCGGATCGTCGACCGCTTCCCGGGTGGGACGACGATCACCACGCCGCGTCACCACGCCGATGTCGTCATCACCGAGTACGGAGCCGTCGAGCTCGCCGGGCTGACCGTGCGGGAACGGGCCGTCGCGCTCGCCGAGATCGGTCACCCCGACTTCCGGGACTCCCTGCGGGCCGCGGCCCACCGAGACTTCGGCTGAGCGGCCGGCGGCGTCTTTTCAGGCGAGGTCGCCGAAGCGGGGGAGACCGGGCCGAGCACCTGCGAACAGATCGGCTTTGGCGGCCGACAGATCGGCGACGTCCCACTCGGGAGGGAGCTCGACGCGGCCAGTCACGGTGAGCGGCCCGATGACGCCAACGCGCCAGCCCACGACGAGCAGCACCTGACCCGTGACATCGTCGGCGTCATCGGTGCAGAGCCAGCGAACGAGCTTGGCCGCATGCGCGGGCTCGTACGGGTCGGGCCCCGATTCGGGTGCTGCGAACATCGCGACGTCGTCGGTCATGCGCGTCCGCGCCCGCATCGCGATCGCGTTCACGGTCACCGCGTACTTGGCGAGCTCTGCAGCGAGCTCGAGCGTCAGGCCAAGGATGCCCGCCTTCGTCGCCGCGTAGTTCGCGTGGCCCTGTCCGGGGAAGAGCCCACCTTCACTCGCCGTGTTGATCACCCGCCGACCGAGCGCGGCGCCGCGGTCGCGCCAGTACGCGCCGGCAAAGCGGGTCGGGGCAAAGTGGCCCTTGAGGTTCGCGTCGACGACGTCGTCCCACTCCTCCTCGGTCATCTTGAAGCTCATGCGGTCGCGAGTGATGCCCGCGTTGTTCACCAACACGTGGAGGTCACCGAAGGTGTCGACCGCGAGCTGGACGAGTGCTTCCGCCGTCGCCCAGTCCGAGACGCTGCCGACGTGCACCACCGACTCGCCGCCCGCAGCCCGGATCTCGGCCGCGACCGACTCCGCTGCGTCGCCAGAACGGTTGTTGACGACGACGCGTGCACCAGCAGCTGCGAGTGCCAGTGCATGCGCTCGCCCGAGGCCCCGGCCTGCACCCGTGACGATCGCGACCCGTCCCGCCAGCTCGGTCACCTGGTCGCCTTGGCGACGGAGGCGGTGACGGCGCGCCAACGATCGAGCGAGCCCGCGCCGTAGGACCAGCCACCCGTCGCGTCGTACATCACGACGCGATCCGCGACCCTGGCGTACTTCTCGACGAGCACGTCGGCGAGCGTGTCCCAAGTGGCGGTGACGGCGTACACGTCGAGCATGTCGTCAGTGATCGTCTTCGCCATGCCGGGCAGGTCACCATCGCGCTGCAGCGCGTGAAGGCGATCCGAGGTGCCTTCCCAGCCGTGGATGTCGAACACGCCGGAGTACGTGCGGGTCGACCCGTAGAACGCGAGCCGGAGCCGCGTCTCGTCTCGGGCGCGCTCGAGCTCTTCGTCCGTCTCGCCGATGATCGCCATGATCGGGCACACCACCTGCACCTCCCTCGCGTCGCGCCCGGCCGCGGCCGCACCGTCGCTGATCGCGGGGAGCACCACCTCGTCGAGGTAGCGGGTCGAATGGAACGGATGCACGTGGATGCCGTCGGCGACCTCACCCGCCATCCGTGCCGACCAGGGTCGGACGGCAGCGACATAGATCGGCGGTGGGGGCGGGGAGATCGGGCCCGGGCTCCACATCCGGGGGAGCAGATCCATCGACCAGAAGTCGCCGTGGAAGTCGAGTGGCTCGTCGCCCTGGAACGCGCGGAAGATCGCCCGGAGCGCCAGCACGTATTCCTTGAGGCGCGCGCCAGGATGGTCGTAGGTCGCGGCGTAGCGGCGTTCGATGTGCGCCTTCACCTGGGTCCCGAGTCCGAGGACGAACCGTCCGCCGGTGGTCTCGGCGAGCTCCCAGGCGAGCTGTGCCGTGACCATCGGACTGCGCGGGAATGCGAGCGCGACGGCCGTGCCGACGGTGAGCTCGGTCGGTGCGAGCGCCGCGGCAGTGCAACCGGTGTACGCGCTCCGCCCACCCTCGGTGAACCAGAGGCCGTCGAAGCCGCAGTCGGCCACCTCAGTGGTGAGGTTCGTGACCTCGCCGAGCGGACGTCCCATCGCGATCGTGTCGATCTTCACGGCTGCTCCCGGTTCGCCGACTCGTAACGTACGGCAAACTCCGGGCGGGCCTACGCTTCGCGCCATGGAGTTCGATCCGCTGTCCGCAGACTTCTTCGACGATCCGTACGACACGTACCGCTGGCTTCGCGACGAAGCTCCCGTGTACCACAACGAGCAGTACGGGTTCTGGGCGGTCTCGCGCTTCAGCGACGTGGTCGAGGCGTCGCGCGACTGGAAGACGTTCAGCTCGGAGCACGGGCTGACGATCGATCAGCTCACCAACCCCAACTCGGGGGTCAAGGGCACGTCGATCATCATGATGGACCCGCCCGAGCACGACCGGATGCGCAAGCTCGTGAGCCGCGTGTTCACACCGCGCGCGATGGCCGCGCTGGAGCCGATGGTGCGCGAGGTGATCGCGACGTACCTCGACCCGCTCGACGGCACCGACTCGTTCGACGCGGTGGCGGACTTCGCGGCGCCGTTCCCCGTCGAGGTGATCTCGGTGATGCTCGGCGTTCCGAAGCCCGATCGGCAGCAGATCCGGCACTGGACCGACCTCATGCTCCTGCGTGAGGCGGGGAACCCGAAGCCGAGTCACGCGTCGATCGAGGCGTCCCTGTTCCAGATCGGGTACTTCCTCGAGCTCATCGCGGAGAAGCGGAAGCACCCGGGTGACGACATGGTGACGCGGCTCACGGAGGTCGAGGTGGAGGAAGAGGACGGATCTCGTCATCGCCTCACCGACGGCGAGATTGCCGGGTTCGCGACGCTGCTCGCGGCCGCGGGGAGCGAGACGGTCACGAAGCTCGTCGGAAGCGGCGTCGTGCTGTTCGCACGGAACCCGGACGAGTGGCGGAAGGTCCTGCGTGATCCCGAGAAGATGCCGGCTGCTGTCGAGGAGGTGCTGCGGTACTGGGCGCCGTCGCAGTACCAGGGACGCTTCACGCACCGGCCGGCCGTCTACGAGTACGGCACGATCCCCGAAGGGGTGCCCGTCTTCCTGGTGACCGGCGCGGCCAACCGCGACGAGCGTGAGTACGACGATCCGGATCGCTTCGACATCGATCGCGAGCTCGGCCTTCGGGTCGGGTTGGGCCACGGCATCCACGCGTGTCTGGGCGCCGCACTCGCGCGCCTGGAGAGCCGGGTCGCGTTCGACGAGCTCCGAACGCGGCTGCCCGACTACGAGGTCGACGAATCAGGCCTGCGCCGAGTCCAGATGTCGAACGTCGCGGGCTTCTCCAACGTCCCCGTCACCCGCACCTGACCCCAAGATCTGGATGCGTCTCTCAGCGTCGAATAGGAAGGTGTGAGACGCATCCAAGGGGTTGGGGGCTGGGGGGTTGGAGGCTGGGGGGTTGGGGGCTGGGGGGTTGGGGCCAGTGGGAGCGGGCGTGGTGCTCGATCGCGGCGGCGACGTCGGCGACTGTCGCCGGGACGCCCTCCGCGGCGAGCGATGTGACGGTGAACTGGTGCAGGCCGCACGGCACGATGTGCTCGAACATCGTGCGGTCGGGGTCCACGTTGATGGCGAACCCGTGCATCGACCGACCCCGCGACAGCCGGATGCCGATTGCCGCGACCTTCCGATCGTCGATCCAGACGCCGGCGTACCCGGCCTTGCGGCCCGCGCCGACGAGCCCGACGTCGCTCAGCGCGTCGATCACCACCTGCTCCACCGAGGCGACGTAGGCACGCACCGCACCCCGGCGGAACGGCACGTCCATGATCGGGTAGCCGACGAGCTGGCCGGGCCCGTGGTAGGTGACGTCGCCGCCGCGGTTCGCATGCACGAGCGCGGCGCCGACGTCGGCGGGATCGATCAGCACGTGCTCCGGTCGAGCGCGCACGCCGAGCGTGTACACGTGCGGATGCTCGAGCAGGAGCAGGAACGCTTCGCCCTTTCGCTCGAACAGGTCGGTCTGGAGCTCGAGCGCCTCGTCATAGGGCACCGTCCCGAGTCGCCGGACCTCGAGCGCCCCGACGGTCCGCGCGCTCACGCGTTGCTTTCGACCGCGGCCGGCAGCGGGTCGCGCAACCGAAACTCGTGGGCGAGCACGACTTCGAGCAATCCGACGACGGAACCGATGAGGACACCGAGGATCGCGTTCGCGATGAAGTTGTCGAGGAAGCGCGAGCGGACCATGTCGAACTGGACGGCGTGGATGATCGTGTCCTCGATGACCAGCGGCACGACGACCATGAACAGCACCATCCAGAAGTGCGGACGAACCAGCGCGAACGACCGCTGGAACGCGCCGAGCACGGTGTGCTGCTCGGTGACGATCAACGGTCCGACGAGGCAGAAGAACGTGAGGGCGACGATCCCCGGGATCACGAAGAAGATCGCCAGGACCCCGGTGATTGTGACGAGGATCGCGTCGGCCACCACGAGCTTGCCGTGCGGCAGCTGGCGCACGACCTCCCGCACCGTGGGGTCGGGCTCCCCGCGGTGGTACGCGCCGACCACGAGATCGAGCAGGCCCGCGTAGAACACGAACCCGAATGCGCCGATCACTGCGACGGTCACGCCCGCGAGCGCCTGGACCTCGTCGCTGAACGAGCCGTCGACGACCTTCACCTCGACCAGCGCCTGGAGCGCGCCGGTCGTCCCGAACACCACCGCCGCGAGCGTCAGGATGTGGAACGGCCGGGCCCGGAGGATCCGGAAGACCGAGCGAACGATCTCGGTCGGGCGCGGCGGGGGAAGGGTCAGAGTCGCCAGCCCGCGGCCTTGCGCTCCACGCAGGTCGGGCAGATCGGGTAGCGGGACGGGTCGCGCGTCGGCACCCACTTCTTGCCGCACAGCGCGGTGATCGCCTCACCGGTGACGAGCGCGCGCGTGATGTCGTCCTTCTTGCAGTAGTGGGCGAAGCGGTCGTGGTCCCCCGAATCGGTGTCGATGACGTCGGGCGCCTGGACCGGATCGATCGTGTCGGGCGTGATCGTCTCCGTCTCCATCCTGAGCAGCGTAGCGGTGGCAACGGCTGGTCGACACAGGGCCACGGAGAGTGGCTACAGGCGATACCGCTGCTACTGTTCGTGGTCGTCCGGGTGGGCGCCGGAGGGACGAGATGCGAAGACGAGCAGGACCCACGCGTGGGCGCGTCGCACTCGGCGCGACGCTCGCCGTGCTCCTCCTCTTCGGACCCGCGCTGCTCGGACCGGCAGCCTGGGCGCAGTCGCCCGTGCTGCCCCTCCCGCCCGGCCCGCCGGTCCTGCCCCCCACTCCACCGACCCTGGCCGCGCCGACGTCGCCGCCGATCGCGGAAGCCGACTGGATCCTCCAGGCCCAAGGCCTCGACGGCGCCATCGCGAGCCACGCCGATCGCACGTACGTCGATCCATACCTGGCGAGCTTCGGGGTCACCGGGCTCGCCGCGGCCGCCCGTGCGACCGGCGACGCCCGTTACGCCGACGCGTCGTGGCGCGAGGTCGAGTGGTACGCCGCGAGCATGGATACGAGTGGGTTCGTGTCGGACGCGCGCCTCGCATACAGCGGCCTCGCCCCGACCGGCACGTCCGACTCGACCGACGCGTACTCGGGCATGTTCTTGCTCGCCGTCGAATCGGTGCAGGCCGCCGCGCCCGATCCGGCGCGCCTGCTCGCGCTCGCTCCGAAGATCGCAGCCGCGGTCGCCACGATCCGAGCGACGCAGCGCGCGGACGGCCTCACCGGTGCCAAGTCCGACTGGATGGTCGCCTACCTCATGAACGAAGGCGAGGCGTACGCAGGGCTGCTCGCGGGCGCACGACTCGCGAGCTCGGTGGGCGATCGAATCACCGCGCACAGCGCGCGCTCCGTTGCGGCACGCATCGCGCGCGCGGTCGACCATTTGTGGAACCCGGCGACGCGCTCGTACGACTGGGCCGTGCATCCGGGCGGGGTGCACCAGACGACGAACTGGGGTCAGCTCTACCCGGATGCCGTGAGTCAGGTGTGGGCCGTCCGCTTCGGGCTCGTCCGACGTGACCGTGTCGCGCCGCTGCTCCAACAGTTCCTCGCGACCCATCCCAGCGCGCACGACCCGAGCGCGATCGATCTCGTCGACGGGAGGCTGCGCCCGACCGGCTACTGGCCGGGTCTCGCGTTCGCGCTGCGGCTGGTCGACCCGGGCGCGCCGGCCCGATTCCTCGCGGCCACCCAGTACACGGCTGCCGTGACCGCTGACGCGTGGCCGTACTCCGTGCAGGTCGCGGGCGACGCGCTCCGTCTCGCCACCGGTACCTGACCCCCGGATCCGCCCGGGCTCACCTGACACGGGCGTCAGTTCTTGCGTACTGTGCTCCCATGCGCGCACTGCTCTACGGGGTCCGCCCCGATCCCCTTTCCGACCGGCCGGACGCTCCGGATCCGGGCGACAACCACCTCCTCGCCGGGCTCGCGAAGACGCCGATGCGACTCGCGGACCTCGACGACCCCGGCTTCCTGCTTCCCGACTGGGTGGTGACCAAGCCCCGACTCACCGGCATCTGCGGCTCCGACTCCAAGCAGGTGTTCAGCGACTGGGGAGAGGTCGGCTCGCCCGACAACCCCATGAAGGCATGGTTCTCGCTGCCCCAGGTACTCGGCCACGAGGTCGTGGCCGACGTCGTCGCGCTCGGCCCCGAGGCCGAGGGCTTCGAGATCGGCGATCGCGTCGTGCTCAACCCCTGGCTCTCGTGCGCGCCGCGCGGCGTGTCACCGGTCTGCCCGGCGTGCGAGCACGGCGACTACTCGATGTGCTCGAGCTTCGCCGTCGGTCCGATCGCTCCCGGGATCCACACGGGCACCTCGAAGGACGCGAGCGGTGGGTACGCGACGCTGATGCCGGCGCACGACTCGATGCTGTTCAAGGTGCCCGACTCGGTGCCCGACGAGGTCGCAGTGTTCGCGGACCCGTTCGCCGTCAGCCTGCACGCGATCACGCGCAACCCGCCGCCGCCAGGCGGCAAGGTGATGGTGTACGGCGCAGGCGCGCTGGGCACTTGCGCGACGGCGATCCTTCGCTCGCTCTATCCCGACGTCGACGTGCTCGTCGTCGCGCGCTTCGACGCGCAGGCGGCGATGGCCCGCAAGCTCGGCGCGACGGTCATCGGCCACACACCCGCGCTGCAGGTGATCGAAGAGGCTGCCGCGTGGTCGGGTGGGGTGCTCGCGCCTGCCGATCGCCTGCCGATGGCGTTCCCCGGTGAGATCGACGTCGTGTACGACACGGTCGGGAAGCAGGAGACGTTCGAGGTCGGCGCCCGAGTCGCGAAGGCGCGCGGCACGATCGTGAAGGCCGGCGTGCACGGTCCGACCTACTGGGAGGACACGCCGCTCTACTTCAAGGAGCTCAACTTCACCGGCTCGAACGCGTTCGGCTTCGAGGAGGTCGAGGGCGTCCGCAAGCACGGCATCGACCACTACCTCGAGCTCGTGACCGACGGTCGTATCGACCTCGCGGGGATGCTCACACACACCTTCGGCCTCGAGGACTGGCGCGACGCGTTCACCACGATTGCTACGCAGGACACGACGGGCGCCATCAAGGTCGCGTTCGACTTCCGCTCGCCGTAAGGTCCGACACCGTGGCCGAGCAGGTGTACGGCATCTCCGCCCACGCACGGGCCCGCCCCGACGCTGTCGCGATCGTCGCCGACGGCGTCCGGATCACCTACGCCGACCTCGATGCTCGGGTGAACCAGGCCGCGCGGGCGTTGGCCGCGGTCGGCGTCGGGCGCGGCGACCGGGTCCTGATCGCGGCACGGAACCGGCCCGAGCACCTGGAAGCGGCGTTCGGCGCCGCTCGCCTGCGGGCCGAGGTCGTGCCCGCGCCGTGGCGGTCGACCGCCGGCGAGCTGGCGTACCTGATCGCCGACGCGGGCGTGCAGGTGCTCGTCGCGGAGCCCGAAGCGCGCCCCGGGACGGGCGGGTTGGGGATCCCGGTCGTCCATCTCGGCGACGAGTGGGACGCCGCGCTCGCCGCGCAGTCGGACGCCCCGCTCGATGATCCGCCGCGTCTCGATTACGTGAACCGGCATGCGTACACCTCGGGTACGACCGGGCATCCCAAGGCCATCGAGCTGGCCGGCTTCAGCCCGCGCCACGCGCTCGCGAACACCCTCGAGTTCCAGCACCGCTTCGGCGTCGACGCGCCCGACCACGTGAACCTCGCCCTCTCGCCGATGCATCACCTCGCGGGCTGGAGCTACCCGCACTCGGCCCTCGCGATCGGGCAGACGACCGTCCTGGTGGACGGCTTCGACGCCGAGACGGTGCTCGAGCTCATCGAGCGCGAGCGCGTGACCTACGCGAACTTCGTGCCGCTGCACTTCATCCGGATCGCGGCACTCGAACCCGCGGTGGCCGAGCGCTTCGACCTCTCGTCGCTTCGCACCGTGTTGCACGGCTCCGCACCGTGCCCGGTCGACGTGAAGTGGCGGATGTTCGAGCTCTTCGGACCCGACACGATCTGGGAGACGTACGGGGGGAGCGAAGGGCTCGCCTCCGTGATCTCGCCGGCGGAGTGGCGCGAGCACCCCGGGAGCGTCGGTCTGCCGGTGAACGACGTGCGGATCCTCGACGAGGGTGGTGCCGAGCTCCCGACCGGGGAGCGTGGCCTGGTGTACCTCGCGCCGAACGCCGGCGTGCGGTTCACCTACCGGGGGGACCCGGAGGGGAGCGCGGCGATCTGGTGCGGCGACCACTTCACCCTGGGCGACATCGGCTACGTCGACGCCGACGGGTTCCTGTTCCTGGTCGACCGGGCGAAGGACGTCATCGTCACCGGTGGCGCGAACGTGTACCCCGCTGAGGTCGAGACCGTGCTGCGGGAGCATCCAGCCGTCCGCGAGGTCGCCGTGATCGGTGTCCCCGACGCGGAGTGGGGAGAGCGGGTCCACGCGGTCGTGTCCGCGCGGGGCACCGTCGAGGCCGAAGTGCTCCTCGCGTTCTGCGGGGAGCGCCTGGTCAAGGCAAAGTGTCCGTCGAGCGTCGAGCTCGTCGACGCGCTGCCACGAGATCCGATGGGCAAGGTGCGAAAGCGCGAGCTGCGTGATCGTCACTGGGCCGACGAGTCCCGAAGCATCTGAGCTGCATCACGATCTTGGGAGGTCAGACCATGACCGAGACCACCGTGACGTTGTCGACGGCCGACGGGCCGATGGAGTGCTTCGAGGCAGCACCGGACTGCGACGCGCGCGGTGCCGTGATGGTGATCCAGGAGGCGTTCGGGGTGAACGAGCACATCCAGGACGTCACGGGGCGCTTTGCGACTGCGGGCTACCACGCGGTCGCGCCCGCGTTGTTCCATCGCGCGGGTGGCGGCACCGCCGACTACGGCGACTTCGGTGCGGTGATCCCACTGTTCGAGGGGGTGACCGACGACTCCATCCTGCTGGACGTCGACGCGACGGTCGTGCACCTGCACGACCGAGGTTTCAGCGATCGGCGTATCGCGATCGTGGGGTTCTGCTTCGGTGGGCGCGTCTCCTTCCTCGTGTCCGCGCGGCGTGCGCTCGGCGCCGGGGTCGGGTTCTACGGCGGCGGCATCGTGAGCAAGGGCGCACTCCCGTTCGATCCGCTGATCGACGAGGTACCGACGCTCCAGACGCCGTGGCTCGGCCTGTTCGGCGACGAGGACGGCGGGATCCCGATCGAGGACGTCGAGACGCTGCGCGAGCGGCTCGGCGGCGCGCCGGTCCCCGCCGAGGTCATCCGCTACGCAGGCGCGCAGCACGGGTTCCATTGCGACCGTCGTGACGCGTACGACCCCGAGGCCGCCGCAGACGGATGGGCGCGCACGATCACCTGGCTCGACGCCCACCTCGCCTGACCGTCGCGGCCCAGAGTCATCGGTCGCCATCTCGGACCGAGCAGCCGGCGGCCAAGACGGGGAATGAACGAGTCGTCCGTCTAGGCTGCGAACGTGGCCGTACGAAGCAGCATCAACGACACCATCACCCGCGACCGTCGAAGCGACGCCGGCGAGACGGTGCGGGAGTTCGACATCCGTTCCGCCGCCACGGTGCTCGGCGCCGCGATCGGCTCCCTGTTCCTCGTCTTCTTCCTGCTGGCGTTCATCCCGTGGCTCCTCGCCACCGGGATGACCGCCGCGGTCGAAGGGATGATGAACCAGGTCGGGTTCGACAACTTCAACGCCAGCACGTTGGCCGACTGGATCCTCGTGCTGCTCGTCGGCGCGGTGTTCACCGGGTTCATCGTGGCGATCGTCACGTCGATCTTGTGGCTCTACAACCTGCTGTCGCAGCGGACGGGCATGGGCCTTCGCCTGGCCGGTGCGCTGCCGGCGGCCGAAGAGCCTGCCGAGATCGAGGCGGCACCCCGGAAGCGCGCGCCGGCGAAGCGCAGCAGCACGACGACGAAGCGCGCCCCGGCGAAGCGGACGAGCGCCACCAAGCGAGCGCGCTGACCGCAACGATCGTGCCGGACTGCGTCGGACCAGAGGTCCGGCCCCGGCTGCGCGCACATCCGTTCCTCGTCGTTGCCACCGCGGCGATCGCGGCGTTCGAAGCGTTGCTGATCGTCGCGCTCGGGCCCGCCTCGGCGGCACCGCTGGCGCCCCAGGTCACCGCACCGGCACCGTTTGGCGTGTTCCACGATCTTCGCTGGCTCCTCGTGTACCACCCGTCATGGGAGCTCTTCGTCGTCGGTCTGGTCGCGCTGTTCGCGTTGCGCGTCACGCTCGACGTGTGGCTCGTCCGGGCTGCCTGGCCGCGGGCAGTCGAGCTCCCGCCGACGCGCGAGCACGTGCATCAGGTCATGCGCTTCACGGCGCTCGAGCTGCTGGTGCTCACGCCCTTCGCCGTGCTCGTGTTCGCCATGGCCGTGACGTCGTTGTCCTGGCTGTTCTTCGTGGCGGTCCCGGTCCTCGTGATGGTCGGGGTGCTGATGCACCAGGGTGAGGTCACGAGCGCGTGGTGGCAGGCGACGCCGACGCGCCGCAGCATCGGTGCCGTCCTCCTGGCCTTCCTAGTGCTCACCATCGCCGGCGCGGTGCTCTCGGCGGTGCCCCCGGTGCTCGCTCCGCTCGTCGCTGCGGTCGCCGGCGTGGGTGTCGCCGCGTGCCGGCTCCGTGGCGTGCATGCACTGGCCGGCCGGGCACCCGTCGTGCGCCGACACCCGTTCGCGGTCGTGGGGTTGGCAGTCGTCCTGGTGATCGTCGTCGGTGGCACCGCGATCGGGTTCGGCGTCGCGGTCGCGGTCGAAGCCGGTCGCTCGCCGCTTCCCGAGGTCGCCGCGGATGCGCCGGGATCGCCCGTGCTCGTCGTGAAGGGCTTCAACTCGAAGTGGGAAGGCGTCACGCGGCGGTGGGTGCGCGGACGACACCGGTTGCAGCGGTTCTCCTACCGCGGGCTCGACGCGCACGGGGCCCCGTTGCCGTACGAGCGCTCGGACACCCACCAGTCCCTGCCGGAGCTCGCACGCGAGATGCGCCGGCAGATCGAGTCGTTCCACGCGGCGACCGGTCGGCGCGTGAGCATCGTGGCCGAGAGCGAGGGGGCACTGGTGGCCCAGACGTACCTTGCCGCCACCCCTACGGCGCCGGTCGACGCAGTAGTGCTCCTGAGCCCACTGCTCGCACCTGGCCGCGTGTTCTATCCGCCACTCGGCGAGAACGGCTGGGGTGTCGTGTCGGGGACGATGCTCGGTGGCATCGCCGCCGCGCTCGGCACCATCGGACCCGTCGACGTCTCGGCCGACACGCCGCTCTTCCGCTCGATCGTCGATCAGGGTCCGACGCTGGGCGCGCTCCTCGCGTGTCCGCCACCGGGAATCCGGTCGTTCGCCGTGCTCCCGCTCGACGCCGGCGTCGCCGCGCCCGCACCCTCCGACGTCGCCTACGACCACGAGGTCGTGCCCGCGTTCCACGGCGGGCTCCTCGGCGACGACTCGACCGCGCGCCACGTCGAGCGCGTGCTCGCAGGAGGGCGCACGCCCGAAGGGTCAGATCTCTGGACCGCGGTGGGCGACGGGCTCGGCGCCTTCGCCGCGGGGTGGCAGGCGCCGGACCTCGAGCCGAGCGTGCTGTCGGAGTGGCGCGACCTGCCCGATGGCAGCTGCCGCATGGTGCGCGCCGAGCTCCGGCAGTGGGTGGGAGATGCACCCGTGCGTGCTGCTTCGCTCAGCGATCACCCACGCGGGCGGAGGTCCCGGAGCACGGCACTCGCGGTGCGGCGCCCCGAGTAGAGCGCGCCCTGGATCGAGGCAGTGTCGCGGTGATCACCACAGACGTAGCGTCCAACGCCTCGCCGTACGGACTGCTTCGGTGGGAAGCCGGGTCGCTGGTCGGGATGTCCGTGCGGGATGCGCAGCGTGCGGAGGTGCTCCCATTGGTCCACCGTGGCCCCGAACCAACCACGGAGCTGCTCGCGAACCTCGTCGAGGAGCTCGCCGTCGTCCGGTGTGAGCGAGCCCGGGATCTCGACCGAGATCAGGGCTCGGCCGGCGGGTGCGTAGGAGGGTGCGACGTTGGTCATGACGGCGAGGTTCGAGGCGGGACCGCGACGTTCACCGTCGAGGACCACGAGTCGGTCGAGGATCGGCGCTTCGTCTGCACCGAACTGGATGTTCGACACCGGGCGCGAGCCGGGATCGGGCAGATCGAGGAGCGCGGCTGCGACCGGTCCCTCGGTCGCGACGACGACGACCCTCGCCGTGACACGACGGCCGTCGGCCAGCACCACGCCGTCCGCGTCGATCGCCGTAGCGCGGGCGCCGAGCATCACGCAGTCGTCGGGGAGACGAGCAGCAAGCTGCCGCGGGATCTCGCCCATGCCGCGTGCGGGGATCGCGGCGTCGCCTTCGGCGAGCATCGAGAGGATCAGCGAGAACCGCCGGCTCGAGACCTCGAGTTCGGGATCGAGCTGGATCCCCGCGAACAACGGTCGCCAGAACGCGTCGATCATCGCGGCCGAGAACCCGCGCGCTCGGAGCTCCTCGAGAGTCGTGCGGTCCGGGCGGCGGAGGAGCTCGCGCGGCGTCGTCCGGAGGATGTCGACCATCAGCGCCCCGAGGCGCGCTTTGTCGGCGAGCGTCCCGATCGGCGCGCGGAGCGTGTCCCAGATCGCGAGCGGGCGACGGAGCGGGTCGGCGACCCGGTGGAAGCGGCCACCGACCCGAACGAGCGCACCCGGATCGAACCGACGCAGGTCGAGCTCATCGACGCTGAGCTGGTGGTGGGGTTCCGGATACTGGGTCAACAGCACCTGGAAGCCGCGGTCGAGCTGGAAGCCGTCGACCACATCGGTGCGTATGCGACCGCCGACGCCGTCGGAGGCCTCGAGAACGATCGACTCGACGCCGCCGCGAGTGAGGTATCGAGCGCACGACAGCCCGGCGAGCCCTGCCCCGATGACGCAGACGTCGGTACGCAGCTTGCTCATGGTGCGACGGATCCCCATGATCGATCGAAGAAGATGATCACTCGAAGAGGAAGCGACTGATCGCTTCGACGATGCACGCGGGCTTCTCGCCACCCTCGACCTCGATGGTGTTGCGGGTGGTGACCTGGACGCCGCCGGTGACGTCGTCGACGTCGATGATCTCGCAGGCCATCCGGATGCGCGAGCCCACCGGCACCGGAGCGGGGAAGCGCACCTTGTTTGCGCCGTAGTTCACGCCCATCGACGCGCCTGGCACCCGCAGGAGCTCCGGAAGGAAGAGGTTGGTGATCGAGAGCGTGAGGTACCCGTGCGCGATCGTCGTGCCGAACGGTCCATCCTTCGCGCGGTCGGGGTCGACGTGGATCCACTGGTGATCACCGGTCGCGTCGGCGAACAGGTTGATGCGCTCCTGGGTGATCTCGACCCAGTCGCTGTGCCCGAGATTCGCACCGACCGCGCCGCGCAGCTCGTCGGCGGTGTTGAACTCACGGCGTTCCTCGTCGGCGGCCATGGGCTCATGGTAGGGAATCGGCCGGGCTCCATTACGCTCCGACCTCGGTGGACCTGCACTTCTCGGCCGACGACGAGGCATTCCGAGAGGAAGCCCGCAATTGGCTCACCGACAAGCTGCGCGGTGAGTTCGCGGTCGTGCGCGGGCGCGGTGGGCCCGGCGACGAGCACGAGCTGTTCGAGGAGCGCTCGGCCTGGGAGCGTGCGCTCGGCGCCGCCGGCTGGATCGGGATCGGATGGCCGGAGGAGTACGGCGGGCGGGGGCTGTCGCTCACTCGGCAGGTGATCTTCTACGAGGAGTACTCGCGCGCGCGGGGGCCGGGGCGGGTCGGGATCGTGGGGGAGGGGCTGTTGGGCCCGACGATCGTGCACTTCGGGAGCGACGAGCAGAAGCGCACCTTCCTGCCGGGCATCCTCGACGGCACGGTGATCTGGTGCCAGGGCTACTCCGAGCCCAATGCCGGTTCCGACCTCGCGAACGTGGCGACGCGAGCGGAGCTCGTCGACGCCGACGGTCGCGGGCGCGAGTGGTCGATCGACGGGCAGAAGGTGTGGACGTCGCTCGCGCACTGGGCCGACTGGTGCTTCGTCATCTGTCGCACCGATCGTGACGCGCCGAAGCACAAGGGGCTGTCGTACCTCCTCGTCGAGATGGGCCAACCTGGCATCGAGATCCGCCCGATCGCACAGATCACCGGCACGTCCGAGTTCAACGAGGTGTTCTTCGACGGTGCGCGCACTGCGGAGGAGAACGTCGTCGGTGAGGTCAACGACGGATGGCAGGTGGCGATGGGGACGCTCGCGTTCGAGCGCGGTGCGTCGACGCTCGGGCAGCAGCTCGACTTCGAGAACGAGCTGCGGAGCATCCTCGAGCACGCGAAGGAGCGCGGCCTCGCCGACGACGTCGTGCTACGTCAACGACTCGCCGACGCGTGGATCTCGCTGCGGATCATGCGCTACAACGCGCTTCGGTCGATGAGCGCACTCGAGCGCGCCGAGATGACGCCGCTCTCGTCGGTGCACAAGCTCTACTGGGCGTCGTTCCACCGGGCGCTCGGCGAGCTCGCGCTCAGCGTCCTCGGTCCGGATGCGGAGATCGGTGAGGCCATCACCGCCGAGAGCGGCCCGTACGACCTCACCACCGCGCAACGCCAGTTCCTCTACTCGCGTGCCGACACGATCTACGGCGGCTCGAACGAGATCCAGCGCAACGTCATCGGAGAACGCGCCTTGGGACTGCCCAAGGAGCCCAAGGCATGAGACGGGAAGCCCCATGACGACGATCCCCTCCGAGCCCAACTCGACGAGCGGCTCCCACGGATTACTCGCCGGCAAGACCGTCGTGGTCACCGCGGCTGCGGGGACGGGCATCGGCTTCGCCACGGCTCGCCGTGCGGTCGAAGAGGGCGCAGTGGTCGTGGTGAGCGACCACCACGAACGCCGGCTCGGCGAGGCTGCCGACCAGCTCGCCGAGGTCGCCGGCCGCCGTCCGCTCGCAGTCGTGTGCGACGTGACCCGCGAGCACGACGTCCATGGTCTCATCGCCGCTGCGGTCGCCGAGCACGGCGGCATCGACGTGCTCGTGAACAATGCCGGCCTCGGCGGGACCGTGAACCTCGTCGACATGACCGACGAGCAGTGGAGCGTCGTGCTCGACGTGACGCTGAACGGGACCTTTCGGTGCACCCGAGCCGCGCTCCGTCAGATGGCCAGCCAGGGTCGTGGCGTCATCGTGAACAACGCCTCCGTGCTCGGCTGGCGCGCGCAGGTCGGACAGGCGCACTACGCGGCTGCGAAGGCCGGCGTGATGGCACTCACACGATGCGCCGCGATGGAGGCGGCAGCCGATGGTGTCCGGGTGAACGCAATCGCGCCGAGTCTCGCGATGCACCCGTTCCTCGCAAAGGTCACGAGCGACGATCTCCTCACGGAGCTCACGGCGCGGGAGGCGTTCGGTCGCGCGGCCGAGCCGTGGGAGATCGCGAACGTGATCGTGTTCCTGGCCAGTGACTACTCGTCGTACATGACCGGTGAGATCGTCTCGGTCAGCAGCCAGCACCCCTGATCGTCTGTCCGAAATCGAGCGTTCGGCGCGCTGACGCGCATGCCCGGGTGGCGCGTCGGACGCGGGCCAGACTGGGTCCGTGAGCGAATGGCTCGTCCCGGTCTCGCGCCGGCTGCGCTTCGCGGACCGAACCGGTCGCGCGGTCGACTCGTCGTTCGTCGCGCTCCGAGATGCGACGCTCGCGGGACGCCTCGATCGCGTCACACTCGAGGTGCGGGGTCCGCTCGTCGACGTCGTCGCGGGTGACCGCGTCTGGTTCACGACGTCGGAGCTCGACATCGGGGTGATCCTGGTCGGGCGCGCGCAGGCACCGACGATGTCGACACCCAAGGCGGGGTCGCGGTCCAAGGAGACACTCTCGATCGTGGTGACGCTGGATCGCATCAAGAGCCGTGTCTTCGCCGCTGATCCGCTGCCGTCGGCCACGATCCGGCGCTGGGTGCCTGAGCTGCGCGACGGAGCCGTGCATCTCGACCTGCGTCCGCGTGCGCTCGCAACCCTCGACTCCTGGCAGCACGAGCGCGCGGAGCGAGACAGCGAGCTGCTCGCCTCGCTGGGGGCCGCGCCGTGGCGGAGCGTTGTCAGTCGGGGTGGGAAGGCGCCATCGCCCGCGGCGCACGACGTCATCGGCCCGATCGCACGCATGGTTCGCTCGCAGGACTTCGCGATCGGCGTGGCCAAGCCGCTCGGGCGCGAGCCTCGGCTGCTGGCCCGCCGGGTGCGTGATGTCGTGATCGTCGACGTGTGTCGCGCGCCGGGAGGGCGCGGGAGAGAGGAGGCGCTCGCGGTGATCGGTCCACTCCTCGAGGCGCGTTGGCGGGTCGAACGGGAGCCGCGCGACGCGCGCCTCAGCGTGAGCCTCTGGGTCGCGTTCTCGGCTCGCCCCCACAGCGACGTCGTGGCGTTCCTGGAGGACGCCGGCGTGCTCGTGAGCTGGCCGCAGCGGGGGGGACTCGTGGAGCTCACCGACCGCTCGAAGCAGCGGTGGTACCAGTACCTCGGACTCCGCTGACTCCGAAGGACGTCGCTCAGCCTGATGAGCGTTGGGCTCAGCTCGTCGAGGCGTCGCGGTACGCGGGCTTCTCGCCGCCGCCGTGCACCGTGATCTGCTCACCCGTCACGTAGCGGGCGAGCGGCGACGCGGCGAAGAGACACACATCGGCGATGTCCGACGGGTCGGCCATGCGACCGAGTGGCACCGTCTCGCCGACCGCCGCGATCCCCGCCTCGTCGCCATAGAAGAGGTGGGCCTGCTCGGTGATCACGAGGCCCGCCGTGACGCAGACGACACGCACCTCGGGCGCGAACTCGACGCCGAGCGTCTGGGTGAGGTTCACCAGGCCGGCCTTCGCTGCGCCGTAGGCCGCGCTGCCCGGGTTCGGGCGGGTGCCGCTGACGCTCCCGATGTTGACGATCACGCCGCCGTCGGGCTGGTCCCTCATGACCGCGTACGCACGCTGCGCGCACGTGAGGGGAGCGATGAGGTTCAACGCGATGATCGCGGCGGTGAACTTCGCCGATGCAGTCGCGGTGTCGGCCGGCGGTGATCCACCGGCGTTGTTGACCAGGACGTCGAGACGTCCGAAGCGATCGGTGGTGGCGGTGACGAGCGCGTCGACCTGTTCCGGGTCGCGCACGTCGGCCGCAACGAAGACCGCCTCGCGGCCGGCGGCGGCGGGCAGGTCCTCGGGCTGGTTGCGGCCGCAGATGACGACGTCGGCGCCGGCCGCGAGGAACGTCTCGGTGATGGCGCGCCCGATACCCCGAGCACCTCCGGTGACGATGACGACCTTGCCGGTGAAGTCGAGTGGGCCGGACGCGGGGAGGTCCGCCTTGCGGGGGTGGGACCCGGAGTCGCTCGTCGCCATGGCCCGACGGTACCCGAACCCCTTTCGGAGCCTCACCCTGACGTTCGACCCGATGCGAATAGGGCCGATCGGCCCTATCGTTCGCCCCGCCTCGTCGGGGACCATGGTCGACGGGCCAGCACACCGAGCTCGAGCATCGAGACGGGTCTGGTCCGGAGGGGGTTCACCATGAGGACGCAAGCCACGAAGTCGAGAGTCCGAGGAGTCGCGGTCGTTGCAACGATCGTGGTCGCGATGGTCGCCTTCGGTGCCGTGACCGCGACTGCGTCCCTCGAGGGTAAGAAGAAGGGGACCCCCGTCCTGATCAACGTCGGCGACACGGCGGGGACGAAGGCGGCGATGACGATGACGGTGTCGCCCGGATCGGTGGCGGCCGGCAAGGTGACCTTCACGGTCAGCAACAGCGGCACGGTCATCCACGAGATGGTTGTCCTCAAGACCGACACGCCGTTCGACCAGATCCCGATCGTCAAGAACAAGATCAGCGAGTCGTCGAGCGTCGGCGAGGTCGCCGACATCGGCAAGGGCAAGACGAAGTCCGGCACCTTCAAGCTCAAGGCCGGGAGCTACGTCCTGGTGTGCAACGTCTCGAAGCACTACGGGCTCGGCATGCGAGCGGCGTTCACGGTCACCTGATGGGCGAGGCGCCGGGCGGGGCAGCCGAAGACGCGTCGGCGACGGGTGCCTCGGTGGAGTACACGTCGCCGATCGGGTGGGTGCGAGCTGCGCTGACGAGTGGCGCGGTGCTGATCCTTGGCACCGCGCTGCTCGTCTACGCGCCCAACTGGGCGCTCACCCACCTGACCGGGTTGTCGAGGAACGGTCGCGTCGCCGTCGCCACCGCTTGGTTCTTCGCCGCACTGTTCGCCATGCTGTGGGCGCTGCGTCGACTCCAGGCTCGGCGAATGATCTGATGGCCATCACGCCGGATGCTCAGTGGCTGTGGGACAACGAGCCTTGTCGTGCCGCGTGTCCGGTGCACACGGACGCCGGCGCGTACGTCACCGCGATCGCCGAAGGCAGGTATCGGGACGCGTATGTCATCGCGAGGACGCCGAATCCTTTCGCCTCGATCTGCGGTCGGGTGTGCGCGGCGCCGTGCGAATCAGCGTGTCGCAGGGGAACGGTGGACGCGCCGATCGCGATCCGTGCGCTGAAGCGGTTCGTCACCGAGCAGTTCGGCGTCGAGAGCTTCGCCGCGAGCGCGGTGTGGCACGAGGTGCACGGCCCGGTTCCACCCGCCACCGGTCCTTCGATCGGAGTGATCGGCGGAGGTCCGGCCGGCCTCGCGGCCGCGCACGACCTGCGCCTTGCCGGTCATCCGGTCACCGTGTACGAGTCGAACGAACGCCTCGGCGGCATGATGGTGCTCGGCATCCCCGAATACCGACTCCCGCGAGCCCTCATCGCCCGAGAGGTGGAGGCCGTCGTCGAGCTCGGCGTCGAGGTCCGGGCCGGTGTGAGCGTCGGCACCGACGTCTCGATGCAGGAGCTGCTCGACCGCCACGGCGCCCTGTTCCTCGCGATCGGGACCGGCCGTGGTCGTGAGCTCGATCTCCCGGGACATGACCTCGACGGTGTCCTCCGGGCGATCGAGTTCCTGCTGAACGTGAACCAGGGCTTTCGCGTGGACCTCGGCGAGCGCGTCGTCGTCGTCGGCGGTGGGAACGTCGCGTTCGATGTGGCCCGCTCGGCGCTGCGTGCCGCCGGCGATCCGGATGGGGCGCTGCTTGCCGGAGACGCGGCGGGGGTCCGGTCGGAGGACGACGCTCGACGCGCGATGACCACGACACTCGATGTCGCGCGGGCCGCCGTTCGTGCGGGCGTGCGCGAGGTCACGGTGTTCGCGCTGGAGTCACCCGAAGAGATCCCCGCGGATCCCGAGGAGATCGCCGAGGCGGAGCGAGAGGGGATCACGATCGTGTACCGCCGCGGACCGCACCGCTTCGTCGGCGATGGCCGCCGGGTCACGGGCTTCGAGACGATCGCCGTGGAGTCGGTCTTCGACGAGGCGGGGCGATTCGCACCCGTGTTCCGACCGGGCACCGAGGAGGTGATCGCTGCCGACTCGGTGATCCTCGCGGTCGGCCAGGTAGCGGATCTCGGGCTGCTGGAGGGGGTCGACGTCGCTCGGGACGCACGGGGCGCAGTGCGCGTCGATCCGCGCACGTTGCAGACCTCGCACCCGAAGATCTGGGCGGGCGGTGACGTCGCGAAGGGTCCTCGGAACCTGATCGACGCGATCGCGGACGGCCAGTGTGCTGCCGCTGCGATCCACGCCTCCCTCGTGGGGGAAGCTGCCGAGCAGGCACTCCGGGTCGAGGTGACGTTGCTGCCCCACTTCCGGCGGCTCGACAGCGCATACGACGCGATCCCGCGCGTCAAGGTCCCGAGCACCTCGACCGACCGTCGGGTCGGGTTCGCAGAGGTCGAGGTCGGGTTCGGCGACGCAGACGCGCAGCGCGAGGCACTCCGGTGTCTCCGATGCTTCGACAACATCATGCTCGAGCCGGAGCTCTGCATCCTGTGCGGGCTGTGCGTCGACGTGTGTCCGACCGACTGCATCACGATCACTCGTGCCGACCGGATCGGGGTCGGTGGGCCGGCACAGTCGGCACTCCTGCTCGACGAAGACCATTGCATCCGGTGCGGGCTCTGCGTGAACCGATGTCCGCCAGCGGCGCTCTCGATGACGCACGCCGGAGTCGAGCGCCAGCAGGAGGTCTCCTTGTGAGCGACGAGACACGCGACGCGCTCGAACCGGAGGTCGCGACCACGTCGCGCGGGCTGGTGAAGCGCGTGCAGCGCAGCGACGCCTGGCGCTCGATGTTCCGTCACCCGCAGCTCGATACGCCGCGTGGGAGGGCGTTGCAGTCGTTCAGCAACTTCTTCCTCCACCTGTACCCCGTGAAGGTCCCCGCACGGGTGCTGCGGATGCGCTACTCGTTCCGGCTCGGCTTCATCGCCGCGATGCTCTTCGGCATCTTGACCGTGACGGGCGTCTATCTGATGTTCGTGTACACACCGTCACCCGCCGCGGCATACGGCGACATGCAGCACCTGAAGACGAGCGTCGGGTTCGGGCAGCTGATCCGCAACGTGCACCGCTGGTCGGCGCACCTCATGGTCCTGACCGTCGCGCTGCACATGGTCCGGGTCTTCTACGCCGGCGCGTACAAGAAGCCTCGCGAGTTCAACTGGGTCATCGGTGTCGTGCTCCTCCTCGTGACCCTCGGCTTCTCGTTCACCGGGTACCTCTTGCCGTGGGACCAGCTCAGCTACTGGGCGGTCACCGTCGGGACGAACCTCGTGCACTACGTGCCCGTCCTCGGGGACACGCTCCAGAACCTCCTGATCGGTGGCGACCAGATCGGGCCGAGCACGTTGTTGCGCTTCTACGCGCTCCACGTCGCCGTGCTCCCGGCGTTCCTCACGATGCTCCTCGCGATCCACATCTGGCGCGTCCGCAAGGACGGTTTCGCGGTGAAGCGCTCGAACGCGGGCGCGTTCGAGGAAGCGGCGACGGTCCGCGCTCCGCCCGAGACCAAAGCGCCCGAGCTCTACGGCACGCGGACCCGCCTGCTCGGCGTCGTCGATCGCGAGTCGGTGACGGCTTCGGACCGTTCGGTCGACGACACGGTCTTCACCTGGCCGCACCTGGTCGTGCGGCACGTGGTCGTCGCCCTCGGCGTCGCCGCGCTCGTGCTCGGTCTCGGCGTCGCGTTCGCGGCGCCGCTCAGGGGCCTCGCCAACCCGAACGTTACCCCGGAGCCCTCGAAGGCGCCCTGGTACTTCTCGGGCCTCCAAGAGCTGCTCTCGCACTTCGATCCCCTGGTCGCGGGGATCCTGATCCCGGCGGGCATCGTGATCCTGCTCGTGCTGCTGCCGTACGTGGACCGCAACCCGGCCACCGAGGCGCGCAACCGCAAGGTCGCGGTCCTCGTCTTCAGCGGGATGCTCGCCGCGGCGGTGGTGCTCACAGTCATCGGCACTCTCTTCCGCGGGCCGGGCTGGACGTTCGTCGCGCCGTGGACCCACCTCTACCTCGAGCTCTAGGAGGCTTGCGCATGGAACAGAGTCGACGTCGCTTCCTGCTCTCCGGCTGGAAGATCGGTGGCGCCGTCCTGGTGGGCGCAACCGCATATACGGCGTACGAGGCGCTTCGTCCGCTCGCGGGCGGCGCGGGAGGCGGCGTGCTCAAGGTCGGTCCCCCCGACGCCTTCGCCAAGAACTCTGCGACCTACTTCCCGGAGGGTCGCCTCTACGTCGTCAACGCGAAGGGCGACCTGTTCGCGCTCTCACAGAAGTGTCCGCACCTCGGATGCCAGGTCCCGTTCTGCGAGAGCTCGGGACGCTTCGAGTGTCCGTGTCACGGCTCCATCTTCGATCTCGGTGGCGAATACATCACCGGACCCTCACCGCGTGGCATGGATCGGTACCCGCTCGACGTGAAGCGCGGCGCGGTGGTCGTCGACACCGGTTCACTCGAAGCCGGTCCGGATCGCGGTGCGAAGAAGTACCTGGAGCCCCCGCAAGGTCCGAGCTGCATCAAATGAGCGCGCCCTCCCGGAAGGGATGTTGAGATGCCGCGGAACCGACCGGAGCCACCGCCGTTCGAGGGGAAGACGCTCCAGCGGAGTCTCGACCGGTACCTGATCGCCGGCCTCGTCTTCATGGCGCTGCTCATCTCGGGCTTCGCCGCGTATCGAGCCCGCGAACCGAGCCTCCGCGCCGACGCGACGAAGGCACAGGCCACCACGTACGTCCACCTCGGGCGGGCGCTGTTCTCGACGAACTGCGCCGAGTGCCACGGTGAACGCGGCGCTGGGGGTGGTGAGGCACCGACGCTGAACGCCAAGCAGTTCCTCTCGTCGACCTCCGACGCCCAGATCGACGCGCTCGTGTCCGGGGGGGTCTCCGGGACCGACATGTCGGCGTGGGGGCTCGACTACGGCGGAACGTTGACCGCCGAGCAGGTCCGTCAGATCGTCGCGTACGTCCGGTCGCTCGAGTCCGGCGCGCCGAGCATCCCCGATTGGCGGAACGGCGCGTCGGCCGACGGCTGATCGGCGCGCGCGTCGTCAGGTGTGCCGACGAGCCCCCTGCCGTCGCGCGAGCCGGTTCCTCCTGACACCCCCTCAGGTACGCTGCCCGGCATGATCCGGTCCGAGGTGCGCGACCACGTCGCGGAGATCATCATCGACAACCCGCCGGTGAACGCACTACCGGTCGCAGGTTGGTTCGAGCTCGCGGACGCGATCCGCAGCGCGGGCCGTGACGAGGATGTCCGCGTGGTCATCGTTGCCGCGAACCCCGAGCTCCGGGCCTTCCAGGTGGGTGTCGACATCAAGGAGCTCGCCGCGGATCCGACCCACGAGAGCCTCATCGGGGTGAACCGCGGCTGCTACGACACGTTCGCCGCGGTCTACGACTGCGAGGTACCCGTCATCGCCGCCGTGCACGGGTATTGCCTCGGCGGAGGCGTCGGGATTGCCGGCAACGCCGACATCGTGGTTGCGGCCGACGACGCGACGTTCGGTCTCCCCGAGGTCGACCGCGGTGCGCTCGGCGTCGCGACGCACCTGGCCCGACTCGTGCCCTACAAGAAGATGCGCGCGATGTACTTCACCGGCACCATGGTGAGCGCGGCGGAGCTGCTCGAGTTCGGCACCGTCGAGCGCGTCGTGCCGCGTGCGGAGCTCCTCGATGCGGCACGGGAGATCGCCGCCGTCATCGTCGAGAAGAGCCCGCTGGTGATCCGGCGCGCCAAGGAGTCGCTGAATGCGATCGACCCGATCGACGTGAAGCGCTCGTACCGCTTCGAGCAGGGCTTCACCTTCGAGCTGAACCTCTGGGGTGACTCCGATGAGCTGCGCCAGGCGTTCGTCGAGAAGCGTGACGCCGAGGTCGGCGAGGAGGACTCACCGTGACGAAGGCCCGCGTCCCCGTCATCGAGGGGATGTTCCGCGAAGAGGCCGACGGGAGCGGTCGCCTGCTCGGCGGCCGATGTCCGACGTGCGGGGCGTCGTTCTTCCCGAAGCAGTGGTCGTTCTGTCGGAACCCCGCCTGCGGTGGCACCGAGCTCGACGACGTCGAGCTGTCGACGCGCGGCACCCTCTGGTCCTTCACCGACAACCGGTACGCGCCGCCGCCGCCGTACCCGAGCCGTGATCCCTTCGAGCCGTACGGCGTCGCCGCCGTCGAGCTGGCCGAGGAGCAGATGGTCGTGCTCGGGCAGCTCGCCGTCGGCACCGACGTGGCGTCGCTCTCGCTCGGACGCGAGATGGAGCTGATCGTGGAACCGCTCTACGAGACCGCTGACGAGGTCCGCACGGTGTGGAAGTGGAGGGCGATCTGATGGCGGGTGACGAGGTCGTCGTGCTCGGCGTAGGGATGCACCCCTGGGGGAAGTGGGGCCGGAGCTTCGTCGAGTACGGCGTCGTGGCGGCCCGTGCGGCGCTGGCTGATGCCGGCGTGGAGTGGTCCGACATCGACTACCTCGCCGCCGGCGACACGATGCGCAACGGCTACCCCGGCTATGTCGCGGGTTCGACGTTCGCGCAGGCGCTCGGGTGGCGAGGCATCCCCGTGTCGTCGAGCTACGCGGCATGCGCGAGCGGTGTCGTCGCGATCGAATCAGCTCGGGCTCGGATCCTCTCGGGCATGGCTGACGTCGCGATCGTCATCGGCGCCGACACTGCGCCGAAGGGATTCTTCGGCCCGCTCCCGGGCGAGCGTCCCGAGGACCCGGACTGGCTGCGGTTCCACGTACTCGGCGCGACCAACCCCACCTACTTCGCGCTCTACGCGCGCCGGCGCATGGAGCTCTACGGCGCGACCGTGAAGGACTTCGCCGCCGTCAAGATCAAGAACAGTCGCCACGCGGTCGCGAACCCGTACGCGCGCTACCGCAAGGAGTTCACCGCCGATCAGATGGACGAGTCGCCGGTGGTGGCAGACCCGCTCCGACTCGTCGACATCTGCGCGACGAGCGACGGTGCGGCCGCGATCGTCCTCGCGAGCGCCGAGTTCGCCGCACAGCGCTCCGATCGTTCACGCCAGGTCAAGGTGGCCGCGATCTCGACCGTGACGCCGACGTACCCGAACACGTACCTCGACATGCCTGACATCGCCACGGACTCTGCTGTCGGTGCGCCGCCGGTCGCGCGGTCGTTCCGCGACTCGATCGCGCATGCGGCGTACGAAGAAGCAGGGCTCGGGCCCGAGGACCTCTCGTGCGCCGAGGTGTACGACCTCTCCACCGCGCTCGAGCTCGACTGGTACGAGAACATCGGCCTCTGTGGTCCGGGCGAGGCCGAGGCGCTGCTGCACTCGGGGGCGACGACGCTCGGCGGCCGGATCCCGGTGAACGCGAGTGGCGGCCTGGCGAGCTTTGGCGAGGCGATCCCGGCCCAAGCGATCGCGCAGGTCTGCGAGCTCGCGACGCAGGTGCGGGGCGAGGCCGGTGAGCGTCAGGTGGACGGAGCGAAGGTCGGGCTGTCGATCAACCAGGGGCTGTTCGGGCACGGCAGCTGCGTGATCGTCACCCGCTGAGCGCAGCGGCGGCCTCGAGGCCGTCGCGGCACTCTTCGAGGGTGGCTCCCCACACGGGCACGACGTAGCGGCTCACGCCCTGCTCCGCGTAGCGCTCGATCGTGCTCGCCTTCGCCGGGCCGCTGTAGGTGATCTCGATCGTGTCGGGATCCCGACCGGCTTCCTCGGCCGCCGCGCGCATCTGCTCGCGACGCTCGACGAAGTCCTCGCCGCGCAGCCCGATCGGGAACCAGCCGTCGCCGAGGCGTCCGGCGCGACGCGCGGCTGCGGGGCTGTGCCCGCCGACCAGGATCGGCACGCCGCCGACCCGGTGCGGCTTCGGGTTCGACTTCGCGCGCTCGAAGCTGGTGAAGCGCCCTGAGAAGCTCGCTTCGTCCTCGCGCCACAGCGTGCGCATGACCTCGATCGCCTCGTCGGTGCGCGCCCCGCGGTCGTGGAAGCTCGCGCCGACCGCGTCCGACTCCTCCTCGAGCCAGCCGACACCGATCCCGAGCGCCAGCCTGCCGCGCGACAGCGCGTCGACCGTCGCGCACTCCTTGGCGCAGATCACCGGACTGCGCTGCGGGAGGATCAGGATGCCCGTGCCGAGGACCAAGGCGGTGGTGATGCCGGCGAGGAACGCAAGCAGCGCGAGCGGGTCGGGGATGTCCTCGTCCTCGATCGAGATCCGGCCCTCGGGGTTGTACGGATAGCGCGACGCGTAGTCGGCCGGGATCACGACGTGCTCGATGGCCCAGATCGACTCGATCCCGAGGTCCTCGGCGGCACGGGCGTATCCGCCGATCACGTCGGGTGAAGACAAGAACCGACCTTGGGGCGGCGGCATGACACCGATGCGCACGGGCGGCACGGTAGTGGACGGGGGTGCGGTGGCCCGGGGCACCTGACGCAGTGTCAGATAGCCTGCGGCGGCTCTTCCTGCACCCTCGTACCGGAAAGCTGGACGTGACCGACAAGCGCTGCACCGAAGAGGACGTCGTCGCCGAGCTACGCGACGGTATGACGATCGGCATCGGAGGCTGGGGCTCGCGCCGCAAGCCGATGTCGATCGTGCGGGCGATCCTCCGCTCAGATCTCCGGGACCTCACCATCGTCAGTTACGGCGGCCCCGATGTCGGCATGCTGTGCGCGGCGGGCAAGGCCAAGAAGGTCACGTACGGGTTCGTGTCGCTCGACTCGATCCCGCTGGAGCCACACTTCCGCGCCGCTCGTCAGAACGGCACCATCGAGGCGATGGAGCTCGACGAAGGCATGCTCCAGCTGGGCCTGCGCGCCGCCGCATGGCGGGTGTCGTTCCTCCCGTGCCGGGCAGGGCTCGGCTCCGCGATCATGGAGGTGAACGCCGACATGAAGACCGTGGTCTCGCCGTATGACGGGCAGGAGCTCGTCGCGATGCCCGCGCTCAACCTCGATGTCGCGCTCCTCCACGCGAACCGCGCCGACGAGCGGGGCGACGCGCAGTACCTCGGCCCCGACTGGTACTTCGACGATCTGTTCTCGATGGCGGCCGAGCGCACGTTCGTCTCCTGCGAGAAGGTCATCGCCCCCTCGGCGTTTCTCGACGAGGGTCCGCTCGAGTCGATCCGGGTGAGCAGGATCTTCACCGCCGGCGTGGTCGAAGCGCCGCTGGGCGCGCACTTCACCCATTGTGTGCCCGACTACCAGCGCGACGAGCAGCTCCAGAAGGAGTACGCCGCAACCGCGAAGGATGCGGACACGTGGGCGGCGTTCCGCGCCAAGTACATCGACATCCCGGAGTCGGACTACCGGCGACTCGCGCAGGCGTCGCTCGAGGGCCAGAACGCAGCGGCGGTGTCGGCATGAGCGCCCCGTCGCTGGCCGACATCTGCGTGATCGCCTGCGCCGAGGCGTGGCGCGGTGACGGCGAGATCCTGGCCAGCCCGATCGGGACGATCCCCACCATCGGGGCCCGACTCGCGGCGCTGACCTTCGAGCCCGACTTGGTCTACTCCGACGGCGACGCCGTGCAGCTCGGCGCGCCGTTGCCGGCCGGCGCCGGCCCGGACGTACCGCGCGTCGCCGAGGCGTGGCTGCCGTTCGGGAAGATGTTCGACATCGTCTGGTCGGGTCGTCGCCACGTGATGATGGGTGCGACGCAGGTCGACCGGTTCGGCAACCAGAACATCGCGTGCATCGGACCCTGGGCGAGGCCGAAGGCCCAGCTCCTCGGGGTGCGCGGCGCGCCGGGGAACACGGTCAACAACCCGACGAGCTATTTCGTGGCGGCCCACGGCCCGCGCGTGTTCGTCGAGGCGGTCGACTGCGTCTCGGGCGTGGGGTACGACCGAGCGGCTGCCGCCGGTCCCGCGGCGTCGGAGTTCCACGAGATCCGGCGGGTGATCTCGAATCTCGGGGTGTTCGACTTCGAGACGCCTGATCACGCGATGCGGATCCGATCGGTCCACCCGGGCGTCAGCGTCGAGCAGATCGTCGAAGCGACTGGGTTCGAGCTCGTCGTGCCCGAAGACGTCCCGGAGAGCCGCGCACCGTCCGACGAAGACCTGCGGCTCATCCGAGAGGTGCTCGACCCGAACGGTCTGCGCGAACGCGAGGTCTCGGCCGGATGACCGGCCACGGCGCGATGCGGGTCTGACGTGCATCCCACGTTGCGCACCGAGCTCTGCGAGCTCTGCAACATCGAGAAGCCGATCGTGCAGACCGGAATGGGTTGGGTCGCCGGTCCGCGCCTGGCCGCGGCGACGTCGAACGCGGGTGGGCTCGGGATCCTCGCTGCCGGGACCATGGACTACGACGAGCTGGTGGTCGCGGTGCGCGAGACGAAGGAGAAGACCGACAAGTCCTTCGGCGTCAACCTCCGTGCGGACGCTCCCGACGCGGCCGAGCGGTGCGACCTCCTGATCAAGGAAGGTGTGAAGGTCGCGTCGTTCGCACTCGCACCCAAGGAAGCACTCATCAAGCGCCTCAAGGACGCGGGGGTGGTGGTGATTCCGTCGATCGGGGCGCGACGTCATGCGGAGAAGGTCGCGGCGTGGGGTGTCGACGCCGTGCTCGTGCAGGGTGGCGAGGGCGGTGGGCACACGGGGTCGGTGCCGACGACGTTGCTCCTCCCTCAGGTGGTCGACGCCGTCGACCTCCCGGTCATCGCGGCGGGTGGGTTCTTCGACGGACGCGGTCTTGTCGCCGCGCTCGCCTACGGAGCGGCCGGCATCGCGATGGGCACGCGGTTCCTGCTCACGCAGGACAGCTCGGTCGGCGAAGCGGTGAAGCAGGTGTACCTGGGCAAGTCCGTCACGGACACGCTCGTGACGACCCAGGTCGACGGGGTTCCGCACCGCGTGCTGCGCACCGACTTCACCGAGCACCTCGACCAAGGCAGCGCACTGACGAGCATGCCGCGGGCCGTGCGCAACGCAATGAAGTTCAAGAAGCTCTCGGGCATCTCCTGGTCGAACATGCTCCGTGAGGGTCGGGCCATGCGGAAGTCACAAGACCTCTCGTGGAGCCAGGTGGTCATGGCGGCGAACACGCCGATGCTCCTGAAGGCCGCGATGGTCGACGGCCGTCCGGACCTCGGGGTCATGGCGAGTGGACAGGTCGTCGGTGTGATCGACGATCTCCCGACGGTGGCCGAGCTCCTCGACCGGATCATCGCGGAGGCCGAGGTGGCGCTCGACCGGCTGGGCGCGTGACCGCGGTCGAGGTGCACGGCGAGGTGGTCGACGGGTTCGAACCGGTCGTCGACGCGTTCGCGGTCAACCTCCTCGAGCGGGGTGAGGTCGGCGCGGCGTACTGCGCGTACCTCGACGGCGAGCCGGTCGTCGACATCTGGGGTGGGGTCGCGGATCGCGACACTGCGACTCCGTGGTCGCAGGACACGATCGTCATCGTCTACTCCTGCACCAAGGGCGTGACGGCCGTCGCCGCGAACCAGCTCATCGAGCGCGGGCTGCTCGATCCCGACGCGCCCGTCGCCACCTACTGGCCGGAGTTCGCCGCTGCGGGGAAGGGCGAGATCCCGGTTCGATGGGTCTTGTCGCACCGGGCCGGCCTGGCGGCGATCGACGCCGAGCTCACGATGGAGGACGTGGCGGCCTGGGATCCGGTGATCGACGCGATTGCGGCGCAGACGCCCAACTGGGAGCCCGGCACGAAGCACGGCTACCACGCGCGGACCTACGGGTGGATGGTGGGAGAGCTCATCCGACGGGTGAGCGGCCTGATGCCCGGCGAGTACGTCGCTCGCGAGATCTCTACACCCCTCGGGCTCGACTTCACGATCGGCCTGCCGGCGTCGGAGGACGCGCGGGTCGCGCCGATCCTCCCGGCACCACAAGCTGATCCCGAGGTCGCGCGCCTCATCGAGCAGGTGCTGAGTGACCGGTCGACGCTGCTCGGTCGGGTGATGGGCGGGCCGTCCGACCTGTTCCGCTACGACGACCGCTGGAACAGCCGGCTGTTGCGCGGCGCGCAGATGCCGTCGTCGAACGGGCACTCCGACGCGCGGTCGCTCGCGCGCATGTACGCGGCGTGCATGGGTGAGGTCGACGGTGTGCGGCTCCTGTCCGACGGCTCCCTCGCGAGTGCGACCGAGATCCAGTCGAGCGGGAAGGACTGCGTGATCGGACAGCCGTTGAGCTTCGGTCTGGGTTTCGCGCTGCCGCCGACGCTCGGACCCAGTGCGGGCCGAGCTGCGTTCGGGCACTCAGGCGCGGGTGGCGCGATCGCGTTCTGCGATCCCGATCGTGGGCTCGCCTGCTCGTACGTGATGAATCAGATGCAGCTGTCGATGTCGGAGCTCGACGCCCGCGGCGAGGGACTCATCGCGGCGACGTACGCCGCGCTCGGGGTGGCTTCGTCGCGCGGCCCACTCGCGCGGGAGTGAGGCGCTCCGGTCGGTCCAGCGCCGCCGCGGCGATTGCGCCGGCCACGGCGATCACGAGGGCTCCCAGTGCGATGGTCATATGACGTAGAACGCCGCGGCGGTCGGCTCTGTTCCCGGGAGCGGCAGAGGTGTTGCGAGCGTGCCAGCATGCCGCCATGACGTTGACGATCGACGATGCCCGGGCCGTGTTCGAACGACGACGTCAGGCCTGGCTCGCGGAGGACCTCGACGCCTATCTCGGGTGCTTCGCAGAGGACATCGTCCTCGAGACGCCGGGACGCACCGTCCGGGGGCACGCCGAGTACGAGCCCATGAGCCGCAGGTCGTTCCAGTGGGCCAAGCCCGTCGCCTTCGAGTTCCACCACCTGGCCGTCGACGGCGATGTCGTACTCGCCGACTGGACGATCGCCGTCGAACGCCGCTCCGACGGTGGCCGCGTCGAGTGGCGGGGGATGAGTGCGTGCGAGCTCCGCGACGGCACGATCACCTGGTGGCGCGAGTACTACCAGGACCCCGTCGCCCTCGCGAAGGCCGCCCGCGGCGACGCCTGAGCCCTGAAGAACGGGGTGGAGCGGGTGAGCGGGTAGCGTCGCCGCCCGTGGATCTGACCTTCACCTCCGACGAAGCGCGGTTCCGCGCCGAGTGTCGGGCCTGGCTCGGGGCGAACGTCCCCCGGGGCCTGCCGTCGGGTGACACACGCGAGGGCTTCGCGCTCCACCTCGAGTGGGAGCGAGCGCTCTTCGACGCCGGCTGGGCGGTCGTGTCGTGGCCCGAGGAGTACGGCGGGCGTGGCGCGACCCCGATGGAGTGGCTCATCTTCGAGGAGGAGTACTACGCCGCGGGCGGACCGCAGCGGGTCACCCAGAACGGCATCTTCCTCCTCGCGCCGACGGTGTTCGCGTTCGGTACGAAGGAGCAGCAGGATCGGATCCTGCCCCGCATGGCGGGTGCCGAGGACCTGTGGTGCCAGGGCTGGTCGGAACCGAACGCCGGGAGTGATCTCGCCGGGATCCAGAGCAAGGCCGTGCGGGACGAGGCCGGCGGCGGGTGGCGGCTCTCGGGTCAGAAGACGTGGACGACCCGCGGCGCGTTCTGTACCCACCTCTTCGGCCTGTTCCGCTCGGATCCCGAGGCCGAGCGCCACCGCGGGCTCACGTACTTCCTCGTGCCGCTCGACGCGGCGGGGATCGCCGTGCGCGGCTTCGGTCGTCTGGACGGCGACGAGGGGTTCGCGGAGGTGTTCCTCGACGACGTGTTCGTGGCCGACGACGCGGTGCTCGGCGACGTCGATCAGGGCTGGGGCGTCGCCATGGCGACGACGAGCGCCGAGCGCGGCCTCACCCTGCGGAGCCCTGGTCGCTTCATGGCAACCGCGCAGCGACTGCTCGCGCTGCACCGCGAGCGCGGGTCGGACGACACGGCGCAAGTGCGCGACCAGATCGTCAAGGCGTGGATCGATGCCGAGGCCTACCGCTGGCAGACGTTCCAAACCGTGACGCGGATGACCGACGGCGAGAACCTCGGGGCCGAGTCGAGCATGACGAAGGTGTTCTGGTCGGAGCTCGACGTGCGGCTGCACGAGACCGCGCTCGAGCTGCTCGGCACCGACGCCGAGGGCGACGAGAGCGGGTGGATGAAGGGCTTCCAGTTCGCGCTCTCCGGTCCGATCTACGCGGGGACGAACGAGATCCAGCGCAATGTCATCGCCGAGCGCGTGCTCGGGCTCCCGAGGAAGTAGCGATGCGCTTCGCGTTCTCCGACGACCAGCTCGCGTTCCGCGACGCGGTGCGGGATCTCCTCGCGAAGGAGTGTCCGCCGTCGGTCGTACGCGACGCGTGGGCCCCGCACTCCGGTCGTGTCGGCGGCGCGTGGGCAGCGCTCGGAGAGATGGGCGTGTTCGGAGTGCTTGTCGCGGAGTCGGCCGGGGGACTCGGACTGACCGACGTCGACCTGGTGCTCCTCCTGGAAGAGACGGGGTACGTGGCGCTGCCCGAACCGATCGTCGAGCACGCAGCCGTTGCAATGCCGCTGCTCACCGATCCGTCGCCGTTCCTCGGTGGCGACGAGACGATCACGGCGCCGTTCTTGCACGAACCGACGGTTCCCTACGCGGATCGTGCCGACCAGCTGCTCCTCGTGCACGACAGTGAGTGGTTCCTCGTTCCTTGCTCCGCGGTCGTGCTGACGCCGACGGAGTCGGTCGACGGTGCGCGGCACCTCGCGCGCGTCCAGTGGGATCCCTCGCCGGGCGCGGCGGTGGCCACGGGGGCCGACGCGGCCGCTGCGTTCGATCGAGGTGCCCTCGGCACCGCGGCGCAACTCATCGGGCTGGCGCGCCGGATGCTCGACCTGACCGTCGAGTACGCCACGGAACGGCGTCAGTTCGGCGTCCCCATCGGCAGCTTCCAGGCGGTCAAGCACCACCTCGCGGACGCTCGCATCGCGCTCGAGTTCGCACGGCCCCTCGTGTACCGAGCGGCGTGGTCGCTCGCGACGGGTGACCCGGAGGCTGCGGTGCACGTGTCGATGGCCAAGGCGACCGCGTCTGACGCCGCAGCGCTCACCGCGAAGCAGGCACTCCAGTGCCACGGGGCGATCGGCTACTCCTTCGAATACGACCTGCACCTCTTCATGAAGCGGGCGTGGGCGTTGGCTGCGGCCTGGGGCGATGCCGCCATGCACCGGGACCGCGTGGGACGTGCGATCCTGTGAAGAGCTGAGAAGGAGATCACCCATGCCCGAGGCATACATCGTCGATGCGATCCGCACGCCGGTCGGGAAGCGAGGCGGCGGCTTGGCCCAGGTGCACCCGGCCGACCTCGGTGCCCACGTGATCACCTCGCTCGTCGAGCGCACCGGCATCGACCCGGCGATCGTCGAGGACGTCTTCTTCGGGTGTGTCGACCAGATCGGTCCCCAAGCCGGCGACATCGCGCGCACCTGCTGGCTCGCGGCTGGGTACCCCGAGGACGTGCCGGGCACGACGATCGACCGGCAGTGTGGCTCGTCCCAGCAGGCGGTGCACTTCGCAGCACAAGCCGTGATGAGCGGCACCAACGACGTCATCCTCGCGGGTGGCGTCCAGAACATGAGCCAGATCCCGATCGCCGCGGCGATGACCGCGGCCGAGCAGTTCGGGTTCACCGACCCGTTCTCCGGCTCGAAAGGTTGGGTCGCGCGCTACGGAGACCAGGAGGTCTCCCAGTTCCGTGGCGCGGAGATGATCGCCGAGAAGTGGAACATCTCGCGTGAGGACATGGAGGCGTTCTCGCTCGAGAGCCACGAGCGGGCGATCCGCGCGCAGGACGAAGGTCGCTTCGATCCCGAGATCGCTCCGCTCGAGGGAGTGACCGCTGACGAGGGTCCGCGACGCGGCACGTCACTCGAGAAGATGGCGCAGCTCCCGACCCTCGAGGAAGGCGGTCGGCTGACCGCGGCCGTCGCGTCGCAGATCTCCGACGGCGCGAGCGGCATGCTCATCATGTCGGAGCGGGCGGTGCAGGACCACGGCGTCACCCCGCGTGCGCGCATCCACCACCTGTCGGTGCGCGGCGATAGTCCGATCTACATGCTCAGCGCGCCGATCCCGGCGACGGCGTACGCGCTCGAGAAGACGGGCATGTCGCTGGACGACATCGATCTCGTCGAGATCAACGAAGCATTCGCCTCCGTGGTGCTCGCGTGGCAGCAGGAGACGGGCGCCGACCTCGCGAAGGTGAACGTGAACGGTGGCGGAATCGCGCTCGGGCACCCGCTCGGTGCGACCGGGACTCGCCTCATGACGACGATGTTGAACGAGCTCGAGCGCACCGGCGGCCGCTACGGCCTGCAGACGATGTGCGAGGGCGGCGGCCAAGCCAACGTCACCATCATCGAACGCCTGTGAAATTGCGTTACTTGTCGTTGCTGGACGACGAGAAGTAACGCAATTTCGGGGCAGCCCCGCGTGCCCTCCTAGCACCTGCCAAGCTCGGCGGGTGAACGGGGGGCAAACGAGTGGTGAACTGACGCGACGCGGCTTCCTCGTCGGGTCGGGGGCGACGCTGCTGCTGGCGGCCTGCTCGGGCGGGGACGACGGTGGAACG
>JBBQFJ010000002.1:0-61985 GCA_038321755.1 Acidimicrobiia bacterium | reverse complement strand
GGAGGCCGATCAACAGGAGGCCGATCACAGGAGGCCGATCAAGGGCGGGGAGGTTCACGCGGGGGATCGTAGAAGGAGCCGGCCGCGGACGTGGGCCTTGGGGCGGGCTGGGAGGCCGGTGACCGTCCCCGATTGCTCGGTGACGATCACGTTACCCACGCCCGCGAACCGGATCTTCTCTCGCATCGTCGCGGGCTGCACCCTCCTTGAGGCTCATCAACCACGGAGAGTGAGATTTTCCCTGGCCTTTACCCCAGCCCCCATGGCAGGGCGTCACGGGCTCAACCGGAGTACGAACTGGGCGAACGCGGCGCCCAGGATCAGCACCAGCAGGATGACGATGGCGATCGTGGTGCCTGGTCGCACGGCGGTGCTCCTTCTCTTCCGGGATGGGCGCTCGGGCGTTTCCGGGATGGGCGCTCGGGCTTGGCGGCCTAGGGGGGCGGGGTGAGCGTGACGCCGGAACCCGAGTGGAGGCCGTACTCCGCGGCGGCGGAGCGACGATCGAGGGCGAGCGAGCAGAGCCCGTAGGAGTCGACGACGACCACCAGCTCGGACGGCTTGGCGTCGGCGTAGGTGTGCACCCAGCGAGCCGACTTCGCCCGGTCGCCCGCCTCGACCTGGATCAGGCCGCCGGGCTCGGCGCCGAGGGCGACGAGCTCCTCGGGCCCGACGTTGAGCTGGCAGTTGCCGAACCGGTCGATCCACCAAACCTCGGCATCGAGTGCGCCACTGTCCGTGACGTTCGGGAGGCCCAGGAGCCCGGGCACGAGAGTCGCCGGATCGACCGGGTCCCCGAGGGCCTCGAGGGGAGTCGCGGTCGCGAGGGAGGCCGCCGCTGGCGCGAGCACGTCGCGACCCGCGAACGTCGGCCCGGGAGCGAGGAGACGGTGCTCCTCACTGGTGATCGAGACGACCCGCCCGGCGCCACCGAGCATGGCCACGGCAGGAGCGAGCAACCCGTTGTCGGGTCCGAGGAGTGTCGCGACCTCGGTCTCGACCGCGAGGAGCCGCCGATCCGTCCCGACGCCCGGATCGACGACCGCGAGCACCACCGACGCCTCAGGCAGGTACTGCACCGAGCGCACCAGGGCCAGCGCGCCACCCCGGACGTCGTGGGGCTCGAGCTCGTGGGTGAGGTCGATGATCGTCAGGTCGGGGGCGATGCCCAGCATCACTCCCTTGCACACCCCGACGAACTCGTCGCGCAGCCCGTAGTCGGTCAGGAACGCGACGGGGCGGGGCACGTCGCCAAGGTAGTAGCCCGAGGGCTCCTCGCCCGCCTGGGCGGACTAGCCCGCCTGGGTGAACCGGGACGCGAGGTAGCCGTCGACGTCGGTGTCGCGCACTCGGAACGACCTTCCGACGCGAACGGCCGGCAGATCTCCCGCCTTGATCAAGCGGTACACCGTCATCGACGACACCCGCAGCATGTCTGCTACTTCCTGCACTGTCAGGAAGCGCGCCTTCGCAAAGGACTGCGCCACGCGGCTCACCCCTCTCCCCCGCTCTCGGGCAGAGAGTAGGCGCGCGGTGCAGGAGTTGTCGAGTGTGGCGGAGGGGCTGTGAGCGCAGCCACGATCGGGGCGTAGGCCTCCGGGGGGCGACGCTCATCGAGGGGCACCAGGCGGACCGGGAGCCCACGGCGCGCCGCCACCCCGAACACCGCCGCATCGAGGTCGGCAAAGGTCACCGTCTCGTGCCCCGCGGCGAGTGCCGCGGCAGCGAAGCCGCGATCGGCGACGACGAGGTCCGGTCGGCCGACCGCGAAGAGCCACTCCTCACCGGCCGCGACGCCATCGTCGGCCAGGATCCCGCCGCCATCGGTGACGACCGCGACCCGGTCGCTCCACCAGATCGACCGGTTGCCCGCGTAGGGACCGAACGCCTCGAAGGCGAGGACCTCGGCGCCCGCGTCCGCGAGGTGCGCGGCGAGTGCGCGGTACAGGCCGAGGAGCGACGCTGGTCGTCCGGTCGCGAGTGCGACACGACCACCGGCTGCCACGACCGCGCGCAGACGCTCAGCAGCATCGTCGAGACCCCGCAGCGTGCACTCCGGCTGGATCTGCGCTCGCGGCTGGTCGCCGTCGTACCCCCAACACGCATCGACGGCGGCCCACGCCTCGTCCCTGGTGATCCGCCCGAGATCGAGACCGAAGGTCGCGTCGGGGTGCCCGGCGACGAGCCGCCCGAGCACTCCGGCGACCTCGCTGCGACCCAGGCGCGCGTGCGGACCGGCGACGTGCGCGGCCACCAGGAGCCGACGCCGGGTCGGTGGTGCCGGGGCCGACGCGGCCGTCGCTCGCGGCAGCGGGTCGAGGCGCGGCGGGCGCTTGCTCCGGTTGCGGCGGGTCATCCTTCGCCGAGCTCCCGCGAGCGGGCCGCGGCTGCGAGCACTGCGTCGAGGATCGCGGCCCGGACCCCGTGGGACTCGAGCACGTGCAATCCGGCCGCCGTCGTCCCTCCGGGTGAGGTGACGGCGGCCCGGAGCTGCTCGGGCTGCTCGCCCTCGGCCAGGAGGGTGGCCGCGCCGAGCAGCGTCTCGCGGGTCAGGGCATCTGCCACGGGGCGGGGCAACCCGGCGAGGACGCCGGCATCGGTGAGCGCCTCGGCGATGAGGAACACGTAGGCCGGCCCCGATCCCGACAACGCGGTGACCGCATCCAGATGTGATTCCGGGACCCGGACGACGATCCCCACCGCGCCGAGGATGCGTTCGGCGGTCGCCAGATGATCCTCCGTGGTGTGCGCCCCGCCCGCGATCGCCGTCGCGGCTCGGCGCACGACGGCGGGCGTGTTCGGCATCGCGCGCACGACGGGGCGACCCGGTGCCGCGGCCTCGAGGGTCGCGATCCGCACGCCGGCAGCGATTGACACGATGAGCGTGTCGGCCGCCAGGCTCGGGAGGCTCTGCTCCAGCGCACCCCGTGCGTCGCCGGGCTTCACCGCGACGATCACGACGTCGGCATCCGCGACTGCCCACGCCGGGCTCGGCGCGACCCGGATCCCGGGGAACTGCAGCTCGAGGTCACGACGACGGTCGGCGTCGACCTCCGCGACCGCGAGCGCGTCGGCGTCCCATCCCGAATCGAGCAGACCGCGCACGAGCGCCTCGCCCATCCGACCGCCACCGAGCAGCGCGAGGGTCGACATGCGACACGAGGCTAACCGTCCTGCTCGAATCGGGGTGTTCCAGTTGGCTGGTCACGCGAGCGGGCCCGAGGAACGCTCGGACTCGCCCCGCACTTCCCCGAACGGGACTCGCCACCCTGCACCTCGGGCCCACTGCAATCGGCACCCGTCGGTGCCGAGGAGGCATCGTCGCGCGCGTTGCGGTGACGATCAACCGCCGTCTGGGTCGCCACCTTCGGCACGCGGCGCGTCGTCGGGTGTCGCACGCCGGGCCGCGGCACGCGGGTAGGCGATGCGGACCGCGGTCGGGAACGTGCGGTCGACGATCTCGTAGAGCACGCCGAGCACGCGGTCGAGCTCCTCGACGGTGAGGTGCTCCAGCGCGACGCGACCGGTGAGGTAGACGTCGCCGTCCGGTCCGATCGAGAAGCGCGCTGCGTAGAGCTCGTGGTTGCGCTGGAGCAGGTAGCGGTAGAGATCGAGGTGGTTCGTCGCGTGCGCGGGTGGGTCAGGGAGCGCGGGTGGGTCAGGGAGGAAGTACACCTCGAAGCGCAGGGTGCGTTGGTGCAGGTCGAAGTAGATCGTGGTTGCGTCGCGTGCGTCACAGCCGAAGCGGACGTACCACCGTCGGAGCTCCGGGTCGTACTCGACGGTCTGGATCCAGGGCTCGGCCGCGACCGGACCTTCGAGGTGGGTTGCGAGCAGGTCGTGCGCCGCTCGCTCGCGCGCCGCGAGCTCGAGCGGATCGTTCCCGCTCACTCCTCGTGCGCGTGCACTGGTCAGGTGCAGGAGACGAGGTCGCGTGCGGCCAGGTCGGCGTACACCCGTCGCAAGCGCGCGGCGGTCATGCTCCACGTGTAGCGACGCGAACGTGCCGCCGCATTCACGCCCATGTCGGCCGCGAGCCCTGCGTCTGCGAGCAGACGCTCGACCGGCACTGCGAAGTCGTGACCGTCGCGTCCGTCGACGAGGAACCCGGTGTGACCGTCGTCGATGAGCGAGCACAGGCCGCCGACCTTCGCCCCGACGACCGGGGTGCCGCACGCGGCAGCTTCGAGCGCGACCAGGCCGAACGACTCGGTCCGCGACGGCATGAGACAGACGTCGGCGGCTCGGTACCAGTCGGCGAGGGCCGGGTGCGGCTGCGGCGACTCCCAGCGGATGCGGTCGTCGACGCCGAGCTCGCTCGCGAGTGCGTGCAACCTGCGCACCTCGGCGTCACCTTCGGCCCCGCTCGGGCCGCCCACGATCGCGAGGATCGCTCGGGTGTCCTCCATCGACGCCAAGCAGCGGATCGCGACGTCGACGCCCTTGAGCGCCTGGATGCGACCGACGAACAGCAGGACCGGGCGGTCGGTGGGGAGGTCGAGACGACGTCGGGCCGCCGCGGCATCGCCCGGCGAGAACATGGCGTGGTCGACCCCTGGTGCGATGACCTCGATCCGCTCCGGATCGGCGTCGTACGCGCTGATCAGCTCGGAACGCTCGTCGGCCGTGGACGCGATCATGCGATCGAGACACGCGATCGTTTCGCTCTCGATGCGGAACCGGTCGTGCGGATCATCCTCGATCCCGGCCGCGACCTTCGTGCGAGCGAGCGTGTGGAACGTTCCGACCAACGGAAGATCGAGCTCGTGCTTCAGGCGGTGACCCACCGCGCCGGAGATCCAGTAGTGGGAGTGCAGCGCGTCGAACGGCTCGGCGATGCTCGTGAGATGCGCCCGTGCGGCGTCCACGAGCTCGTCGAGGAGACCGAGCAGCTCTCCTTTGCCGACTGGGGAGGTGGGGCCCGCATCGAGGTGCACCACCCGGAACCCGGGCTCGACCTCGATGATCTTGTCCTGGCCGGGGTGCTCGGCTCGGGTGAGCACGTCGCACTCGACCCCGGCCGCGGCCAACGCCGAGGCGAGGGAGCTGACGTAGACGTTCATGCCTCCGCCGTCGCCGGTCCCCGGTTGGGCGAATGGCGACGTGTGCACGCTGAGCATTGCAACGCGGCGCACGGACATAGGAAGCACAATCCTACTGGTCGGCGCGATCCGGCTTGCCCTCGGCTCGCTGGTCCCGATCGTCGGACCGGAACGAGCGGTAGACCTCGAGGAGCACGTCCTTCTGCCGATCCGACAGGGTCGGATCCCGTCGGATCTCGTGCTCGAGATCGGGCACCGCCTCGTCGCGCTGCTCCAGGAACCCGGCTCGCACGTAGAGGGTCTCGGCCGAGATGCGCAGACCGTTCGCGATCTGTTGGAGGATCTCGGCACTCGGCTTTCGGAGCCCACGCTCGATCTGACTCAGGTACGGGTTGGAGATCCCGGCGAGCTCACTGAGCTTGCGCATCGAGAGGCTCGCGCTGTGCCGCTGGTCCCGGATGAACTCACCCAGGTCGTGGAGCCGCTGCTCGATCGTGTCGGTCACTGCCCGAGCCGACGGTCAGGAACGGCCGAGCGCGTGCCGCGAGGCGATCTCCGCGTCGAGCAGGTCGATCACCGCATTCAGCGATCGGCGACGTCCGGACGTCTCCTGCTCGAGCTCACGAAGCTTCACCATCCGCTCGCGCACCTCGTCGTCGGGAAGCGTCGGGAGGTTCAACAGGGTCGCGTCGGTGATCAGGTGCTCGAGCCCGCGCTTCCACTCGATGGCCGGCGCCGGTGCGAGATGGCGAGGAAGACGACTGGAGGCCGGGTCTGAGCGCGGGTGCGGATCGGTCAGGATCTCCGGGAGCGCCGCGACGAGATCCGCTATCGATCCCCCCGACGCGCGGCGCTCGAGCTCGGCGGTCATGATGTCGATCCGCCCCTGGGCAAGACGTCGGACGAAGGAGAGCTCGGTCTCGACCTCGAAGCACTCGTCGTGCATGGCCCGAACATCTTCGAGCGACTTGTCGGAGAGACCCTCCAAGTACGCGGGATCGAGGATGACGTCAGCACGTCGGCGTCGCGGCTCCGACATCGGGATCAGGTTACCAGCGGATCGCCTCGGGTAGAACGGATGCAGCAGACGCAGAGACACGGAAGGACCAACCCCATGGCGCAGTACACGCTCCCCGAGCTCGGCTACGACTACTCCGCGCTCGAGCCCCACCTCTCGGCCCGGATCCTCGAGCTCCACCACGACAAGCACCACAAGGCGTACGTCGACGGGGCGAACGCGGTCCTCGACAAGCTCTCGCAGGCGCGCAGCAGCGGCGACTTCGGGACGATCAACCAGCTCGAGAAGAACCTCGCCTTCCACCTCTCGGGCCACATCCTGCACTCGACCTTGTGGCGCAACCTGTCGCCCGACGGTGGCGGCATGCCCGAGGGCGAGCTCGCCGCCGCGATCGACGACAAGCTCGGGAGCTTCGACGAGTGCAAGGCGCAGCTGTCCGAGGCCGCCACCGCCGTGCAGGGCTCGGGCTGGGCCGCCCTCTCGTGGGAGCCGCTCGGCGGGCGGCTGATCGTCGAGCAGATCTACGACCACCAGGGCAACGTCGGGCAGGGCGGGCCGCCCCTCCTCGTGCTCGACATGTGGGAGCACGCCTACTACCTGCAGTACGAGAACCGGAAGGCCGAGTGGGTCGACGCCTTCTGGGAGCTGGTGAGCTGGCCGGACGTCGCGGCGCGCTTCGAGAAGGCACGGACGATCGACCTCTCACTCACGTAGTCGAACCCCTGCTCTCGAGGTTCTACGCTCCGCCCATGGGCAGTGACGCCAACGCGGAGATGCGCGAGTTCTGGAACGGTGCGGACTCGCGTGAATGGGTCGACGAGGCGGAGCGCTACGACGGGATGCTGGCGCCGTTCGCCGACCTCCTGCTCGGGGCTGCGGCACTCGGCGCCGGCGACCAAGTGCTCGACATCGGGTGTGGCAACGGGATCACCACGTTGGCCGCGGCGGGGCTCGTCGGTGACGGCGCGGCGACCGGCGTCGACCTCTCGGCACCCATGCTCGAGAACGCTCGCGCGCGCGCCGCATCGGGCGGCGTCGCCAACGCGACCTTCACGGTCGCGGACGCACAGACCGACCCATTGGGCGGCCCCTACGACGCTGCCATCAGCCGGTTCGGCATCATGTTCTTCGCCGACTCGGTCGCGGCCTTCACGAACATCCGCGCGACCATGGCTCCCGGTGCACGGATCACGTTCGCGTGCTGGCGGACCTTGTTCGAGAACGAGTGGGTGTTCGTCCCCAACGGCGCGCTGCTGCAGCACCTCCCCGCGCCGGAGCTGCCCGGCCCGGACACGCCGGGGCCCTTCCGCTTCGGCGAGCCGGGCTCCCTGGCGGGTGCGCTCGAGCGAGCCGGCTTCACCGACACGAGCAGCGAATCGGTCGACGCGCCATTGCTCGTCGGTGGCCCGGCGACCTTCGACGACGCGTTCGAGTTCATGTGCAACAACCGGTTCGCGCGCGGGATCCTCGGCGACGTGACGGGCGAGACGCGTGTGCGCGCACTCGCCGCGATGCGCGAAGCGGTAGCGCCCTTCGCGACCGACGAGGGCATCCGCATGACCGGCTCGGTCTGGATCGTGCACGCGACTGCCTGAAGTCGGGGCGCGGAGCGGGGACGACTACCTGCCTAGCCCCCGCTGACGGGCGGGAGCACGGCGATCTCGTCGTCATCACGCAGGATCGTGGCGACGCCGTCGGCCGGCTCGTCACCGTTCACCCAGACCCGAGCCGTCCCGAGGACGGACACGAACGGTTCCCCGTACGCGAGGCGGGCCTGCTCGAGCGCGTCGCCGAGCGTCTCGGCGTCGAAGGCATCCTCGGCACGACCCGCGGCCTCGCGCGCTGACGCGAAGAGCCGCAGCCGCACCATCGCGTCAGGAGGTGTGGTCGGCGGTGCGCTCCACCCGCTCGAGCTCGGTCTCGAGCTCGGCGAACTTCGCCTCGAACCCCTCGAGCGCCAACAGGTCGGGATCGCGGCCGCTGGGCGACGCGGGCCGCGCCTCGGTCACGGACGCCTCGTTCGGTTCATTCGGTTCGCTCGGGACGTCGGACTCCATGACCCTCAGCGTATGCGCCCTGCCGCGATCACTCTGCGGCGAGCCTGAATTGGAGCACCGAGGCCTCGTCGGCGAGCAGCTCGATCAGGCGAGCGAGGCGGGCACCGGCATCGTCGAGCTCGAGCAGTCCTTGCGCATCGAGTGGGCCGATCGGTGCGAGGGCCGACCCCTGGTACGACGCCAGCACCGGGTCGGGGTCGAGGTCCACGTCCTCGCTCGGCACGGGAGCACCGAGCTGCGCGTGCAGCGCGAGCACCCGGCGCAGCAGCATCGTGGTCTCGGGGATCAGCACCGCGCCGTCGGGCGCGGCGTGATCGTCGAGCACGTCGACGTGCGCTCGCGGGAACGGGTCGTCGGGCAACCACTCCCGAACTCGAAACCGCTGCACACCGGCGGCGATGAGCGCGAAGCGTCCGTCGTCGAAGCGACCGGCCTGCACGATCCGGGCCAACGTCCCAACGGGGAAGCGCACGTCGCCGCCGCCGACCTCGCTGCCGCGCTCGATGAGCACCACGCCGAACGGCGAATCCGCGGCGAGGCACTGCTCGACCAGCGCGCGGTATCGGTCTTCGAACACGTGCAGCGGCAGCAGCCCGTGCGGGAACAGCACGTTGCCGAGCGGGAACATCGGAGTCGCGGACGGTTCCACGACCACGACGCTACCGGCGGTGTCGTGCACCCCTGCACGCGGTCTCAGTTCGCGCGAGCGCGCAGTCGGGCGGCGTCGCGCGTGAGCCGCGCGGCGGCGTCGCCCTCGAGTTCGGCGGCGAGACCATCGAGTGCGTTCGCCGCTTCGTGGAAGCGCCCGAGTCGGCCGAGGAGCGCGGCGCCGTCACGTCGCTCGGCGAACGAGAGGCCCGGGAGCAGGAGGCGAAGGCGGACCGCCCACACAGCCGTCGCGGGCTGACTCCCGGCGGATCCCTGGACCAGGTTCGCGAGCATCCGGGCGAGGATCGCTCGCGGACCGACGGGCTGCAGGTACTGCGCCAGGAACGGTGCCGTGCCCTGCGTCGCCTCGAAGAGCAAACGGCACCCCTGCTCGTCGAGCCGCAGCCCACCATGGAACGGGTCGTAGAAGGCGTCGTCGTCACCGCCGACGAGGAAGTGCCCGGGCATCCCGACCCCGACCAGCGTGAGGCCGCGCCGGCGCCCGATCTCCATCATGAGGACGCTCAACGTGATGGGGATCCCCAGACGGCGGCGGAGGACCTCGTCGAGGTACGAGTTACGAGGGTCGCGGTAGTCGGTCTCGTTCCCGGCGAACCCGAGCTCGACGAACAGGTGGCGCGCGAGCTGCTCGCACGTGGGTGGTGCATCGCGCGCGAGCTCGTCGAGAATCGTGAGCTGCGCGTCGACGTCGACCGGATGATCATGCGCTGCGATCAGCATCGCAGCTTCCGCGAGCGGAACGTCGCGATCAGATGCGCGCACCAGCTCGGCGAAGCGCTCGGTCGGGTCCACCGGCCTCGACGGTACACTCGACCCGTGGGGACCGACGTGCGCGCCCGGGTACCCGAGGGTCCCGAGCCGCTGGAACAGCAGGTCGCGGTCCGGCTCCGGCGGGTCAACCAACGCATGACCGGAAACCGTTCTGCGCTCGTCGACGTGCTGCGCGATGCGACACGTCCGCTCACGATCCCCGAGATCCTCGACGAGCGCGGCGGGCTCGCCCAGAGCAGCGTCTACCGCAACCTCGTCGTCCTCGAGCAGGCTGGAGTCGTGCATCGCCTCGTCACGAACGACGAGCACGCAAGGTTCGAGCTCGCCGAGGACCTCACCGGCGACCACCACCACCACCTCGTGTGCTCGTCCTGCGGAGCCGTCGAGGATGTGCCGGCGTCAGCCGGGTTGGAGGCGTCGCTGCACGCCGCCGTGTCCGAGATCGACCGCGCGACGGGCTTCACGACCGAGCACCATCGCATCGACCTCGTCGGTCGCTGCCGCGACTGCTCCTAGTTCGAGCCGAAGACCGGCTTCCCTGCCGCGAGGTTCTTCACCGCTTGTGCGAGTGCGGCCGGCGGGATCTCACCGCTGGTCCGGACGACGACCTTGTTGTTCGCGTCCAGGAGCACGAAGAACGGAAAGCTCGTCCCGCCGTATGCCTGCAGGGCCGAGTCCTTCGCGTCGTCGGCGAGCACTGGCGTGAAGGGCCACTTCTCCCGGGAGAGCCACTTCGAGGGCGGGTAGTTCGGGAGCTCCTTGTTCGTGTCGGTCGCGATCGTCTGGAGGTCGATCCCTGCGAGCTTGCCTTGCTTCGCGAGCTTCACGATCTTGGGGACCTCGGCCTGGCAGTGCGGGCACCAGTGCGCGACGAAGATGAGTACACGGCCGTGCTCGGACGTCCCGCCGATCCTGACCTTCATGCCGTCGAAACCTTGCCCGCTGAGCGTGGGCCCGGTCTTGCCGATCGCCGGGTCCTTGGAGGTGCCCACCGCGTCCGAGGTCGCGAGCGCGGCACCGCTGACCACGACCTTCTTGCTCACCTCGGTCTTCGTGCTCTTGGCCGATGCGGGAACCGCGGCGATGGCCACCATCGCGGCGATCACCAGACCCAACGTCGCCAATCGAGTGATTCGTCGAGTCATGTCGTGGTCTCCTTGGCTCCCCGATGCGCTCGCCAGTCGATGACGAGCAGGGCGCCGATCAGCAAAAAGGCACTCATGTCCATGAACGCCAGAGTGAGGTACCCGAGTTCCTCGAAGTATGGAATCGCGCACGGCACGAGCACCGAGCACGACGTGCTCTCCGCGAACGACGGCACACGTTCGACGAGCCAGTGGTAGAGCGCCAGCGGTGCGCCGACAGCCACGAACGGCGCTGCGTACCAGACCACGCCGCGATCACGACGCAACGCCCCGATGACGAGGATCGCCGAGAGCGGGTACATGAGTATGCGCTGGTACCAGCACAGCTCGCACGGGAGGAACCCGGCGATCTCCGAGTAGTAGAGGCTCCCGAGCATCGTGACGACGGCGACCGCCGCCGCCGCGCCCCGAGCGTACGGACCCAGCCTCACGACCACGCGCCCCGCGAGGCGCCGACCTGCGGACGAGACGAGTGCGGCGATCCCGACGAGGGCGAGCGCGAGGAAGGCAACGTTCGCGACGAACGTAAGTGCGGTGAACAGCGTGTTGGCGGTGTCGGTGCTCATCCTCAGCCGAAGGTCACCGTGCCGCGCAAGGTGGGTTGCTCGAACTCCGAGACCAATGGGTTCGCGGTGACGCGCCAGTCACCCTCGAGCGGGACGTCGAACGCCGGCGCGTAGTAGTGGCCCGGGCTGAGTCGCCGGAGCGGCATGGTGATCGGAGCGATCTTGCTCTCGGGGAGCGCGATCGTGACGGTGAGGTCCTGGACGTCGAGCGGGGCACCCGCGGGGTTCAGCGTGTTGACGTGGATCTCGTTGGTGCCCTTCGTGCCCGGGGTCGCGGTGAAGTCGACCCAGACCTTCTTCGACTTCATCGTGACGCCGACCGCACCGCCGTCGGCCGTATCGGCCAACGCGGTCTTCGCCGGAGCCGCGTTCACGAGCAGCGCGGTGACGACGAGCACGCCGACCATGAGGATCGCCTCCGCCCACACCGAGCGACGGAGGTGGCGGAGCTCGACCTCTTCGTCGATCTCGTAGTACTCGTCATCGAGCGCGCCGCCGTCGGACGATTCGTCGCCGGCAGTCGCGGGGACCTGGTCGTCGTCCGACCCGCCGGCCACAGCCGGGACCTGCGGCGGCGCAGTCTCGTACTCGCCGAAGAGGCGGAACACGACCTCACGGCTGAACGCGGCGAAGACGATCACTGCCGCGAAGAGCACGAGCTTGACCGCCAGGATGCGCCCGTAGTCGGTGCTCCGGAGCGCGTCGAGGCTGCCGACCTGTCGGTAGGTCTGGAACGCGCCGGTACCGACCAGGACGATCACGCACGTGAGCGCGACACGCGAGAAGCGCGGGACGGCGGCTCGGATCTGCTCCATCGCGCGACTCCGGAGCGTCACGGCCGCGAGGATGACCAGGCCGCCGAGCCAGACCGCCATCGCCAACACGTGCAGCGTGTCCGCGACGACCGCAGCCGTGACCCAGTCGCCGGAGATCGCGTGGCCGGACAGACCGGGGGTCGACGCGAGCGCGACGGCGGCCAGACCGCCGACGCCGTACCACCACGTCGGAAGGGGAGAGGGCTCGCCCTCAGCCGCTGCACCCACCGCAGCAGCGTCATCTCGGGGAGCGCGGAAGAGCAACCGGAGGAGCGGTGCGATCAACAACAGGATGACGATGCGCGCGAGCCACATCTGCCCGAAGCGCTCGCCGACCGTCTGGTCGAGCAGGCTCGACGAGAAGGAGTCGCCGAGCCCGAGGCCCGAGACGTACGGGCCGTAGAGCAACAACCCGGCGATCGTCGCCGCGAAGGTCAACAGCCACCCGAACCCGATGATGCGTCGCGCCAGCTTCGACGTGCGCGCGCGGGGCGAGACGAGCGCGACGAAGAACGCGCCCCCGATGAGGATCGCGAGGGCCGCGAACACGAGCCCACGCACGACGCCGTACACGGCACCGACGACCGCGTCGCCGCCCTGCTGGCCGAGGAGCTTCGTCGCGAGGCCGGTGACCTCACGACTCGTCGCGGCCGGTCCACCGCCGGCGCCGACCTGGAAGGTGAACGCGCCCTGGATCGGGTGGGAGTCCGATGAGATCACCCGCCACGTGACGATGTAGGAACCGTCGTCGAGCTTCGGGACGGGAAGGCGAACGGTGGCGCCCGACGTCTTCGTGCCGCCCTTGTCGACCCGCTCACCGTCCGTGTCGAAGACGCGGATCCCGCCGTTGTCGGCGCGGACCGACTCGGTGAAGTTCAAGGTGATGTTCGCCGGCGAACTGACCAGCACCGCGCCGGGAGCCGGGTTCGACTCGAGGAGCTCGGCGTGCGCGAACGCGGGCGACGCGACGAGGAGCACCATGCCCCCCGCGAGCGCGAGCACCGCGAATGCACGACGGAGCATCACGCCGGCCCCAGTGCGACCGCGCGCACGTCGGAAGCCTCGTCGGGCGCCGAGCGCCGGACGAGCCAGAGCAGCGCGAGACCCAAGAGCTCGGTCACATGGCCGAGCTCCCCTCCCGGCGCGGCTCGTCCGCTCGCGATGTCGACGATCGAGGTGAAGACGAGGCAGGCCACCAACGCCGCCGCGACGGGGAAGAGCCCGGCCACCCGGCTCGGCCGCCACGCCGCGAAGAGGAAGCCGACCGCGAGCGCGATGGCGAAGGACCCGAGATGGCGAGCGGTGTGCACCGGCAGGCCGGCGTCGGCGCCGAAGAGGAGCGCGGGCACGCCGAGGCCGATCTGGACGACACCGATGAACGCGAGCCCGAGGCGCCACGCATCGAGATGGCTGGGCGCGGGCGTCGGCTCCGTCGCGCCGATGGCACTGAGGATGCGGGCGGTGAGGTCCGGCACCTCGGGCGCCCGTGCGACTCGCACCTGGCGGTGCAGCGCGGTCGCCTCCAGCTCGTACGCACGGCACGGGGCGCACATGCTGAGGTGGGTGGCGACGGCCTCCGACGGCGCGCTCGGCGCCTCGCCGTCGAGCCGCGCCGATATCTCGATCCTGGTTCGTTCACAGTCCATGGTCAGGTAGTCGACTCCTGGCGGCCCGAGGTTCCCCAGTATCGTCGGTCGACGGTGGATGAGCTCACGCGGCTGGCCGTAGCGGCCCGCGACGGCGACCGCCTCGCCCTCGGTGCCTTCGTGCGCCAGAGCCAGGGCGAAGTGTGGCGTCTCGTCGCGCACCTCACCGATCCGTCGGAAGCGGACGATGTCACGCAGGACGTGTACGTCCGCGCGTGGCGGGCGCTCGCGGCCTACCGAGCCGACGCAAGTGCGCGCACCTGGTTGCTCACGATCGCACGGCGCGCGTGCGCCGACTCGCTGCGCGCTCGCGGCCGGCGACGACGCCTCGACGGGCGGATGCGACTCGAGGCCGGCACTGATGGCGCCACGACGCCTGACGAATCTGCAGCGCACGCGCTCGACGCACTCGTCGCTGGGCTCAGGCCCGAGCGCCGGGAGGCGTTCGTGCTCACGCAGCTCGTCGGCGCCTCCTACGAAGAGGCCGCGTCCGTGTGTGGTGTTCCCGTCGGCACGATCCGTTCCCGCGTGGCGCGTGCACGCGGCGACCTGATCGACGCGCTGCGTGCGGCCGAAGAAGCGGGATGACCTTCTCACTGACCGGCGGCTCCCTGACCGGCGGCTCCCTGACCGGCGGCTCGCTGACCGGCGGCTCCCTGACCGGCGGCTCGAGGACGGGCGGCTTCCTGAGGACCGTCGGCCGCATCGGCGCGGTGGCGGTGCTGCTCGGGATTGCGGCCGTCGTCGTCTCACCCGATCGAGCCGACGCGCACGGGATCGGTGGCGTCCGCCCCAGCAACTACGAGACGCGCGTGCTCTCGGTTCGCCCGGCCGTGCGGGGGATCCACGTGAGCGCGGTCGACCTCGGCAACCGGCTGGAGCTGCGCAACACCAGCGACGCCGATGTGACCGTCGTGGGCTACGACGACGAGCCGTACCTGCGGGTCGGTCCGCGCGGCGTCTTCGAGAACCGCCGCTCCCCGGCCGTGTACCTCAACCGCACCAGGAACGGAACGGCCTCCGCGCCGGTCCCGAAGATCGCCGATCCCGAGGCGACCCCGGAGTGGCACAAGCTGTCCGACGGCACGACCGCCCGATGGCACGACCACCGTGCGCACTGGATGGGGAGCGGCGAAGCGCCGGTGGTCCAGACCGACCCGGCGTCACCCCACCTGGTCCAGCGCTTCGAGGTCCAGCTCCGTCGGAGCGCCGGGACGATCTCGGTGCGGGGCGACGTCCGGTGGGTGCCCGGACCGTCGCCCTGGCCGTGGATCGCCGCAGCCGTCGTGCTCGCGCTGACGATCGTCGCCCTGAGCCGCAGCCGCTTCGCGTCGATCGCCATCGGCACCACCCTGGTGGTGGTCGCACTGAGCGAGACGCTGCACGTGGTCGGCGGGTGGGGTGCGACGACGGTGAGCGGTGGGACGAAGCTCGCCGCCAGCGTCTACGCGCTCGGGGGGATCGTCGTCGCCGTACTCGCGCTCATCTGGTTGGTCCGGCGCGGGCTGAGCGCGGCTGCACCCCTCGTCCTCATCGCGGGGCTGTTCGTCGTGCTCGCGGGCGGGCTCGCCGACATCACCGTGCTCACCAAGTCACAGCTGCCGACCACCCTGTCGCCGGCCGTGGCCCGGCTGACGGTCACCTTGGCGCTCGGCCTCGGCCTCGGTCTCGCAGTGGCCGGCGCCCTGCGTCTTCGCCCCGATCGCCCACCACGCCGTCGACTGACTCGCTCGACGCCGTCCGTGCCGAGCCCGACCGGTCAGGTGACGCCGGACTGAGGTCAGGCGTGCGGGCCGTGCTCGGCCCCACAGTCATGGCACTCGAGCTCGAGCGTTGCGTGCGCGATCCCGAACCGATCGACGAGCATCTCCTTGAGAACGTCGCCGCGGGTCTGGGCCTCGTGCAGTGACGGCTCACCCGTCAGCACGACGTGCGCCGACAGGGCGGGGGTCTCGGAGCCGAGCGACCAGAGATGCAGGTGGTGCACCGCCTCGACACCGTTGCTCCCCGCGAGCGCGGCCTCGACCTCGTCGACCTGCAGCCCCGAGGGCACACCTTCGAGCAGGACCCGTCCGACGTCGCGGAGCAGCGCGAGCGCGGAGACGACCACGAGCGCGGCGATGAACAGCGAGATGACCGGGTCGAGCCATTCGGCACCGAACAGCACGACCGCGGCGCCCGCGATCAGCGCACCGAGTGACCCGAGTGCGTCGCCGACGAGATGCCAGAACGCTCCCCTCATGTTGAGACTCGCGCCCGCGGTCCGCGCGATCACCCACGCGCTCCCCACGTTGACGACGAGGCCCACGGCGGCGACCACCATCACGCCGGCACCGTTGATCGTGCCCGGGTCGTCGAGGCGACCGATCGCCTCGATCACGATGTAGACGGCGGCGGCCAACAGCAGGACGGCGTTCACCTGGGCGCCGATGACCTCGGCCCGCACGAGTCCGTACGTGTGGCGCGACGAGGCGCGAGCGGTTGCGAGCTGCTGGGCGACGAGTGCGATCCCGAGTGCCGCGACGTCGGAGATCATGTGGACACCGTCGGCGAGCAGCGCCAGCGACCCGAACGCGATGGCTGCGCCGACCTCGACCACGAGGAAGGCGGCGTTGGCACCGAGTGCGATCCACAGGGCCCGGCGACGCGCTCCAAGCACGCCGGTCGGATGCCCGTGGTCGTGCCCAGCTCCCACTTCGCGCCTCGATCGATTCCGATGCCCGTCGGGAGCGATCTTCCCACGGTCGGGCTTCACCAGGCCGGGCCGCACTGCCGGCACCGCACTGCCGGACCAGGTCAGCGGGAACCAGGGCATGAGAACGAGCGACTACCTCACGATGCCGTTCACGGCCGGCCGAACCCGAGGAGCACCTCCATGCACCGACTTCGACGAGCAGTCATCGCTGCAGCCATCGGAGCCGGCGCGCTGCTGGTGACCGCGATCCCCGCGGGCGCCCACGTCGAACCGGACCCGAGCAGCGTCAAGCCGGGGAAGACGGTCACCGTCGGCTTCACCCCCGAGCACGGATGCGAGGTCTCGCCGATCATCAGCATGCGGTTCCGCGTGCCCCGTGGAGTGAAGAACGCAACGGCCGAGCCCAAGGACGGCTGGCAGACCACGGCGACCGCGAGGACGATCACGTTCTCAGGCAGCTCGATGCCCTCAGGCGCAACGAGCGCCTTCGCGATCTCGTTCACGGCACCACCGACCAAGCGCGTGCTCTCGTGGAAGGTGATCCAGAGCTGCGAGGTGGGCGTGGAGCGCTGGATCCAACGGCCAGACGGTGACTTCCCCGCCCCACGCGTCGGTGTGGGCACGAGGGTCGCGAACGCCGACTGAGCCGTCGCCGCCCGCGACCGCGGCCCCCACTCAGGTGGTGCAGCCGAGCGCGCGCTGGATCTTGCGAAGGTTGGCCCGCATCACGGCGAAGTAGTCGTCGCCGCGGCGCACGTCGCGGTCGGTCAGGCCTTCGAGCGGGTTCAGCACGGCGACGCGCAAGCCACCGGCCTCACGGGCCAGCGTCTCCGCGACCTTCGGTGACACCAGCTCCTCGGTGAAGATCGTGGTGACGCCTTTCCGGGCGGCGAGGTCGCTGAGCTCGCCGAGGCGCTTCGCGCTCGGCTCGGCGTCGGGTGCGAGCCCGGAGATCCCCTCCTGCCGGAGGCCGTACCGACCGGCGAGGTAGCCGAACGCTTCGTGCGAGGTGACGATGAGGTCGCGCTGACACGTCGCGAGGCCGGCGCGGTACTCGGCGTCGAGCGCGGCGAGCTTCGTCTGGAGCTTCGCCGCGTTCGCGTCGAACGCCGTTTCGCGCGCCGGGTCAACCTTCGCGAGCGCGCCGCGGACCTCCCCGACCAACTTGCCCATGAGCACGGGGTCGAGCCACACGTGCGGGTCGAGGGCACGACCGTTCGCTTCGCCCTCGTTCGCGACCCGCTTACCCGGGCTGTCGATCGGCAACCGCCTGAGCACCTCGAGCGTGCCCCGGTCGCGCTCCCCCGCGACCTTCTCGACCGCGGGCTGGAAGCCCTTCCCCATGACGATCACGAGGCCCGCGTCCTGCAGTGCGTCGACCTCATCAGGCGTGAGCTCGAGGTCGTGCGGCTCGACGCCCGGTGGCGTGAGGTTCGAGACATCGACGTACCTCCCGCCGACGGCCGACGCCACGAACGCCAGCGGGTAGAACGCGGCGACCACGTCGGTGCGCGTCGCCGCACTCGGCGCCGTGGCTCCGGCAGCACCGGTGGCGAGCAGCAGCAGGGCCGCGAGCGCGGCAGCCGGCGCGACCAGACCCGACGTGCGCTTCGGAAGGTTCATGAGAATCAATCTTATTACCGTTCCCTCTTTCGTGCCATCCGGACGTACGATTGCTCGGTGCCCGTCCCCACCCCGGTGCCCGTCCCCACCCCGGCCTCGGTGCTGGCGGCGGATGACGTCACGTTCAGCTACGGCGCGGAACCGGCGGTCGACCACGTGTCGTTCGCCATCGGCCCCGGGGAGTTCGCCGCCCTCGTGGGCCCGAACGGGTCCGGGAAGTCGACCCTGCTCCGTCTGCTCCTCGGTCTCCTCCGACCCGACGGCGGCACCGTCCGGTGCCTCGGTGCCGACCCGCGCCGACTGCCCGACCGCGGGCGGGTCGGGTACGTGCCCCAACGCCACACCCTCGCACCGGATCTCCCGGCGACGGTCGAGGAGGTCGTCGCGACCGGGCGGCTCGCTCGGCGCGGCTGGTGGCGACGCGGGACCGCCATCGACCGCGCCGCGGTGGACCACGCGCTCGAGTCGGTCGCGCTCGACCACCTCCGCCGCCGTCCGGTGCGCGAGCTCTCGGGCGGACAGCAGCAGCGGGTCCTGATCGCGAAGGCGTTCGCGAGCGAGCCGGAGCTCCTCGTGCTCGACGAACCGATCGCCGGCGTCGATGTCGAGTCTCAACAGCTGTTCCGCGACTCGCTCGTCCACCTCGTGCGCGATCACGCAGCGGCCGTGCTCCTCGTCTCCCACGAGCTCGGGGCGGTCGCGGACGACCTCGACCGGATCATCGTGATGAAGCGACGCATCGTCTTCGACGGCCCGCCGGACGAGCTCACCGCCACCGGCGTGAGCCTGGGTGTGCACCGCGACGACTTGCCCATGTGGCTCGAGGGCCTGGGATGAGGGCGAGCGGATGAGGGCGAGCGGATGAGGGCCGCGGTGCGATGAGCGTGCTCGCGGTGCTCGACCTCCCGTGGCCGTTCGAGCGCGACTACATGCAGCTCGCGCTGTGGACCGGCTTGATCGTCGGCGCGTGCGCGCCGCTCATCGGTGTGTTCCTGGTGCAGAAGCGGCTGTCGCTCATGGGCGACGGCATCGGCCACATGGCGTTCGCCGGTGTGGCCGCGGGCCTCCTCCTCGAGGTCTGGCCCGTCTGGAGCGCGCTGATCGTGGCCGTCGTCGGCGCGCTCGCAATCGAGTGGCTGCGGACTCGGGGGCGGGCGACCGGCGACCTCGCGCTCGCGCTCTTCTTCTACGGCGGCATCGCCCTCGGCGTTGTGCTCGTCAGCCGGACCGGTGGCGGCAGTGTGAACGTGATCCCCTACCTTTTCGGCTCGATCCTCACGGTGAGCCCGTCCGACGTCCGCGTGGTCGCGGTGCTCGGCGTCGTGATCGTGTTGGCGATGGCGATCTTCGGTCGGGCGCTCTTCGCCATCGTCCTCGACGAGGAGTCGGCCCGAGTGGCGGGGATCCCGGTCGATGGCGCCAACGCGCTGCTCTCCGTGCTCACGGCCGTCACCGTCGTCGCGGCGATGCGAGTGGTCGGTGTGCTCCTGATCGCCGCCCTGATGGTGCTTCCCGTCGCGAGCAGCCGGCTCGTCGCCCGGTCGTTCCGAGCCACGGTCGTCCTGTCGGTCTGTGTCGGCCTCGTCTCGGTCGTGGCCGGCCTGGCCGCCGCCCGCCAGTGGGATCTCGCGCCCGGTGGTTCGATCGTCCTCACCGCCGCACTCATCTTCGGCGTCGTCTCACTGGTCGCCGGTCGCCGCCGCGGCGCCGTCACGCCCGAAGTCCCACTCGAGACGAGCCTGGACGGCGCGCTCGATCAGCAGACTGGTCGCACCGATGGGTAGGGGTTCACGGCCGCTCCGCCGCCGGGGTGGACCTCGAAGTGGGTGTGCGACGCGGTGTACTTCGCATCGCCCGTGTTCCCGACGTACCCGATGACCTCGCCCTGGGCGACGTGCCGTGCCGCACCCTCGTACGCAGAGAGGTGGAAGTAGTAGTAAAGGTTGCCGTCATCACCTCGGAGGTACGCGCCGAGCCCGGACGTGCCACCCGACTTGAACGTCACGTTGCCGGACACGACCGCGACGTCGGGCGTCCCCGACGCCGCCATGAGGTCGACGCCCATGTGCGGGCCCTGATGGCGGGGAAAGCCCCAGGAGTCGATGAACGACACCGCGCCACGGACCGGGCACACGATGCCGGTCGCGACGTACGCACCTGAGTAGTCCTTGCCGTTCCCCGCGCGTGAGCTCGCGTCGCGGGCGACCGCGGTGGCGAGCTCTCGGGCCTTCGCCGCTTCCTGCTCCTGCCGCAGCTGCTCTTCGAGCAGGTCCAGCGCGTGCTGCGCGGTCGTGAGCTGGGCCTGCACGGTGGCCTGCTCAGCCGTCACCTGCGCGACGACCCGCTCCTGCTCGGCCTTGCGGTCCTCGAGCGCGCGGCGCTGGTCGTCCAGATCGCTCGTGACGACGCGCAGCCGTTCGACGGACGCGTCGTCGCGTGCCTTCGTGCGGGCCAGCAGCTTCTCGCGGCGGATCTCGTCGAGCGGGTCACCCCCGTCGAGGATGAACCCGCCCCCCGTCAGGGTGTCGCGCCCGACGTAGGCACGCACCGCACGCGCTTTGGCGAGGAGGCGCAGCGCGGCAGCTTCGGTCCGACCCGCGGCGATCCGGGCCTCGAGCTCGGAGATCTTCCCGTCGAGCTCCTCGAGGTGGCCGATCGCCGTCTCGTAGCGGGCGGCGGCCGCGTCGGCCGCCCGCTGGGCGTCGGCGACCTGAGTCCGGGCGTCATCGACCGGGGCCGCGCCGGCCGAGATCGCGGGCAGCGCGACGGCCGCGAGCGCGAGCAGGGCCGCCAGGGCTCGGAGCCGGAAGCCGCGCCGCGCGGAGGTGGCGGCGGTGGGGCACTCGGGATTCGACAACAGGACCAACTTCGACAACATCAGCAACAGCGCCAGGGCGCGCGGGTTCCATCTCGCGATTTTCTGGGCGACCTCAGGTTACGCCCCCACCACGGGGGTCACAACGTGGGTTCGGGCGGGCGATCTCACCGGGCGCCCGCCCAGCATGCCGCCGCCTCGTCGGCAGCCGCCTCGTCGGCAGCCGCCTCGTCGGCAGCCGGTAGATTCGCCGACCGGCCAGAGCTTGCAGGAAGGGCCTGCAGCAAGGGCCCGCGGGAGGGGGGAGGACGTCGTGCGACTGCACGGGGAGCTCGCGCTCGTCACCGGATCGACGTCCGGCATCGGCAAGGCCATCGCGATCGAGTTCGCGGCGCAGGGCGCGCGCGTCGTCGTCCACGGCCGGGATGCCACCCGCGGTGCCGCGGTGGTCGACGAGATCACGGCAGCCGGGGGCGATGCCCGCTTCCTCGCGGCCGATCTCGGCGGCGAGGACGCTTGCGCACGACTCGTCGCCGAGTCGGCGTCGCAGCTCGGCGGACTCACGGTGCTCGTGAACAACGCGGTCGCGAGCGTGGTCGACCAGATCGCGGCAGCCGGGGGCGACTCCACTGTCGCGGAGATGAGCACCGCGGCGTGGGAGGGAACGCTTCGGGTGAACGTCACTGCACCGATGTGGCTGTGCCGCGCGGCGATCGCACACCTGCGGGCGGCCGGACACGGCGCCATCATCAACATCTCCTCCCGCCAGGGTGAGAAGCCGAGCGGAGGACTGGCCGCCTACGCGACGAGCAAGGGCGGGCTCAACGCGCTCACGCGTGCGATCGCGGTGGAAGAGGCGTCGAACCGCATCCGGTGCAACACCATCAGCCCCGGGTACGTGCGGAACGAACGCCGCGACGCCGACATGCCCGACGACCGCCGCACCCGACTCGAAGGGATGCACCTCACGCGCCTCGGCGAGGCGACCGACATCGCCCATGCCGCGGTGTACCTCGCCAGCTCGGAGTCCGAGTACCTCACCGGGATCAACCTCCAGCTCGACGGTGGCGGCAGCAACGCCCGCGCCGCGGCGCTGGGGTAGGGAGCAACCGTGCATCCCCGCGTCTCACTGTCGGCGATCTCCACGTTCCAGTGGAGCCTCGACGAAGACCTCGCGTTCTACGAGCGGGCAGGGATCACCGCGATCGGGGCGTCACTCGCGAAGCTCGAGGCCGCGGGGATCGACGCCGGTGCCCGTCGGCTGCGCGACGCGGGGCTGCGGGTGACCAACCTGATCGGGATCGGCCCGTTCCACCTCGACGACCCGTCCCAGTGGGACGGGCAACGCGATCGGGTGCGCCGCGCGGTCGATGCCGCGGAGGCCGTCGACGCCGAGTGCATGATCCTCACGACCGGGCCCGCGGGGCAGCTCACGTGGGAGGCGGCCGCCGACGCGCTCGAGCAGGCGCTCACGCCAGTCATCGCCGATGCCCACGCACGGGGCATCCCGTTCGGGCTCGAGCACACCAACTCGCTGCGCGTCGATGTCGGCTTCGTGCACACGTTGGCCGACGTCGTCGACCTCGCCCGCAGACTCGGCATCGGCGTGTGCGTCGAGACCAACGCCTGCTGGGCCGAGCGCGGTCTCGGCGGCACGATCGAGTCGGGCGTCGACACCTTCCGGATCGTGCAGGTGAGCGACTTCGCGATCGGCACCCTCTCCACGCCGAACCGGCTCGTCCCGGGTGACGGCGACATCCCCCTCGAGCGGATCCTCGGTCAGGTCCTGGCCGGCGGGTACGCGGGGTCGTTCGATCTCGAGCTCATCGGACCCCGGATCGACGAGGAGGGCTACGAGGCAGCCTGCTCCCGAGCGGTCGCCGCCCTCGGTGACCTGCTGGAGCATCTCGGTACCTGAGAAGTCGCTGGGAATCCGGCGGGTCGGGAACCCGGCTGCTCGATCCTTCGTTTTTCCCACCATGAGCAGAAGATCTCGTCGGCAACGCCGCGCCACCCGGCGACGCCGCCTCAGCACCCTCAGCGCCCTCGCACTGTCGACGGTCATCGCCGTCGTCGTGAGCGTGGCCGGGCCCGGCAGCGGATCCGCGACCGCCGAGTCGGGCCGGTTCACCGCCAGCGTGGATCAGTCGATCGCGAGCATCCAGCAGTTCTGGGCCAAGCAGCTCACCGCCACCTACGACGTGACCTACCAGGCAATCCCCGACGACCGCTTGTTCGCCTACTCCAGCTCGAACCCGCCACCGGCCTGCAATGCGGCCGGGCGTGGCACCACCCCGTACGAAGAGGTGAAGGGCAACGCCTTCTACTGCTCGCAGGGCGACTTCGTCGCGTATGACGTCGAGACGCTGCTCCCGAAGCTCCGCGACCAGTTCGGCGACTTCGCCGTGGCGCTGGTGCTCGCGCACGAGTGGGGTCACGCGATCCAAGCCCGCGCCAACACCGACCTGGGTGCCACCGTGTACGTGGAGATGCAGGCCGACTGCTTCGCCGGCGCCTGGACGCGCCACATCGCGAACGGCGGCGACTCCTCACTCCGCCTCGCTTCCGGCGACCTCGACACCGCGCTCGGCGGGTATCTCGTCTTCCGCGACCCGGTCGGGACCGACGGCGGCCAGAGCGGCGCGCACGGCAACGCGTTCGACCGGGTGAGCGCGTTCCAGGACGGGTATCACGGTGGTGCATCCGCCTGCCGCGACTACGAGAACGACCCGCCATCGGTGACCGAGACCGGGTTCACCAGCCAGGAGGACGCGTCGAGCGGCGGCAACATCGCCCAGGACCAGGTTCAGAAGCTCGTGACCGATGACCTCACCGATTACTGGAGCGACCAGCTCGGCAAGGACGCACCGGCTCCCAAGGTCGAGGCGTACGACGGGCGAGCGCCATCGTGCTCCGGTGGCTCGGACGGGGGCGTACTCGACGACGGCGCCACGTACTGCGCCGACACGAACACCATCTCGTACGACCGCGCGTCGTTCGACACGCTGTACTCCGATGTCGGCGACTTCGGCGCCGGGATGCTCGTTGCCGCCGCCTGGTCGTCCGCAACGCAGCACGCGACCGGCCAGGAGATCGGGAGCAACACGGCGCGGTTGCGCGCCGACTGCCTGACCGGCGCCTGGACGGGCAGCGTCGCGAGCGGTGATCGCAACTCCGACGGCAAGCACGCCGCGCTCTCGGCCGGTGACCTCGACGAAGCGATCCAGACGTTCACCGTCGCGGGTCGGACCGACAACGACACCGAGCGAGGGTCGGCCTTCTCCCGGGTCGCGGCGTTCCGCACCGGGTTCACCGACGGCGAGCGGGCCTGTCGCACCGCGAGCATCTAGAAGGCCGTTCCTAAGCGGGAGGTCCCCACGTCCGTCGGGTCGGAGCGTCGAGGACGGGGATCGGTCCACCCTCGACCTCGCCGATCCGATCCCAGAGCCAGTCGGGGAACGCCTCGACCCCACCTGGGGCGACGTACAGCTGCACCACCCAGGCACGCGCGAGTGGCCGACCGGTCGTCGCCTCCACGAGGCGCTGCTCGACCAGCCCCGACTTCCCACGACGGCCACCCCAGCGGGTCGCGCCGACGAAGCGCTCGTGCATCCGCCCCTCGCTCTGGTACTCGACGTGCAGCTCGCGCACGACCACGGTGGAGCCGTTCCGCCGGATGAACCGCGGCCAGTCGGGCGCGAGCTCTGCGGCAACGTACGCGATGCGCAGCTCGTTGAACATCCGGACCGCTGCGTGGTTGTTCAGATGGTCCTGGTAGGCATCCGCGTCGGACGGGATCGACTCCACGTCGAGCACGACGCGAAACCCTTCACCGCGGAGGGCATCGACACCCGGTGACGGTTCGGGCTCACCCTGCCGCACACCCACGACCGGCCACGCGTTCGACCAGTCGGGTTTGGGGTGGGTCATCGCGGTCGGCTCCGAATCAGCTCAGGACCAGCTCAGGACCAGAGGAAGTTGCCACCGTCGACCATGAACGTATGGCCGGTCACGAAGCGGCAACCGTCGGAGCAGAGGAAGTGCGCGATCGACCCGACGTCGAGCTCGGGATCGCCGTTGCGACCCATCGGGGACGTGCGCATGAACTCTTCGTAGTGCTCGCTCCCGACGGCTCGCGGTGGCGCAGCCGCCGGAGCGATGATGTTCACGATGATGCCGTCCGCCGCCCATTCGCGGGCCGCAGTGCGCGAGAGCCCGCGAATCGCCTCCTTCGACGCGTTGTACGCACCGAACCCAGCGCCTCCGACCCGCCCCATCGACGAGCCGAAGTTCACGATGCGACCCCAACCTGCAGCCTTCATGTGGGGGTACACCGCCTGCATCGCCCACAGCGTGCCGAGCACGCCGGAGCGGTAGAAGACCTCGACGTCGTCGGCCTCGACGGTCGCGACCGACGCGTTGGCGCGGAACGTCTGCGCGTTGTTGATGATGCCGTCGACGGTGCCGAACTCCTCGACGGCGCGCGCGACCATCGCCTCGATCTGCTCCCGTTGCATGATGTCGACCTCGACGCCGATGGCCTTCGCGCCGATGCCGGTCAGCTCCTCGACCGTGCGGCGCATCTTCTCGGCGTTCCACTCCGCCACGACGACGTTGGCACCGGCCTTGGCCAGGTGGTTGGCCATCCCGCGGCCGACGCCCTGGCCGGAGCCGGTGACGATGATGGTGCGACCCTCGACCGAGTGCATGGCTCGCGTCGCGGCGTTGTCGACTTCCGGATGCAACATGGCGGCGACGCTAGCCCCAGCCGCTAGGTGCGAGCGCGTGCCTTCGGGACGCGCAACGGGACACGCGTGACGTCCTGCGGTCCCTCGTCCCGGAGCCGGTGGATCTCCATGAGCTCGGACCACACCCCGACCGGCGACTGGACCGCCTGCGTCCAGAGCAGCGGCGCGAAGAGCGCCACTCCCCGGCGTTGCTTGACCGCGAGGTCGGCCTCGTCGAGCACCTCGCGCTGATACCTCCGCACGAGCGCCGGCGATGCCAGCGACAACGGGAGGACGAACAAGACGTAGAAGCCCACCAGACTGAGCTGTCCGAACGCGAGGAACACGACCGCCTGCACCCACGCGATCGTGAACACGAGGTCGAGCACGGGCGTCGCGACGCCGACCGCGGTGAGGAAGCGACTGAACGGGAAGCGCAACGGCCGCCGCCCGGGCTCGTGGAGCGCGGCCAGGAGGCCCCAGGCGTGACGAGCACGCCGACGGGCCGCGCTGGCAATCGTGATCCGTTCCGTCGTGAACGCCAGCGCGAGCGGCTCGTGGAACACGCGCCAGCCCCGCTCGAGCAACCGCCAGGTGAGCTGCACGTCCTGGGCTGCACCGGTCGCCCAACCGTTCACCGCCTGCACCGCGTCCGTCCGGAACACGCTGCAGGCACCCTCGGCGACCAGCGCACCCTGGAAGAGCGCGTGCACTCGTTGCACTGCGTTCGCGCCGAGCGCGTACTCCTCGGCGAGGAGCTCGGCCCCCACGCCCTCGCGTTGGTTCCGGACGACCGCGTCGCCCGCCACCGCAACCGTGTCCGTCGGCGAGCTCGAGAGGCGGGCGACGAGCAGCCGCACGGCGGAAGGGTGCAGGTACGCGCCGGGATCGACGGTCACGAGCAACGGCGTCGAGACGCGAGCCAACCCCGCGTTGCGCGCCGACGCACGGTCGCCGCCCGGCTCCACCAGCACCTCGGCATCGAGCCCGAGGCGGATCGCGGCGCGGCGTGCCTCCGACGCCGTGTCGTCCGTCGAGCCGCGATCGACCACGATGACGTGCACCGGACCGTCGTAGTCCTGCGCCGCGAGGTACGCGAGGGTGGCGACGAGTGCAGTGCGCTCGTCGAGCACGGGGATCAGCACGGTGACCGGGGTGCCCGGGCGCACGACCTTCAGCGAGGGTGGGTCGTCGAGGACGAGGGTGATCGCGGAGAACGCGGCGAGGTACGCCGGGATCCAGACCACGGCGGCGAGGAGCAGCACGGCGTACGGCCAGGACACGAGGTCGGCGAGACCTTGCGCGACCGCCAGCGAGATCGCCACGGCGATCGCCGTCCAGAAGGTCGCGACGCCCTGGGCGATCACGAACTTCGACTGCACGGTCACGTAACGACGCCCGGACGGGAGCCCCACGAAGTCGGGAACCGGGTGGAGCTGCGGCAAGGGGTACGCGGCCGAGCAGCGCACCTCGCGAGCGCCCGGCGCCGAACTCGACGGATCGGCAGGAGTGGTCGGGTCGGCGACGGCAGCCATCAGACTCGTATCGGCATCGCGGGGGCCGAAAGTTGATCGTCGCCCGGCGATTCCTGAGCGCGTCGACACCTAACCTCTGTGCATGGCGACGCTCTTCACCCGCATCATCGAGGGCGAGCTCCCCGGAACGTTCGTCTGGCGCGACGCCGAGTGCGTCGCGTTCCTCTCGATCAACCCGGTGCAGCCGGGACACACGCTCGTGGTGCCCATCCGCGAGGTGGGTCACTGGATCGATCTGGATGCCGATCTCGTGTGCCATCTCACGACCGTGGCGCAGACGATCGCGCGGGCCGAGCAGCAGGTCTACGACCCGGCGAAGGTCGGCTTGCTGATCGCGGGGCTCGAGGTGCCCCACGTGCACCTGCACGTGATCCCGATCATGGTCGGCGAGGCCGATCTCCACCTCGACCGCGCCACGACCGCGACCCCGGAGCAGCTCGAGGTCGAGGCGGCGAAGCTGCGCGCGTCGCTCCGGGACGCGGGTGCCACTGGGGTCAGCGACTGAGCGACAGCATTCGCCGCCATCGATCAGGCAACATCAGTCAGGCACATCAGTCAGGCGGCTGCACCACCAGCACGGGCACGAGGGTCTGGTTGAGGAGCTTGTAGCCGGTCGAGCCGAGCAAGGTCCCGATGAGCGGACCGCGACCGTTGCCGCCCACGACGAGCATGCGGGCGCTCGACTGCTCCGCCAGACTGGCGAGTGCTTCGACCGGCATCGCGTTCACGAGCTCGCTCGTGATCTCGACGCTCGGGTCTGCTGCGCGCACGAGGGCCGCACCCTCATCGAGGAAGCGCTGCCCGACCTCCGCCGACTTGCGCGACAGGTCGCCGCCGACGCCCCCCACGGGGTTCGCACCGTGCGCGAACGCGAGCACGAGCGGGACCCCGAACGCCTTGGCGAGGTCCACTGCCTGCGGCAGCGCCGCCTTTGCGCCCGCCGATCCGTCGTATCCGAGGACGATCTCGCCAGCCATCACTCGCCTCCAGGGTGCTCGTTGCCTGCGGTCGGCGCCTTGCCGTCGTCGAGATCCCGATCGAGGATCGGACCCGCATCGAGGATGCGCGGGACTGCAGCGCCGGTCCCGTCGGGCGCCGGGTGCGGATGCGGATCGCGTCCCCGCCGGAAGAACGCGGGGGCAACTCCCCACCACGCCAGCATCAATGGAAACCCGACGAGCAGGAGTCCGATGCCGACGACGAACGCGAGCCCGAGTCCACCGACCGACCCGTACGAATCGGTGTCCTTGGCGAGGTCGCTCGATGCCTTGACGAAGATGTACGTCAGACTGGTCGCACCGAGGAGCGGGGCCACCCCGACGAAGAAGAAGTTCTTCACGCTCTTGAAGATGAACTTGCGGTAGTAGATGACGCAGGCGTAGCCGGTCATCCCGTAATAGAACGCGATCATCAGCCCGACCGCCGCGATCGACGCGCCGAGCACGTCCTCGCTCACGATGGTCAAGATCGCGTACCACGCCATCGAGAAGAACCCGAAGAACCACGTCGCGTTCGTGGGGGTCAGGTACTTCGGACTCACCTTCCCGAACCATGCCGGCGCAGCCTTGTGAGCGGCCATGGAGAGCTCGCTGCGCGCCGCGGGAAGGATCGTCGTCTGAGTCGAGGCTGCGGCCGACGTCAGCACCGCGATGATCAGCAACTTGTCGAACGGCGAGCCGAGTACCAGGTTGCCCGTCGCGCTCAGCACGTCGTCCGCGTTCGCACTGAGGAAGTCGGCGCCCTGCACCCCCTGCGCGGCGATCGACACGACCAGGTAGATGCCGATCAAGACGAGCGTCGAGATGACGGCGGCTCGACCCGGCGTCTTCGCCGGGTCGTCTGTCTCCTCATTGATCGTCACCGCCGTATCCCAACCCCAGTAGAGGAAGATCGCGATCACGAGCCCACCCACGAGGGCAGAGGACGAATCGATCGCGAACGGGTTGAGCCATTCGAGCTGAGGATCGACACTCCCGGCGATCTCGCCCGAGAAGATCTTGTAGAACGCCACTCCCGCGAAGATCACCAACACGATGATCTCGGCGGCGAGCAGGAAGAACTGCATGCGTGCGTTCAGTTCGATACCGATCACGCAGATGAGCGTCATGAGGAAGATGAAGATCAGCCCGGCGAGGAGCACCCACCACTTGTTGTTCGCAAGCCCGTCAGCGTCGAACAGGAGGAAGGTGTAGATCCCGGCGATGCCAGCGAGGCTGGGCATGATCACGAGGTCAGCGACGATGATCCCCCAGCCGCCGATCCATCCCGTGCGCGGCCCGAGTGCCCGCGTGGCCCAGGTGAAGGTCGTACCGCAGTCGGGATCCGCGCGATTCATGTAGTAGTACGCGGCCGCGATGAAGAACATCGGCAGGAACGCGACCCACATGATCGCGGGACCCTGGTTCCCCGCTTCCTGGGTGACGAACCCGAGCCCCGCCGCGAGGCTGTAGCCCGGTGCGGTCGAGGCGACGCCGATGACGACGGCGGACATCAGCCCGATCGCGCCGACCTTCAGGCCCTTGTCGACCGCGAGTCGATCGCCCCCCTTGCCGACATCCGTGGTTGTCACGCAACCCCCTCCATCGAGTGAGCGTTCAGTCCTCGGGCGGCATGATCATCATCGGTGTCGCGGCGTTCGCGCCAGCGCGCCGCGAGCGCAATGTGCTGAACAGCGTTCCCGAGACGAGCAGCAGGACGCTCACGACGAGGATCATCGTCGCGAGCACGTTGATCTGCGGCGGGAGCGCCCGCTGGCGCGCGCCATAGATGTAGAGCGGGAACGTCACGTTGTCGGGGCTCGCGTTGAACAGGGTGATGATGAAGTCGTCGAGCGACAGCGCGACGGACAGGAGCGCCGCGGCGAGGATCCCGGGGAGCATCAGCGGCAACGTCACCTTCGTGAACACGCGCATCGGTCCGGCACCCAGATCAGAACCTGCCTCTTCGAGCGTCCAGTCGAAACCACGGAGGCGTGCTTTGACCGTGAGCGCGACGAAGCTCACGCAGAACATGATGTGGGCGATGATGATCGTGCCCTCACCCAGCGTCTGGGGCACCGGCTCCGGGTAGGTCTGCAGGATGAAGATGCCGCCGAGCGACGCGCCGAGCACGATCTCGGGCGTCGTGAGGGGGAGCACGAGCAGCATGTTCACGGCGCCACTGCCGCGAAACTTGTAGCGGCACAGCGAGAGCGACACGAGCGCTCCGAAGATGACGGCGACCACCGTGGCGATCGCGGCGATCTTGAGGCTGAGCACGAACGCGTCGATGAGCTCGGGCACCGCGAACGGGTGCTTCCAGTTGTCGAGGGTGAAGTGCTGCCACACGAGGTTGAACCGACCCTTCGGCGCGTTGAAGCTGAAGGCGACGATCACGAAGATCGGGAGGAACAGATAGAAGAGCCCGAGACCCGCGTAGAAGTTCAGGAAGCGCGAACCGAGCCTGCGCAGCCACGGCGGCGGGAAGACGTTCTCCATCTCCGGCTCGATCGCCGGTTCCGGAGCGTCGGGGGGCCGCACGGCGGTGGCGGTCATCCGGTCAGGTCCTCGGTCCCGAGGAACCGCGCGTAGAGCAGGACGAAGACCGTGATGATGACCATCAAGGTCATCGACAGCGCGGCCGCGGTCGGATAGTCGAGCTGCACCAGGAACTGGTTCTGGACGACGTTGCCGATCATCGAGGTCTTCGGGCTCCCGAGGAACGTCGCGTTGATGAAGTCGCCGGACGCGGGGATGAACGTGAGGAGGCTTCCCGCGAACACCCCTGGCAGCGAGAGCGGGAGCACGACCTTCCGGAACGCGCGTGCCGGCGTCGAGTAGAGGTCGCTCGCCGCCGCGACGAGCTCGCGGTCGATCTTCTCGAGGCTGACGTAGATCGGGAGGATCATGAAGGGCAAGAAGTTGTACGTCAGCCCGCCGATGACCGCGCCGGGGGTCGCCAGGAGTCCCTGGGCGGGGCCGAGCACCCCCAGGCTGCGCAGGACGGACACGACCACACCTTCGTCACCCAGGATCGTCTTCCACGCGATCGTGCGGATCAGGAAGGTCGTGAAGAACGGGATCACGACGAGCCCGAGCAACAGGTTCTTGTAGCGCCCACCCCGGAACGCGATGACGTACGCGAGCGGGTACCCGATGGCGATGCAGAGCGCGGTCGCGATGCCGGCGTACACGAACGAGCGGGCGAACTGCTCCGAGAACTTCGACAGGGAGTCCGTGTAGTTCGACCAGTCCCACGCGAACGTCAGCTCCGACGGCAGGAAGCGGTTCGGTCGCTCCGAGAGCGACATCCGCACCAGCGTGAACACCGGCACGAGGAAGAAGAGGATCAGCCAGATGATCCCCGGACTGAGGAGCCCGTATGGCGCGAAGCGCGCCTTCTTCTCCCCGGTGAGCACGGCCCCCTTGGCCACTCGCGCTAGGACCCGGTGATCTCGGCGAAGCGGGCGTCGAACTTCGCCTCGTCCTTGGAGCTCAGGTCCTGGTTGAAAGTCTTCAACCGCGCCTGCACGTCCTCGGGCGGGAAGATGAGGGGGCTCTCCCCCAACTTCGGATCGATCGTGGTGAGCGCGCTCTGGATCCCGTCGACGGGCGAGATGTACTGGACGAAGGCAGCGACGCGGGCCGCGTTGTCGACGTCGTAGAAATAGTTCATCCACGCGGCGACTTGCGCTTCCCGCTTCGCCGTCTTGATCCACGTCATCGTGTCCGCAAAGCGCAGGCCGCCTTCGCTCGGGATCACGAACCGCAGATCCTTGTTGTCGAGCGTCAGCTGCGCGACGTCCCCGGACCAGCCGATGCACACCGCGAAGTTCCCGGCGACGAGGTCGTCCTGGTAGTCGTTCCCGGTGAAGCGACGGATCTGCCCGCTGTCCGCGGCCTTCTGGAGCCGCTTCATCGCGGGCTCGGCCTGCTTGTAGGTGATGGTCGCCGGGTCGATGCCCTCACCGAGACAGGCGAGGCCGACCGTGTCGCGCATCTCGGTGAGCATCCCGACCTTGTTCTTGAACTTCGGGTCGTAGAGGTCCGCGATGCTGGTCAGCTCGCGACCCGTGACCTTGATGTTGTAGGCGAGGCCGGTCATGCCGGTCTGCCACGGGAGCGTGTACTCACCCGTCGGGTCCCACGGCGGATTCTGGAACCCGGCCGAGAGGTTGCTCGCGTTCGGGATGTCGGTGAGTGGGAGCTTCTGCACGTACCCGAGCTCGATGAGGCGCTTGGCCATCCAGCTCGTCGGGACCGCGATGTCGAAGCCCGGGTACTGACCCTGGCTGAACTGTCGCTGGTACTTGGCGAAGAACTCATTGTTGTCGTTGAGGCTCTCCGAGTACTTCAGGTCGGTCCCGGTCTGGTTCCCGAAGACCTTCAGCGACTTCTTGTCGACGTAGAGCGGCCAGTTCAGCACCGACAGCTGACCGCCGGGGCTCGCGTCACCGAGGCGCGACGCGAACGCGTTCGCGCCGCTCCCGAGCAGCGTCGCTCCGAGCGCGAGGCCACCGACGGTCGCGCCACCACGGCCGATGAACTCCCGTCGAGTGATCCCCTTCGCAGTCCCCGTACGCTTGCGAGTGCTCATCTCATGCTCCTCTTGGTTCGGCCGCCCGGTGAACTTGCTCCCAGCCCTTGCGTGCTCGTGCTGCGTTCGGTCCTCACCCCGCCGGTGCCCTCTCGAGCTCTTGGAGCTCGGACCTGCGCCCATGGGTCGCGTCGAGCCCCGGGAGGAGACGGGCTGCGTCCGCCTCCCAGGTGAGCCACACGACGTCGTTGGGGCGAAGCATCGGCAGGTCGTCGTCGGGGCCGACGTGCGCGACCACGAGGGTCCCGTCGGCGCACGCGAGCTGCGCCCGGACGAGCGGCCCCTGAAAGGTGAGATCGGCCACCGTCGTCCGGACGCGCGGCGCGTCACCAGTCGGCTCGGCCATCTGCACGTGGATCCGCTCGGGACGGACCATGACAGTCGCCGTCGCACCCACCTCGGGCACCGCCGCGCTGATGGGCACCACGGCGTGGCTGCTGCCGGTCAGCGTGACTTCCGCGTTCTCGCCGGCGATGCGGTCGACCCTCGCCGGCAGGAGGTTCGCGACCCCGATGAAGCCGGCGACGAACACGGACGATGGCGAGCTGTAGATCTCCTCCGGCGTGCCGATCTGCTCGACGATGCCTTCACTCATCACCGCGATGCGGTCCGACATCGTGAGCGCTTCTTCCTGGTCGTGGGTCACGTACACGAACGTGATCCCGACCGCGCGCTGGATGCGTTTGAGCTCGTGTTGCATGGCTTGTCGGAGCTTGAGGTCGAGCGCCCCGAGCGGTTCGTCGAGCAGGAGCGCGCTCGGATAGTTGACCAGTGCGCGTGCCAGCGCGACGCGCTGCTGCTGACCTCCGGAGAGCTGCCCGGGCTTGCGGTCGGCGAAGTCCCCGAGGCGCACTACCTCTAGCAGCTCGCGCGCGCGCTTCTTCGTCTCGCCCTTCGACACGCGCTTGCTGCGCGGCCCGAACGACACGTTGTCGAACACTGTCATGTGCGGGAAGAGCGCGTAGTGCTGGAAGACGGTGTTGACGTTCCGCTTGTAGGGAGGCACGCGCGAGACGTCCTTGCCCTCCAACGTGATGCGGCCGGCACTCGGCTGTTCGAACCCGGCGATCATGCGGAGCGTCGTGGTCTTGCCACAGCCCGATGGCCCGAGCATGGAGAAGAACTCGCCCCGCCGGATCCCGAAGTCGGCCTCGCGCACCGCGGTGAAGTCGCCGAACCGCTTCGTGACCCTGTCGATCCCGATGACGACATCCGCAGCAGCACCGTCCGCGCCCGACTGGCCTGCGGCGCTGCGCTGGGTCATGTCGTCGGCCACGAGCGTTGTTCCCTTCCCCGGACGCCGCAGCCTAGGCACGGCGGTAGGGCGCTCCGCAAGGGATTCCGTGCTCCTTCGGCTCAGCGACAACGGATTCCCTTGCGCGGGGTACACCTGACCCTGCAACATCGTGGTCAGAACGGACTCCAGGAGGAACCAGGCGATGGCGTACCAGAACTTCATCGGTGGCGCGTGGGTCGACGCGAAGTCGGGCGCGACCGACCAGGTGCTGAACCCGGCAACGGGCGAGGTCATCGCCGAGGTGCCGGCGAGCGACGCAGCCGACGTCGACGCCGCGGTCGCTGCTGCCGACGCCGCGTTCGCCGAGTGGGGTCAGCTCCCACCGCGCAACCGCTCCGAGCTCCTGTCGAAGGTCGCCGACGCGATCGAAGCAGACCTCCCGACGATCAACGCGCTCGAGATCGACAACGTCGGGAAGCCCGAGTCGATCATCGAGTTCGAGATGGATCTCGCCGTCGACAACTGGCGCTTCTTCGCCGCCGGCGCGCGCTTCCTCGAAGGACGCGCCGCGGGCGAGTACATGGAGGGCCACACTTCCTTCCTGCGTCGCGACCCGCTGGGCGTCGTCGGTTCGATCGCGCCGTGGAACTATCCGCTCGGCATGGCGACGTGGAAGCTCGGTCCCGCGCTCGCAGCCGGCAACACGGTGGTCTTGAAGCCGTCGGAGCTCACCCCGCTCACGGCACTGCGGCTCGCCGAGATCACCGCGGACATCCTGCCTCCGGGCGTTCTGAACGTCGTCACGGGTCAGGGGGAGACCGCGGGTGCATCACTGGTGACGCACCCCAAGGTCGCGATGGTGTCGCTCACCGGCGACGTCAACACGGGCAAGCTCATCGCGCGCGAGGCGGCAGACAACCTCACCCGCGTCCACCTGGAGCTCGGCGGCAAAGCGCCCGTCATCGTGTTCGACGACGCCGACCTGGAAGCCGTCGTCGCGACGTTGGCCGAGGCCAGCTACTACAACTCCGGACAGGACTGCACCGCTCCGTGTCGCGTCCTCGCCGGACCGAAGGTGCACGACCGCTTCGTCGCAAGCCTCACCGAAGCCGTCCGGGGCATCAAGACGGGCGACCCGCACGACCCCGACGTCGCGATGGGTCCCGTGATCTCCGCCGAGCAACGCGAGCGCGTGACCGGTTTCGTCGACCGCGCCCGGGAAGCCGGCGCCGAGGTCACCGTCGGGGGGAAGGCCATCGACGGGGCCGGCTTCTTCTACGAGCCGTCCGTCGTGGTCGGCGCGGCGCAGGACTCCGAGATCATCCAGCGGGAGGTCTTCGGTCCGGTCGTCACCGTGCAGCAGTTCAGCGACGACGACCAGGCGCTCGCGTGGGCGAACGACATCGACTACGGGCTCTCGGCGAGCGTCTGGACCAAGGACGCCGGGCGCGCCATGAAGATGTCGGCGCTCCTCAAGTTCGGCACGGTGTGGGTCAACGACCACATCCCGATCGTCTCCGAGATGCCCCACGGTGGATTCAAGCAGTCCGGGTACGGCAAGGACATGTCGATCTACGCGATCGAGGCGTACACGGAGCTCAAGCACGTGATGGTCAAGTGGTGAACGGGAGCAGATGATGACGGACAGGTTCTCGACCAATGCTGGGGCGATCGTCGCTGACGAGACGCCGCAGCTGCTGACTCGGACATCGGCGTCGAAGGCGCTCTTCGAGCGGGCTTCTCAGCACATGCCGATGGGCGTGGCTTCTTCGTTCCAGGCCGGGGATCCGTACCCGATCTACCTCGCTCGCGGCATGGGCTCGCACGTGTGGGACGTCGACGGGTCGGAGTACGTCGACTTCCACGGCGGGTTCGGTGCCAACGTGGTCGGGCACGCGCACCCGACGATCGTCGAGGCGATCGAGCGTGCCGCGCGCTCCGGGACGCACTTCGCCGTCACCACCGAGGTGACCGTCGCGTTCGCAGAAGAGCTGTGCCGACGCTTCCACCTCGACAAGATCCGATTCGCGAACTCCGGTACCGAGGCGACCATGGACGCGATCCGGGTCGCGCGTGCGGCGACCGGGCGCGACGTCGTCGCGAAGATCGAGGGTTCGTACCACGGGCATCACGACACCGTGATGTTCTCCGTCGTCCCCGGCGCGGACGCGATGGGTGGACGCGAGGCTCCCGTCTCGACGCCGATGTCCAAGGGCATCCCCACCGAGATGGCCAAGTGGACGGTCGCAGTTCCGTTCAACGACGTGCCGGCAGCCGAGCGACTCTTCGCTGATCGTGGGAGCGAGCTCGCCTGTCTCATCATGGAACCGATCATGATGAACATCGGCGTGGTCCTCCCGCAGCCCGGATACCTCGAAGCGATCCGGGACCTGTGCACCAAGCACGGCGTCGTGTTCATCTTCGACGAGGTGAAGTCGGGCGCGACCGTCGCCGCGGGCGGTGCGATCGAGCGCTTCGGCGTCCAGCCCGACCTCGCGTGCTTCGCGAAGGCGATCGGCGGCGGCACACCGACTGCTGCGTTCGGTGGGCGCGCCGACGTGATGGACGTCATCGAGCACGGTGCCGCGCAACAGGGGACGTTCAACGGCAACCCGCTCGTGGCCGCCGCCGGGCTCGCGGCCCTCACCGAGGTGCTCACACCGGACGCGTACGCGCGGTTGTCGGAGCTCGGCACCCGTCTCGCCGAGGGATGCGCGAAGGCGATCGCCGAGCACGGGATCCCGGCCCACACGGTCGACCTCGGCGCCAAGGGGTGCATCTCCTACCGATCCGAGCCGCTGCAGAACTACCGGGACTTCCTCGACACCCGCACCGAGCTGTACGCGGCGTCGTTCCCCTGGGTGCTCAACCGGGGCGTCTTCATGACGCCCGGGGACGAAGAGCAGTGGACGATCTCCGTCCAGCACACCGAGGCCGACATCGATGCCTACGTCGAGGCCTTCGGGACGTTCTGCCAGGCCCTCGCCGCTTGAGAGAAGAGCAGGCCCTCGCCGCTTGAGAGAAGAGCAGGCCCTCGCCGCCTGACCGGGCGGCAGCGCTCGACTAGAACACGTTTCATGACTTCAGCGCTCTCGCCGTACGACGACTACCCGATCCACCAGGTCGCCGAGGTGCTGCGGCACCCCGCCACGTCGGACCGCAACTTCTACGACCGCTACTACAACATGCTGCACGACTCGACCGGCGAGGTGATGCTGATCACCGGCTTCGGGCAGTACCCCAACCTCTCGGTGCAGGACGCCTTCGTGCTCGTGCGCCGCGGCACCGAGCACCGGATCGTGCGGGCGTCGCGGCCGCTCGGCAACGACCGCATGGACACCACCGTGGGTCCCTTCTCCCTCGAGGTCATCGAGGGACTCAAGCAGGTCCGCTTCGTCCTGGAGCCCAACGAGCACGGCGTGTCGTTCGACCTGACGTTCACCGGTTCGATCGTCCCGATGCTCGAGCCGCGCCACTACATCCGCCAGATGGAGCGCATCACCTTCGACACGCAGCGGTTCGCGCAGACAGGATTCTGGGCCGGCCACATCCTCGTCGACGACGACCACATCGAGGTCACCGGTCCGAACTGGAAGGGGACGCGCGACCGCTCGTGGGGCGTGCGCCCGATCGGCGATCCGGAGCCGCCTGGCATCCTCGCCGAAGGTCCGTTCGCGATGAGCATGTGGAACTACGACCCGATCCAGTTCGATGACTACGCGATCGTCTACATGTGCTCCGAGAAGCCCGACGGGTCACGTGACCTCGAGACCGCCAAGAAGGTCTGGAACGACCCCGGGCGTCCGATCGAGTACCTCGGCCGACCGGAGCACGCTCACGAGTTCATCTCCGGGACGCGCCGGATCCGCCGCAGCAAGCTCTCGTTCCCGAACGCGCCGAGCGGCGCGTTCGACATCGAGGTCACGCCGCTCATCGAGTCGCACATCGCGATCGGCACGGGGTACGGGCCCGAGCCCGACTGGAAGCACGGCATGTACCACGGCCCCGAGCTCGTGGTGCAGGGCGTCACGCTCGACACCGAGCAGGATGCGGAGCGGTTCTACGGCATCGTCGATGCCGCGTCCCGCTTCGAGACGAGCACCGGCGACGTCGGCTACGGCCTCCACGAGTACATGTTCCTCGGGGAGTTCCCGAAGTACGGCCTCACTGGCATCCTCGACGGCGCGCCCTAACCCCGTCCCTCCCCGCACCAGCGGGTTCTTGGCACGCTCACCGACACCTGTTGTCGGTCAACGTGCCAAGAAGGCTCACTCGGCGGCGTCGAGGGCTTCGATGATCGCGGTCGGCGTCAGCGGCTGCGCCGTGACCTTCGCGCCCCGCAGCGCGAGCGCGTCGGCCACGGCGTTGAACACGGCAGGGGGTGAGCCGATCGCCCCGCCCTCGCCCATGCCCTTGTGGCCGCCGGGTGTCGGTGAGCGGGTCTCGACGTGTCCGTACTCGATCACGGGCACCTCGCTCGCGGTCGGGACGAGGTAATCGAGGAACGTCGTGGTGAGTGGGGTGCCGTACTCGTCGTACACGAGGTGCTCGTAGAGGACGCCGCCGATGCCCTGGGCGACACCCCCCGCGATCTGCCCTTCGACGATCATCGGGTTGATCATCACGCCGCAGTCTTCGCTCACGACGTACCGCAGGATCTTGACGATCCCCGTCTCGGGGTGCACCTCCACCGTGCAGACGTGGCATGCGTTCGACCACGTGATCGGCGGAGCCTGGTAGCTCACCGTCGCCTCGAGGTTCGGGACGGCACCGTCCGGGAGCTCCGCCGGGGAGTTGTACGCGACGCGCGCGATCTCTGCGAGATCGACGCCGCGGGTCGGTGTGCCCCGCACGGAGACGCGCCCGTCCTCGACCTCGAGGTCTTCCGGCGCAGCCTCGAGCAGGTGCGCCGCGATCTCCACGGCCTTCTGCCGCACCTCGATCGAGGCCTCACGAGTCGCGCCACCCGCGACGACGGCGGTGCGGCTGCCACCCGTCCCACCGCCGAACGGTGACGACGCGGTGTCGCCCTGGACCACGACGACGTCGTCCAGCGCGACGCCCAGGTGCTCGGCGACGACCTGCGCCATCGTCGTCTCCACGCCCTGGCCGTGTGAGCCCGTCCCGAGCATCACCGTGACCTTGCCGCTCGGCTGCACGCGAACGGTCGCGGTCTCGACCCCGAGCGAGCCCGACCCCATGCTCGTGGGTTCCACATAGAGCCCGATGCCGATGCCGCGGAGCGTTCCGTCACGCTCGTAGGCGGCATGCTGCTCCTCACGGAACGCGTCGTATCCAATGATCGCGACCGCCTGCTCGAGCGTCTCCGCAGGCGTCACGTGGTCGAGCTCCATGCCCATCGGCGTCGTGTGCGGCAGCTCGTCCATCTGCAGCACGTTCACGCGCCGGACCTCGAGCGGGTCCATCCCGATCTGACGTGCGATCAGGTCGATGATCTCCTCGCGCGCCACGGTCTCGAGCATCCACGGGCCGCGGTACGCGCCCCGGCCACAGGTGTTCGTCCAGACGCATGTGCTCACGAAGCCAAGCCGACCGATGTGATACGGACCGGGGAAGAGCATCGCCACGAACGGGCCGACACCACCGGTGCCACCCATCGGGTAGGCGCCGCAGTCCTCGAGGTGGTCGAGCTTCGCCGCGAGCATGCGCCCGTCGGCATCGACTGCTACCTCGACCGTGATGCGGTCAGCTCGCGCGTGGTTCGACGCGATCAGGTTCTCGCGTCGGTCCTCGATCCACTTGATGATCCGCCCGAGCTTCACCGCAGCGGCGGTGACGATCTCCTCCTCGCGCTGCATGAAGAACTTCTGACCGAACCCGCCACCGACATCAGCGCCGATCACTCGTACGCGGTGCTCGGGCACGCCGGTGAGCCGGCTGCACACCTGGCGCGCCTCGTGCGGGTTCTGCGTCGAGAGGGTGACCTCGAGCTCGCCGGTCGCCGGTTCGTACCCGGCGACCACACCACGCGTCTCCATCGGGACGTTCGTGTGGCGGTGTTGGATCAACGTCTCGCGCACGACGTGCGCGGCCGACTCGAAGATCGCGTCGAGCTCCGCGTCCGGAGGCGTGGGGATGCTCATCGCGACGTTCGACCCCAGCTCGGGGTGGACGAGGTGCTCGGTCTCGGTCATCGCGAGCTCGGGATCGATGACCGGCGGCAGCTCCTCGTAGCCGACCTCGACGAGCTCACACCCGTCCTCGGCCAGGTAGCGGCTCTCGGCGATCACGATGGCGACGGGATCTCCGACGAAACGCACGTCGCCGTCGGCCAACAAGGGGACGGGCGCGCACGGCGACGGCGGCGCGTCGCCCTGGAACATGCTCGGCTGTCTTGATCCTGCACCCGGGTTGAGATCTGCCCCGGTGAGCACTGCGTGCACGCCCGGGAGGGCGAGTGCGGCGGCCGTGTCGATGCCCGTGATCCGCGCCCGCGCGAGGTCGCTGCGCACGAACGAAGCGTGCAGCATCCCCGGCACCTGGACGTCGTCGACGTACGCGCCGTGCCCGGTGAGGAGGCGCGGGTCCTCCCGCCGCTTGATCCGCTGCCCGACGAACCGGCCCGCGGTGTGATCGGTGACCTGGCTCACGCGCCCGCCCCCGCCACGCCCGACCCCGCCCCGCCCAACCCCGATGTGCTCGCACGACGCACGGCTCGAACGATCCCCTGGTACCCCGTGCAGCGGCACAGGTTCCCTGAGATCCCCTCGAGGATCTCGGCATCGGTCGGATCCGGGTTCTCCGCGAGGAGCTGCGTCACGGTGACGACGAAGCCCGGCGTGCAGAATCCGCACTGCAACCCGTGCTCCTCCCGGAACGCGTCCTGCACCGGGGAGAGCGAACCGTCAGCGCCCGCGAGCCCCTCGACGGTGGTGATCTCGGCGCCATCGGCTTGCACCGCGAACATGAGACAGGAGCGGACGCTCTCCCCATCGAGGATCACGGTGCACGCACCGCAGACGCCGTGCTCGCATCCGAGGTGCGTCCCGGTGAGTGCACAGTCCTCGCGGAGGAAGTCGGCGAGGGTCCTTCGGGCTTCGACCGTGCGCCGACGGCCCTCACCGTTCACCACGACGCTGATCGCGTGCTCCGAGCTGTGCTGGTCGGTCATGAGCGCCGTGCCTCCTCGATCGCTCGGGCGAGGGTGGTGCGAACCAGGTGTGCGCCGATCCGCGCTCGATAGGCCGAGCTGCCGTGCACGTCCTCGGGTGGGTCGAGCTCGGCAACGGCCAGCGCCGCGATCTCGTCGAGGTCGGGCGCGGTCGGGGTGCGGCCGAGGATCGCCGCCTCGGCTGCACTCGCTCGGAGCGGCGTGCCTCCCATGCCGAGCAGTCCGAGCGAGGCGCGCTGCACCGCGCCATCACCACCGAGCTCGATGCCCGCCGCGACGCCGGCCAGCGCGAAGTCGCCACTGCGTCGGGCGACCTCCTCGAACGCGAACCCGCACCGCCCCTCCCAGATCGGGAAGTGCGCGGCGACGAGGAGCTCGTCGTCGGCGAGGCAGGTCGACCACGTTCCTTCGAAGAACTCGGCCGCGGGGACGCGGCGCGTGCCGCGGTCCGATGCGATCTCGAGCTCGGCGTCCAACGCCAGCGCGACCGCCGGCAGCTCGGACGCAGGATCCGCGTGGGCGATCGAGCCGCCGATCGTGCCCCGGTTGCGGATCTGGGTGTGGCCGATGCACGGGACAGCCTGCGCCAGGAGGGGCACAATCGTGGCGACCCCCGGATCGCGCTCGACGGCCCGCTGTCTGGTCATCGCCCCGACCCGCAGCGCGCCGTCGTCCCGGCTCATCCCGACGAGCTCGGAGACCCGGTTCAGGTCGATCAGGTGCTCGAAGCGGGTGAGGCGCAGCGCGAGCATCGGCACGAGGCTCTGTCCGCCGGCCAGCGGCTTGCACTCGTCGGCATGCTCGGCGAGCAGTGCCACCACGTCCGCCACCGACTCGGGCGCGTGGTACTCGAACGGTGCCGGCTTCACTCCTCGAACTCCCCCACGATGACCCGGACCTGACGGACGCGTCAGTCGGGGCAACCTACAACCGCCACCCGGCCCACACCACACAACCGCCTGCAAGACACCCGCCTCCAGAGCAACGGCCTGAACAACGGGTGGTCGAGACCCCCGTTGGCTTCCGCCGTGAGCACCACTACCCTGATGCCGTGCGTTCGCCTCGTCGTCCACCACGACGGGTGTGGCTGTTGACGCTCACCGCGGTTGGAGGTGCACTCCTCGCGGCGTGCGTTCCCGTGCCGCCCCCGCCTCCGGTCCCCGCCTATCAGGCCCAGTACTGCTCGGGCGGGACGCCGCGCCAGGCGGCCGACTACCAGGCGCAGCACGACGGGCTCCGCACGGTGAACACCGACTTCGGCGCCGGCGACAACGGGGCACCGGTCGACCTCGGGAACGGGAAGACCCTGTGGCTCTTCGCGGACACCTGGAGCGGGTACATCCGAAACGGCGCGATGGCGGACCCGTACCGCCTCGTGCGCAACGCGTTCGTGGTGCAGACCGGCGGCTGCCTCACGCCGATCATGGGCGGAAGCCACGGTGCACGAACCGACCTGATCCCGGCACCCGCCGGTCAGTACTACTGGCCGATGGGCGCGTACGTGGACGGCTCGATCCTCTCTGTGTTCGCCCAGCGCTTCGTGCCCGGCCCCGGACTGTGCGGTTGCATCGCGCTCGACATCGAGATCGCGAGGTTTGCGCTCCCCGACCTCCGCTTCATCGATGTCAGGCCGAGTCCGGCCGCCGGACTGCTCCCGGAGTTCGGCAACGGAGTCGTGACTGCGAACGGCTTTCACTACATCTTCGGACGGAACACGCCCGACGGGCTGCACCCGGACTCCCAGTACGTCGCACGCGTCCCGGTCGGCACCGACCCCTCCACCGCCACCTGGCAGTACTGGAACGGTGGGTACGCAGGCAACGACCCCGACAACTGGACCCTGGCGGGAACGAGCGTCCCGTGCGCGCCCGGCAGCGGCGGCGCGTGCCCGATGCAGTTCGAGATGCCCACCACGGGCGCGCCTCTGCTGAACGGACCGAGCGCCCCACTGTGGGTGATCCCGCAGGCGGATGGCACGTTCCTCGCCTCGGCAAAGCTCCGCGACGTGTATCCGGACCCGATCAACACGTGGAGCGCGCCGACCCCCTACGGCCCGTGGACGCAGCGGAAGGTCGTCGCGAGCACTCCCGCTCCCTCGGGCGGCTTCACCTACAACGGGCGCGTGTTCCAGCTGCCCGGTGGCGCGCTCACCGCGTCGTACAACACCAATGCCCCGGACAACGACCACTCCACCGACGTCTACAAGGTGCTCTTCCGAACCCCGGCTCCCTGATCCCAGCCACCATCGACGTCGACGTCGATCGCACGAAGGCCGGGCATCAGGCTTTCAGGAGCTCGGGATGACGCGCCTCCACCATCCGGCGGATGCCGTCGCGCCATCCGACCTGGGCCGCGCCGGCGAGCTCGTGCATCTTGGTGAGATCGACGAACACGCTCCCGAGCGTGCCGTCGGTCTCCTCGAACTTCGGCTCGATCCCGGTGAGCTCGCCCATCAGCCCACACCAGTCCTCGATCGACGCCGGCCCACCACCCCAGTTCACGATGGTCGCCGGGACGCGCGCGGCCTCGAGGAGGGCGGGCAGCGTCGCGAAGATGTCGTCGTCGTGTATCGGGTTGAACAGGTTCGGGCGCTCGGGGTGCAGCGTGATCGGGTGCCCGGCCTTCATGAACTCGAGGTGCCATGACGGCCACCCGCCGTTGTCGCCGTAGGGGACGTTGAGGCGGGCGATCGTCGTGGGCACTCCGTGGTCGCGTGCTGCGGCACGAGCGACGACCTCGGCCGAGATCTTCGCCAGGCTGTACGTCGGGAACATGACGCGGTGGTTGTCGCCGAGCGGATCGGTCTCCACCAGCGCGTGCGTGGGCCCGGCGTGCTCGTACACCGCGGTCGACGAACACTGGAGGAACGCCTTCGGGTTGGCCCGGGCCATGAGGAGCGCGACCGCTTCGCCGTTCGCCGCGAGGTCCCGGTCCCAGTCGGCATCGCCGCCACGCGTGACCGCGAGGTTCAGCACGTAGTCGAAGTCGGTCGGGAAGTCCGAGAAGTCCGTGGTCGCCAGATCGGTGACCACGCACGTGACCCCGGCGCCCTCGAGCCGCTCACGCGCGCTCGCATCGGTGAAGCGCGCCGCGCCCCACACGTCGTTGTCCTTCGCGAGCGACAGCGTCAACGGCAGCGCGACCTGCCCCGTCGGACCGGTCACGAGGATCTTGGCGCCGGAGAGCGTGGTCATCGGAGCTCCTCCACGTCGGTGTCGCACTCGGCCGCGTCGTCGGGACTCATGGCCCGGCCGGCCGGAACGTCGGCACCGTCTCGCCCTCTCGCACGTCGCGCCACACCAGCTCGACGGGCATGCCCACGCGCACTGCGTCGAGCCGGACGTCGCGCAACGCTCCGACGAGTCGGCACCCGTTCGTCCCCGGAAGCTCGACGACGCCCGGGACGTACGGCACCGAGTCGGCGAGGTCGGGGAGCAGCGGGTGGTGGATGATCGTGAAGCTGTACAGCTCGCCGGCGCCGTCGTGCTCGACCCACTCGACTTCCTGCGCCTGGCAGTGCCAGCAGAACGCGCTCGGTGGGAGTCGGAACGTCGCGCACGTGGTGCAGCGCGGGACGACCAGGCGATGTTCGGCCGCGGCGTTCCAGAACGGCTGCGTCCAGATGTCGGGCGTCAGGCCGATGAGCTCTTCGGGCGGGAGCTTCGCCATGGGGGCGCTCATGCCGGCTCGCTCGCGAGCAGCAGGGACGAGACGGGGATCGATGCCGGGCCGCCGGTCACGAGCGCGACCTTGGCCCCCTCGACCTGGTTCACCGCGGTACCACGCACCTGTTCGACCCCCTCTTTCACGTGCGTCATGCCGATGATGTAGGCCTCGGAGAGGTTCCCGCCGTGCGTGTTGACCGGCAGCGATCCGGTCGGCCAGCGGATGTTTCCGTCGGCCACGAAGTCGCCGCCCTCGCCGACCCCGCAGAACCCGTAGTCCTCGAGCTGGAGGATGACCATCGGCGAGAAGTGGTCGTAGAGCAGCGCGACGTCGACGTCGCCCGGGCCGGTGCCGGCCATGTCCCAGAGCCGCTTGGCCACGGGTCGGTGCCCCGAGGATGCGAACTCCTCGTCGGGCATCCCCATCCAGGTGATCGCCTGCCCCCAGCGTCCGTTTCCACCGTTCGCGGACGCACGGATGTACGCGGGTGGATGGCGGAGATCCTTGGCGCGCTCCGCGGTCGTCGTGACCACCGCGACCGCTCCGTCGCACTCGAGGCAGAAGTCGAACAAGCAGAGTGGGTCCGCGATCATGCGCGCGTCGAAGTAGTCGTCGAGCGTGAGCTCGTCCCGCATGATCGACGTGTCGCGCCGACGCGCGTTCTCACGCGTGGAGATCGCGACCTCCGCGAAGTGCTCGCGTTTCGTGCCGTACCGGTACATGTGACGTTGCGCGAGCACCGCGAACATCTGTCCCGGTCCCATGAGTCCGGCTGGCTGAATGAAGTTCCCCTCCGGCGACGGCGGCGCCGAGTACTGCGCACCCGGCTTTCCCTTCGGTGCGTAGGACGCGCCGAAACGGCTCACGGCCTGCTGGAGCGACATCAGGCTGACGACGCACGTCGCCATGCCCGACGCGACGGCGGCGGCCGCGAGGCCGACGGAGCCGGCCGCGCCACCACCCCCACCCGTGAGCATCGCGGTGAAGCGGACCTCGGGGATCCCCATCACCTGGGCAAACAGCGAGGTGTCACCACCCAGCCCGAAGGAGTAGAGCGCGAGCCCATCGACGTCGGCGACGGAGAGTCCCGCGTCGTCGAGTGCGGTGAGCATCGCCTTCCCCGCCATCTCGAACGGGGTCTGCGGGAGCGAACGTCCACGCTTGTAGTACGGCGTCGAGCCGACGCCGACGACTGCGGCCTTGTCTCTGAGGGTCATCGAGGGGGCATCATGGCACGGTGGACGAAGGCCCGGTCTGGACCAAACGGGATGCCGACGTGGTGTGGCACGGGTTCACGCAGATGTCGGCGTACACCGAGAGCTCGCCCATCGTCGTCGACCGCGCCGAGGGCCACGAGCTGATCGACGTCGACGGGAACCGCTATCTCGACGCGATCTCGTCGCTCTGGGTCAACACCGTCGGCCACCACGTCCCGGAACTCGACGATGCGGTGCGGGAGCAGCTCGACCGCGGTTCACATTCGACCATGCTCGGAAACGGCAACCGCGTGGTGATCGAGCTCGCCGAGGCGCTGGCCGAACGAGTCCCGGTCGAGGCGCCGCACTTCCTGTTCGCGTCCGACGGGGCCTCAGCCGTCGAACAAGCGCTCAAGATCGCGTTCCAGTACTGGGCGAACCGAGGCGTGGAGGGCCGGACCAGCTTCCTCGCGTTCGGTGGCGCCTATCACGGCGACACCATCGGCGCGCTCTCCGTCGGCGACGGCGGCTTCGGCACCAACCTGTTCGACCCGCTGCGCTTCCCGGTGCTCCGGGCACCGGCGTTCGCCGACCCGGGCTGCTTCGAGACGGCCGCGTCGATGATCGCAGCGCACGCAGGTGAGCTCGCCGCGGTGATCGTGGAACCCCTCGTCCAGGGCGCGGCCGGGATGCAGCTCGCCGCACCCGAGGCGTTCGCTCCGCTCGCCGCGGCGTGCCGAGAGCACGACCTCCTCCTCATCTGCGACGAGGTGGCAACCGGGTTCGGGCGGACCGGCACGCTCTTCGCCTCCGAGCAGTGCGACCTCCGACCCGACCTGCTCGTGCTGGGAAAGGGCCTGACCGCGGGGTACGTCCCGCAGTCGGTGACGGTGGCCAGCGGTCGCGTCTTCGACGCATTCCTCGGCCCTGACCTCTCCGAGAAGACGCTGTACCACGGCCACTCGTACAGCGGGAACGCGCTCGCGTGCGCGGTCGCGCTCCGTCATCTCGAGCTGCTCGACTCGTGGAAGGTGCTCGACAACGTCCGGGCCCGCTCCGACGAGCTGCGCGGCCTCCTCGAGGCGCGGGTCGCACCGATGCCCGGGGTGCGCGAGGTCCGGCTCCAAGGACTCATGGGCGGCGTGGAGCTCGCGCCGCCGTCGGTCGAGTCGCGCTGGGGACGACGGGTGTGCGCAGCCGCCGTCCAGCGCGGGGTGCTCCTCCGACCGCTCGGTGACGTCGTCGTCCTCATGCCCCCGCTCACGATCACGACCCCTGAGCTCGAGCGCATCGTCGACGTGCTCGTCGAGGCGATCCACGAGACCGCGGTGGCGTCCTGACATGACCGAGTGGGATGCGTGGGCGCGGGAGCAGGCCGCCGAGATCCGGTCGGTCGGGCGGTGGCGCACGCCGCGCGACCTCGACGCGGCGGGACCCGAGGGGAAGCTCGCGCCCGACGGAACGCCCGTCGTGTCGTTCGCGTCGAACGACTACCTCGGGCTCACGCAGCACCCGGCCGTCGTCGCCGCCGCGCACGCTGCGCTCGACCGCTGGGGAGCAGGCTCCGGGTCGGCCCGCCTCATCGTCGGATCACGACCCATCCACTCCGAGCTCGAGCACGCACTCGCCGACTGGAAGGCGAGCGAGCGAGCGGTCCTCTTCCCGACGGGCTTCGCCGCGAACCTCGGCGTGCTCACCACCTTCGGGACCACCGACGTGCTGATCGTCTCCGATGAGCTCAACCACGCCTCGATCATCGACGGTTGCCGTCTGGCCAGGGCGGAGACCGTGGTCGCCCGCCACGCCGACCCCGAGCACGTGGACGCACTGCTCGTCGCCGCCGGCGAACGCCGGTGCATGGTCGTGTCCGACACCGTGTTCTCGATGGACGGCGACGTCGCACCGCTGCACGAGCTGGTCGAGGTGTGTCGACGTCGACGCGCGCTGCTCGTGCTCGACGAAGCCCACGCCGTGCTCGGTCCGGAGCTCGAACGGTCACTGGTCGAGTCCGACCACCTCGAGATCATCCGGATCGGGACCCTCTCGAAGACGCTCGGATCGCTCGGCGGCTTCGCCGCGGGCCCGGCCGCCTTCACCGACCTGCTCGTGAACCTCGCGCGCCCGTACATCTTCACAACTGCGTCGACTCCCGCAGACGCCGCGGCCGCGCTCGCGGCCGTCGAGGTGCTGCGGTCGCCCGATGGACACAGGCGTCGCGCTCGTCTGCGCAGTCACGTCGAGCGGTTGCGCCCTGGCCATCCCTCGCCGATCGTGCCGATCGTGTTCGGCGACGAGCAGGCCACGATCGCCGCTGCGGCAGCGCTGCTCGACCAAGGGATGCTCGTGCCGGCGATCCGTCCCCCCACGGTCCCCGTCGGCACCTCGCGCCTCCGCGTCGCGCTGTCGGCCGCGCACACCGACGATCAGGTCGACGCGCTTGCCCGGGCGCTCACGGCGCTCACCGCGTGACCTCGCGTCGACCTCGCGCGCTGGTCGTCGTCACTGGCACCGGCACCGACATCGGCAAGACGTGGTGGACGGCGGCGACCGCTCGCGCGCTCCGCGAGCGCGGGCTGTCGGTCGCGGCCCGGAAGCCGGCACAGTCGTTCGCGCACTCTGATCCCGGACCGGGCGAGCCCGACGAGACCGACGCATCGGTGCTGGGGGCTGCCACCGACGAGGACGCGACGACCGTCTGCCCGGACCACCGCTGGTACGAGACCGCGATGGCGCCGCCGATGGCCGCGGCCGCGCTGGGCCGTCCCGGGTTCTCGATCGCCGACCTCGTCGCCGAGCTCACGTGGCCGGACGATCTCGACGTCGGCTTCGTCGAGGGCGCGGGCGGACCGCGCTCGCCGCTCGCCGACGACGGAGACACGGTCACGCTGGCTGCTGCGCTCGCGCCCGACCTCATCGTCCTGGTCGCCGAGGCCGGGCTCGGGACGATCAACGCCGTGCGCCTCTGCTCCGACGTCCTCGTGCCGTCGGCACCCGTCGTCGTGGCACTCAACCGCTACGACGATGCAGCGCCGCTCCATCGCGCGAACCGGGACTGGCTCCACGCCCACTCGCGGGGTCCGATCGTCACGGACGTCGTGACCCTCACAACGCTGGTGCGCGACCTTCCGTGAGGTCCACTCAGCGGCCCACCCGATCGCGGGCCCGGAACCACCACCCGACTGCAGGGAGATAGCGCTCCCGCCACCCGTGCAGCGGGACCTTGGGGAACGGGAGCTGCGCGAACGGTGGTGGCGCGACCTCACCCGTCAGCCACGCGGCGGCCCGCTCACCGAACCACGTGGCCAACGCGATCCCCGTGCCGTTGCAGCCCGCGGCGTACGCGACGCTCGTGCCACCATCGATGGGCGTCCGACCGCAGTGCGGGAGACGATCCATCGTGATCGCCACGTTCCCGCCCCAGGCGTACTCGAGCACGACGCCGGTGAGCTGCGGATGCACGCGGAGGAGCTCTCGGTAGAGCACCTCACGGGCCGCGGCGACCGGGGTGGCAGCCAGGCTCGTGCGCCCGCCGAACACCATGCGCCCATCCGGCGAGAGTCGCCAATAGAAGAGGAAGTTCTTCGCGTCGTACACCATGCGGCGGTTCGGTATGCAGGACCGGGCGAGCTCGGGATCGAGTGGCTCCGTCGCGATGATGAAGCTTCCGATCGGAACGATGCGCTCGCGGAGCGATGGCACGAGCGCGCCCGATGACGCATTGGTCGCGACGAACACCTCATCGGTGTCCACGGCGCCGCGATCGGTGCCGAGACGGAACCCGCCGCCGGATCGCGCCTCGACCGACATCGCCCGCGTCTGTTCGTGGAGCACCGCGCCGGCATCGACCGCGCGACGCACGAGTCCGGCGTGGTACTTCGCGGGCTGCAGGCCCCCGGTGCGCTCGACGAGCAGCCCGCCGTGGTACTCGTCGGTGCCGATCTCGCTGCGCAGCTCGGCCCGCTCCAGGAAGCGTGCCTCCTCACCGAGATCGTCCTGCCAGACATGGAGCTCCTCGACGAGGCCGCTGACCTGGGCCTCGTGGTGGGCGAGGAGGAGGCCGCCCGTGCGCTGGTAGTCGCAGTCGATCTCCCACTCGTCGACGAGGCGCTCGACGAGCGCGAACGCCTCGAACACGGCGTCGATCAGCTCACCGCCGAGCGGTCCGTACCGCTGGGTGAGCCAGCGGGGCCCGTGCTTGAGCTCGGGGATCACCATGCCGCCGTTGCGGGTGCTCGCGCCGGTCCCCAGCTCGTCGGCCTCGACGAGCACGACGTCGCGACCGCGTCGCGCGAGCTCCGCGGCGGCCATGATCCCGCAGTAGCCCCCACCGACGATCGCCACGTCAGCCCGCGTCGGGAGCGGCGACGTCCGGCGGATTCCCTCGGGGAGGGTGACGCCCGAGTGCCACAGCGGCACCTCGCGGAAGTCGGACGCGAGCGGTGCTGCACGGTGCGTCGACACAGGCGACATCCTACGAGCCGACCCCCGATGACGTCGTGATCCGTGGTCTGAAGGGGTCGGATCGTCGGATTCCGTGATCTGAGTCCTGATCGACGACGGATTCCCTTGCACGGACCGACACGGTCGTGCCATCGTCGGGGCATGGTCAAGGAGTCGACGGACGTCCCGGTCGTCATCGACGACACCGACAAGGCGCTGATCGAGGCGCTGCAGCGTGACGGTCGGATGCCGTACACGAAGCTCGCCGAGCACGTCGGTCTGTCGGAGGCCGCCGTCCGCCAGCGGGTCCAGCGGCTCATCGAGTCGGGGGTCACCCAGATCGTCGCCGTCACCGACCCCATGACGTTGGGCTTCCGCCGCATCGCGATGATCGGGCTCAACGTCGAGGGCGACACCCGCGCCATCGCCAATGCGATCACCGAGATCACGGAGATCGACTACGTCGTGCTCGTGAGCGGGTCCTTCGACGTCCTCGTCGAGGTCGTGTGCGAGGACGACGACCACCTCCTCGGGCTCTTGAACGACAAGGTGCGCGCGATCCCGGGTGTCCGCAGCACCGAGACCTTCACCTACCTACGGCTCTACAAGCAGACCTACGCCTGGGGAACCCGATGAGCGACACCACGGCACACGGCCACACCACCGAGGAGCTCGAGCAGCTGGCCCAGCGTCACCTGTGGATGCACTTCAGTCGACTCGCGTCCTACGACGCGAACGCCGTCCCGATCATCGTGCGCGGCGAAGGCTGTCGGGTGTGGGACGCGCACGGCAAGGAGTACCTCGACGCGCTGTCCGGGCTGTTCACCGTGCAGCTCGGTCACGGCCGCGCCGACCTCGCGGCGGCAGCCGCCCGCCAAGCCGAGACACTCGAGTACTTCCCGATCTGGACCTACGCGCACCCGCCGGCGATCGAGCTCGCCGCCAAGCTCGCCGAGCTCGCGCCCGGAGACCTCAATCGCGTGTTCTTCACCACCGGTGGATCCGAGGCGGTCGAGTCGGCGTGGAAGCTCGCCCGCCAGTACCACCGCGCTCGCGGCGAGGGGCAGCGCTACAAGGTGATCGCTCGGCAGATCGCGTATCACGGCACGACCCTCGGTGCGCTCGCGATCACTGGGCTGCCCGGCCTGAAGACTCCCTTCGAACCACTCACCCCCGGTGCAAGCCACGTCGTCAACACGAATCGCTACCGCCACCCGCTGGCCGATGACGAGAAGGCGTTCATGCTCGCGGTCACCGACGCGATCGAGGAGCAGATCCTCTGGGAGGGGCCCGAGACGGTCGCCGCGGTCTACCTCGAGCCGGTGCAGAACGCCGGCGGGTGCTTCGTCCCGCCCGAGGTCTACTTCCAGCGCGTACGCGAGATCTGCGACAAGTACGGCGTCCTCTTGGTGTCCGACGAGGTGATCTGCGCGTTCGGGAGGTTGGGAGAGTGGTTCGGCGCCGAGCGCTACGACTACCTGCCCGACATGATCACCTGCGCGAAGGGCCTCACGAGCGGCTACTCGCCGTTGGGTGCGGTCATCTGCCGCGATCACCTCGCCGAGCCGTTCCTCGAGGGCAACGCTTCGTTCCTCCACGGCATCACGTTCGGCGGACATCCCGTCAGCTGCGCGGTCGGGCTCGCAAACCTCGACGCGATGGAGTCGGAGGGTGTGCTCAACCATGTGCGCGCCAACGAAGCGGGCTTCCGGGAGCGGATCGAGGCCCTGCGCGACATCCCGATCGTCGGTGACGTCCGCGGCGCCGGGTACTTCCTCGCGCTCGAGCTCGTGCGCGACCAGCAGACGGGCGAATCGTTCACGAACGAGGAGTCCGAGCAGCTGCTGCGCGGATTCCTGTCACCCCGGCTCTACGAGCTCGGGATCATCTGCCGCGCGGATGATCGCGGTGATCCCGTGGTGCAGCTCTCACCCCCGCTCATCGCCGCCGACCCCGAGCTGGACCGGATCGAGGCCACGCTGCGCACCGCGCTCTCCGAGGCGTGGGATCGGTTCGGTCACGCCGGCGCCCATCACGCCGGCACCCCACCGGAGGTGCTCCGCGGTGTCGGGACGCGGCGCGTCGGCACATCCCGCATCAGCGACCCTGCCAGCCCGAGCGGCGCGCCGACCGAATGAGCGCGCTCAACCCTCCCCTCACGGTGGGGGTCCCCCGCGAGGTCAAAGACGGAGAGCATCGAGTCGCGATCACGCCCGACGGTGTGCACGAGCTGGCCGCCGCGGGCGTGCCTGTCCTCGTCGAGGCCGGTGCCGGCGTCGACTCCTCGATCGCGGACGACGACTACCGCCGCGCCGGCGCCGAGGTGATCGACGGCGCCGACGACGTCTGGGGTCGCGCCGATCTCGTCATGAAGGTCAAAGAGCCGAAGGAGGAGGAGTTCGCGCGCATGCGCGCCGGACTCGTGCTGTTCACCTACTTGCACCTCGCCGCGTATCCCCTCGTCGCCGACGCACTGCTCGAGCGCGGTGTGACCGGCATCGCCTACGAGACGGTCCAGCTCGCGTCCGGGGCGCTCCCGCTGCTCGCGCCGATGAGCGAGGTCGCCGGGCGCATGGCGACGCAGGTCGGTGCGCACTTCCTCGAGCGCGAGCACGGAGGGCGGGGGGTGCTGCTCGGCGGTGTCCCGGGCGTCCGACCGGCACGCGTCGTCGTCCTCGGTGCCGGCAACGTGGGCTGGAACGCCGCGTGGATCGCGCAGGGCATGGAGGCCGAGGTCCTGCTCCTCGACAAGAACCTCGATCGACTCCGCTGGGTCGACCAGATCCACCAAGGACGGATCGTCACCCTCGCGAGCAACGTCGGCGCCGTCGAGCGTGCGTGCGCCGACGCCGATCTCGTCATCGGCGCGGTGCTCGTGCCGGGCGGACGTGCGCCGGTCGTCGTTGCCGAGTCGATGATTCGTGGGATGAAGCCGGGTGCGGTGATCGTCGACTGCGCCGTCGATCAGGGCGGCTGCATCGAAGGGATCCGAGAGACCACCCACGCTGATCCCGTCTACGAGGAGCACGGTGTCCTGCACTACGCGGTCGGCAACATCCCCGGGGCCGTGCCCCACACTTCCACCTATGCACTCACCAACGCGACGCTGCCGTATGCACGTGAGCTCGCTGCCAAGGGTGTGGCGCGCGCGACGAGCGACGATCCCGAGCTCGCGATGGGCGTGAACACCGTGGGTGGCGCGATCACCAACGCGGCAGTCGCTGACGCGCTCGGGCGGACGCTCACACCGCTCGACGCCGCGCTGTCGGCCTGACCCTTCCTCGAGCGTCGAGCGGTCCTGGGTGGCAAGCCCAGGAGGTGGGCCAAGGAAGTGGGTAGGTTCATGATCGATGGAAGTCCCGCAAGGAACCATCGTGGTGTGGTCCGACATCGGGTGCCCGTGGGCGCACCTGGCGGTCCACCGTTTGCATCGCGCCCGTGAGCGTCTGGGGTTCGTGGACCAGGTCGCGTTCGAGCACCTCGCGTTCCCACTCGAGCTCTCGAACCAGTCGTGCACCCGCAAGGTGATGCTCGAAGCGGAGCTGCCGGTGGTGGGCGGTCTCGATCCCGAAGCAGGCTGGCAGCTCTGGCAGCGCCGCGACTGGGAGTGGCCGGTCACGATGCTCCCGCCGCTGGAAGCAGTGCGCGCCGCGCGCCTGCAGAGTCCCCGAGCAGCCGAGAACCTCGATCGCGCACTGCGACACGCGTTCTGGGCCGACTCGCAGTGCATCTCGATGCGCCACGTGATCCTCGAGATCGCCGACGGGTGCGCCGGAGTCGACGCCGCGGTGCTCACCGCCGACTTCGACAGCGGCGTCGCACGCCAACGCGTCATCGACGAATGGCGGCGCTCGATGCTCGACGACGTCAAAGGCAGTCCCCATCTGTTCCTGCCCGACGGCACCGACGCGCACAACCCCGGCATCTCGATGCACTGGGAAGGCGCGTACGGCGTCGGCTTCCCGAACGTCGATGCCGACGATCCGTCCGTCTACGACGACTTGTTGACGCGCGCCGCGACCGGGTGACGCGTTCCCGTTCCTCGGCCGGTTGGGTGGGTCGCCAGGGGATCGAACCCTGAACCTCCGGGTTAAAAGCCCGTTGCTCTGCCGGTTGAGCTAGCGACCCGACGCCATGACGGTAGTGTCCGACGCCGACACGCCCGGGAGAGGACGCCGATGACTCACGAGACTCCGACGACCGAGACTCCGACGACTTGGACTCGCATGCGATGGCTCGCCGTCACCGTGGTCGTCCTCGCGATGATCCTGGCCGCGTGTGGCGGAGCCGACAGCAGCTCGGTCAGCACGGGCGGGACGTCCACCACGAACGCGCAACAGGCGTCCACCAACGGCTCGACGGCCGCCGACGGCAACGACGTGCTCGACCTGCAGCGCGAGCTCAACACGCTCGGCTGCGAGGCCGGGCCCCTCGACGGGACGCTCGGCCCCGACACGCTGGGCGCCATCCGGCGCTTCCAGTCGGCCGCCGGGATCGCCGTCGACGGCGTCGTCGGGCCCAACACGCGCGCCGCGCTGAGCAACGCCGCAGCCACCGGCAGCCCGCGCTGCCCGGTCGGCCCCCCGCCGCCCGCGCCTCCGACGCCGGCTCCGGGCACACCGCCGTGCACCGATGCTGCGCTCCGGCCCGTGGTCACTGCGAGCCTGCTCGCCGGTGAGACGCTCGTGAAGCTCAACGCGTTCAACTGCGCGATCACCTGGGCGGTGGCCCAGCCCACGGTCACGAGCGCGTCGGCCCCTGCCGGCGCGCCGGTGACGGTCCTGATGCGTTGGAACGGCACCACGTGGCAGGTGGTCGACCAGGCCGTCTACTGCGACAACGGCAGCGTGCCGGCCGCGATCTACCAGAAGGCGTGCGCGAGCAATTGAGCCCGAGCGACGAGCGGAACGCCGGCGCACCACTCGGACCCGCCGACCTCGACGCGCTGCGCGACGAGGTCGAGGACATCGAGTGGTGGCACACCATCGATCTCGGTCACGGCATCGTCACCCCCGGCCGCGACGAGACGCCGGCACGTCTGCCGTTGCTCGCCCTGCCCCAGTCGCTCGCCGGGCAGTCGGTGCTCGACATCGGTGCCTGGGATGGCTTCTACTCGTTCGCGTGTGAGCAACGCGGCGCCGAGCGGGTTGTGGCGTGCGACCAGTTCGCCTGGCAGCGCCTCGGCACCGGTCGTCGTGGGTTCGACTGCGCCCGGCGCGCGCTCGGATCATCGGTCGAGCCGCTCGAGCTCGACGTGCTCGACCTGGCTCCCGAGACCGCAGGAGGGCCCTATGACCTCGTGCTCTTCCTCGGAGTCCTGTACCACGTGCGCGACCCGTTGCTCGCGCTCGAGCACGTCGCGAGCGTCTCGAGCGCGAGCCTCGTGCTCGAGACCCACGTGGATCTCCTCGACACCTCCCGTGCCGCCGCGGCGTTCTATCCGGGCGACGAGCTGTACGGGGACGCAACGAACTTCTGGGGTCCGAACCTTCCCGCCCTCCTCGGGATGCTCCGTGCAGTCGGATTCTCGAACTGCGAGGTGGTGCACGTGACGCCACGCGTCCAACGTCTCCGCAACGCCGTCGGATCCCGGATCCGACCTGGTCGCCCGCGGCACTCCTACCGCCACGGTCGCGCCATCGTGCACGCCCATCGCTGAACGCCCCGCTTCGAACCGGCCCACTTCTTCGAACCGTTCAGTGCCGAACGGGCGCGGCCCGCCCGCAGCGAGCTGCGAGCGGGCCGGTGCCCAGATCGGGCCTGGAGATCAGGCCCCGGGGTCGACCGGACGATCAGCCTCCGGGGATCTCGACCTTCCCACCACCCGGAAGCGTGATGTCGGGGATCGCGGCCGAGATGCACTTCGTCGCGGCGTACAGGCCGAACTTGGCGAACGCCTTGCCGAAGGCCTCGGCTTCCTTGGAGCCGATGTCCGCGGGCGTGTCACCGTTCGCGAGCTTTCCGTAATACGCGGCGATCGTGAGGTTCTGCTTCTTGATCGCACTCGTCGGCGCGAGCTTGGCCAGCTTGGTGAACGCCTTCTGGAAGCTCTTCGCCGACGCCTTGTCGACGGTGGTGCTCGACGACGGCGTGACATCCGTGCCGACCTTCAGCACGGCCTTGCAGTACGCGGCCTTGCTGGCGGCCGGGGCGCTGGCCGACGCGGTGCCGACGGTGACTCCCAACGTGGTGCCGAGCAGTGCGACGACGAACAAGGTCGTCGCGGCCGGCTTCGTGAAGCGTCGCATGGTGGTGGCCCTCCCGGGTCAATTGACGAGCAACGCCGAGCGGCGCTGCGCACGGAACTGACGGATCGGGCATCATGCCGCTTACACGCTTGGGCCGGTCGCTCGGAAGGGTCCCTTGCTACGATGAGTCGCTCCCCGCATGGGGGAACGACCAGCCCCCATCGTCCAGTGGCCTAGGACGCCGCCCTTTCAAGGCGGAAACGGGGATTCGAACTCCCCTGGGGGCACGAGAGGTGGCGGGTCCGTCCGCTGCGGACAGATCGACGGCGCGAGCCGTTGCACAAATCGACGGCGCGAGCCGTTGCACAAATCGACGGCGCAAGCCGTTGCATCTAGGTCCTGTGGTGCAGTTTGGAGTGCACGCCGCCCTGTCAAGGCGGAGGCCGCGGGTTCAAATCCCGTCAGGACCGCTCGGGTGACGACCTGGTCGCCGCCCACGCCCGGCCGGGTAGCTCAGTTGGAAGAGCGCGCGCCTGAAAAGCGCGAGGTCACCGGATCGACGCCGGTCCCGGCCACCGATCGCAGCATCCGAGAGCAAGACGCCGCGTTCCGGCTCACTCGCCCGGGCGCGGCCCGTCCTCGCTGAGCAACCGCCGGACCTCACTCGCGTAGAAGCGTCGGTGGCCGCCGAGCGTCCGGATGGCCGAGATCTTCCCCGCCTGATGCCACCGGGTCACGGTCTTCGGGTCGACGCGGAACATCTTGGCGACCTCGGCCGGCGTGAGGAGCTCGTCGTCCTCATTCCTGGGCTCATCCCTTGGATCATCGCCGGGTGCGCTCACGAGCGCGAGACGTGCACGCGGCCGTGTCCCTCGACCACCTCGCCGATCTGCCACGCCTCGTGTCCCGCGGCTCGGATGCCGTCGAGCGCGCGGTGTGCCTCGCTCGCGGGGACGATCCCGATCATGCCGATGCCGAGGTTGAAGACGCTCTCCATCTCTTCGTCGGTGACATCCCCGGCGGCCTGGATCACCGAGAAGATGCGCGGCTCCTCCCATCGGCCCCGGTGCACGATCGCGTCGCAATCGTCGGGCAGGGCGCGCACGAGGTTGCCCGGGATCCCGCCACCCGTGATGTGCGCGAACGCGTGGACCTCGACGTGCTTGCGCAGGTGCGCCAACGCCGGCGCGTAGATCACGCTCGGGCGCAACAGCTCGGCGCCGAGCGAGTGCCGCGCGCCGCGCCACGCGGGCGCGTCGAGCGCCCGCCCCGCGCGATCGAACGCATTGCGGGCGAGCGAGTACCCGTTGGAGCGCAGGCCTGGACTCGCCAGGCCGATCAGGCAGTCACCTGGCTCCACGCCGCTGGGAAGGATCGTGGAGCGCTCGACGACCCCGACCGCGAAGCCCACGAGGTCGAACTCGCCCTGGTCCATCACTCCGGGGTGCTCGGACATCTCGCCACCGAGGAGCGCACAACCCGCTTCGCGGCAGCCGGCGGCGACACCGGACACGATCTGGTCGATGTGATCGGGGACGAGCTTGCCCACGGAGATGTAGTCGAGGAAGAAGAGCGGCTCGGCACCGCACGTCGCGATGTCGTCGACGCACATCGCGACCACATCGAGACCGATCGTCTCGAAGCGCCCGAGCTGCCCGGCGATCAACGACTTGGTGCCGACGCCGTCGGTGGACGCCACGAGGAGCGGTTCCCGGTAGTCGAGGCGACCGAGCGAGAACAGCCCGCCGAATCCCCCGATGTCGCCGACCACCTCGGGACGAAACGTCGAGCGGACGTGCGACTTGATGAGCTCGACCGCCTTCTCGCCCGCCGCGATGTCGACGCCCGCGCCGGCATACGTCAGACGGTCGGCGGTTGCAGCCTCCGGCGCTGCGCTGCTGCGCCTCCCCGCACCACGTCCGCGCGTCGGACTCACGCGCGATCCGGGTCGGCAGTCATCGCGAGGGACACGGCGAGCCCGGTGTCCTCCTGCTCGAGTGCGAGCTTTGAGTCGGCGAGCTCGGGCACCGGCACCGGGTAGTGCCCGGAGAGGCAGGCCGTGCAGAACGATCCCCCCGCGACGCCGGTTGCGCGCACGAGGCGATCGAGATCGAGATAGGCGAGCGAGTCGACCTTGAGGAAGTCGGCGATCTCCCCGACCGACAGGTCGGCGGCGAGGAGCTCAGATCGGCGGCCGGTGTCCATGCCGTAGTAGCAGGGCCAGCGGTACGGCGGCGAGGACACACGGAAGTGCACCTCGGCGGCTCCGGCCTCGCGCAGCATCGCCACGACCTGGCGCGTCGTCGTCCCCCGGACGATCGAGTCGTCGACCACAACGAGCCGCTTGCCGCGGATGTTCTCGGGGAGCGGGTTGAGCTTGAGCCGCACACTGCCCGCCCGCAGCTGCTGACTCGGTTGGATGAAGGTCCGGCCGACGTAGCGGTTCTTCACGAGCCCGTCGCCGTACGGGATCCCCGCGCCGCGCGCGTAGCCCTGGGCCGCCGGGATGCCGGACTCCGGGACGGGCATGACCATGTCGGCGTCGACCGGCGCCTGCTTCGCGAGCTCCTCCCCCATCCGCTGACGCGCCGCGTGCACGCTGCGGCCGAAGAGGTAGGTGTCGGGTCTGGCGAAGTAGACGAACTCGAAGAGGCAGAGGTTCGGGTCGGGTTCGGCGAACCGGTGCTCACGCACCCCGGTCGCGTCGATGACGATCATCTCGCCCGGCTCGACCTCACGCACGAAGTGCGCGCCGACGATGTCGAGCGCTGCCGTCTCGCTCGCGAGCACCCACCCACCTTCGACACGACCGAGGACGAGCGGCCAGAAGCCGTGACGATCGCGCACGCCGATGAGCCGCGCGTCGTCCATGAGCACGAGCGAGAACCCACCGACGAGGCGAGGAAGCACCCGCTCGAGCGCGATCTCGAGGTCGCGACCATCCGAGCGCGGCTCGGACGGGTACTCGTTCGCGACGAGCTCGGCGATCAGGGCGGAGTCGGTCGTGGAGTCGACCTCAGTCGGTTGGACCGAGAGACCGGGCAGCATCCCGAGCGACTCCGCGAGCTCCATCGTGTTGGTCAGGTTGCCGTTGTGGCCGAGCGCGAAGCCGGCGTCACCGCCGACCGAACGGTAGACGGGCTGCGCGTTGCGCCACGTGCTCGAACCAGTCGTGGAGTATCGGTTGTGGCCGATGGCGAGATGTCCGGTCAGCGGCGCGAGGCGGCGCTCGTCGAACACCTGCGTGACGAGGCCCATGTCCTTGACCACGGTGATCGTCTCGCCGTCGCTCACCGCGATCCCGGCGGACTCCTGACCGCGATGCTGGAGGGCGTACAAACCCAGGTACGCCAGATTGGCCACCGGCTGTCCGGGGGCGTAGACGCCGAAGACGCCACACGCATGGCCGATCTGGGGCTCCATCGCCCCATCAGTATCTCATTTCTGGCCGCGTGGCACCGACACGGCACGTAGGTTCGGGGGCGTGACGGCCGCGGCGTGCGTATGGCTCACCGGTCGAGCCGGTGCGGGCAAGCGCGCGATCGGCGCCGCGATCGTGGCGGAGCTGCACGGGCGCGGCGGGCCCGCCGTCCTCCTCGAGCAGAGCTCGATCACGGCCCGGCTCGTCGAGGGACCCGATGCGCTCGCGTGGTGCTGCTCCCTCCTCACGAGCAACGGCGTCCCGACGATCGTCGCCGTGCCGGTCGGAGCACGGGACGACCGGGAGCTCCTCCGCGAGCTGGTCCCGGGGTTCCTCGAAGTGTTCCTCGACGCGCCGCCGGACGTCTGCGCGGCGCGCGCCGGGCGCGCCGACGACGACTACGAAGCCCCCTACGCTCCGGACCTGCGCGTCCCCACCCACGGGCGCGACATCGCCGCGTCGACGGCACAGGTGCTCTCGTTCCTCGAAGATCGCGGCGTCGTCCCGCACGATCCGGTGCATCCCTCCGAGCGCTGAGCGCGCCCGCCGAACTGGTGTTCCGCCGACGTCAGCTCGACTGAGGGACGTCGCCCGACACGCGAGCCGGGATCGCGTCGTGCCACACAGCAGCAGCGGTGGTCAGCGCGACGTCGCACGATCCGGTGATGACGAGGCGGTCCCCGCCCGTCGTTCCGCAGTGGCGGGCCGGGACCCCCGCGTCGCGCGCACGCACGAGCAGGTCGTCGCTTGCCTCGGGCGCAACCGCGACGACGACGCGTGAGGTCGACTCGCCGAAGCACCAGGCAGCCGTCGGGATCCCCGGTTCCGCCGTCACCTCGAACCCGCAGCCGCCGGCGATCGCCATCTCTGCGAGGGTGACCGCAAGCCCGCCGTCGGACGCGTCGTGCACCGCCGCGACCCGGCGATCGCTGACGAGGTCGCGAACCAGTGTGTGCAGAGCCCTCGCCGCCTCGAGCTCGGCGACAGGCGCCGGGCCTCCGTCGAGGCCGTGCACGGTGAAGGCCCACTCCGAACCACCAAGCTCCACCCGGGTCGCGCCCAACGTCACGAGGTCGTGACCCGGCGCGAGCGCGATCCCCGGAGGCACATCGGTCAGCTCGTCGATGAGACCGACGACGCCGACCACCGGGGTCGGGTCGATGTCGGCGCCGCGCGACTCGTTGTAGAAGCTCACGTTCCCCCCGACGACCGGGATCCCGAGCGCTCGGCAGGCCTCGCTCATGCCGTCGACCGTCTCCGCGAACTGCCACATCACCTCGGGATGCTCCGGGTTCCCGAAGTTGAGACAGTTGACGAGGGCGCGGGGATCGGCCCCGGCACAGGCCACGTTGCGCGCCGCCTCCAGCACGACGAGGCGTGCGCCGGTGTGGGGATCGAGCCGGCAGAACCGGGCCTTGCCATCGGTCGCGAGCGCGAGCGCGCGCGCTGTCCCGGGGAGCCGCAGCACCGTCGCGTCGCCCCCGGGTCCCACGACGGTGTTCAGGAACAGCTGGTGGTCATACTGGTGCCAGACCCACGACTTGTCCGCGATCGTGGGGGTCCCGAGCAGCGCGAGCAGCTCGCCGGAGAGATCGGACCCGTCCGGGAATCGACCGAGCAGCGCCGGCGCGGGGTCGGCGGCCACGAGTGCGTCCTGGCCGGACGGTCGAGCTACTGGACGGTGGTACACGGGCCCGTCCCCGAGGGATTCGCACGGGATGTCGGCATCGGGCACGCGGTCCGACGACAGCTCGGACGGGGTGTCGCCGTGGGGTGGGTCCGGATTCACGCCCGGGACACCGATCGCGTCGAACAGGCCGTCGAAGACCCGGAAGCGGCCGGTGTCGGTCACACGTCCCACGACAGTCGCGCGCACCTCCCAGCGCGCCGCGAGTGCGAGGACGCGGTCGAGGTTCGCCGGCTCGATGATCGCGAGCATCCGCTCCTGACTCTCCGACGTGAGCACCTCGACCGCGTTCATGCCGGGCTCACGCTTGGCGACGCGCG
>JBBQFJ010000001.1:0-92854 GCA_038321755.1 Acidimicrobiia bacterium | reverse complement strand
CCGGAACTTCTACCGGACGGGTCAAGAACCGGTAGAAACGACCAGCACCGTCCAGCACGCCGATTCGCGAATAGCCTGGTCAGAAGCACGATCCACGGTCGACCGGCAGCGATTAGCACCCCGGAAATCGGAGTTCAAGTCCCCCCTCGCCCACTCGGGGTTCCCGACAGAACTCAGTGTTGTGAGCGACAGGGATCGGCGCGGACTCAGCCGCCGTTGGCCACGACGACGCGATCGCGACCGCTCTCCTTTGCATCGTAGAGCGCACCGTCGGCGCGCGCGACCACGGCGTCGAGCGACTCGAAGGTGTCACGGAGTACGACGCCGCTACTGACCGTGAGGTGGATTGGGCTCAGGGCGTCTTCGAAGACGATCTGTCGAGTGCTCTCGGCGACGCGGCTGGCGAAAGATCCCGCGTCGTTCGGGTTGCGGCTCACGTGGAGCGCGAGGAACTCCTCGCCGCCGATGCGCGCCACGATGTCTCCTTGTCGGGCCTCGCTCGACAGGACGCTACCGAAACGACGGAGCACCTCGTCACCCGCCGCATGCCCGAACGTGTCGTTCACCACCTTGAAATGATCGAGATCGAACATCGAGACCGTGACTCCCGCGACGTCGCCGCGATCATGGAGCGAGAACATTGCCGCGGCAGTCTCGTTGAGGTACAGGCGATTGTGCAGGCCCGTGAGCGTGTCGCGCATAGCGAGGTCGTAGAGCTCCTGACGTCGGCCCTCGACGGATCGGAGGAGCAGCTCGCGTTCGACCGCGACCTCGAGCGGCGTACTGACCTCGGCGAGCGCGGCGATCGCGGCTTCGACCATGGCAACGGGCTCGCGCATGCGGAAGATGGCCAAAGCTTCGGAACGACCCGAGGTCGGGGCGAACAGAGGCACGGCGACCATCAGCCCGTCCGATGAAGCGCCGAGCGGGAGCGCGCGTCGGTCTTCTGGGCGTTCCAGCCCGATCAGGTTCGCCCATTCCGGCGGCAGCTCCGCCGGGACTCCTCGATATCTATCCTCGGGCGCGAAGCGCACGAACCCTCCGTCGGCGACTCGTGCGTAGAACTCGAGGGCGGAGACGGGGAACACCTGCTGGATCAGCCCGAGGAGGGAGCTCACCACCTCGCGGAAGTCAGTCGACACGATGATCTGGTGCACTGCCTCGCGGAGGAGTCGGTTGACCTCCGAGAGACGACGGATGTCAGTGTCCTGGTGCACCATGAGATAGAGCCCGCAATCGAGGTTCTTGAGCCTGTCGATGACGGGCGCGACGAGATGCTCGGGAATCAGCTCACCGTGCTGCGGCGCGATCATCTTGATCGGGAGTCGCTCGAAGCTCCGCATCCCGGCCGCGAGGATTTCCCGACTCGGCATGTAGTGCTCGTGGAACGGGCGGATCTCCTCGAAGTAGGACATGTCGGTAGCGACGAGCTTCCAGTTGTCGGTGAACCCGCCGAAGATGTCGCTCGAGAACAGCGTCCCGGAGCGCTCGTCGAACGTCGTGAACGCTCCCGGGAAGTGCAAGTAGGGAGTGAAGACGAAGCGCAGCTTCCGCCCGCCGAGGTCGAGCTGCCAGTCGTGCTCCTCCACGAGCCAGAACGGCATGCGGATCCCGTAGTGGCAGATGAGCGCCTTCGCTCGCCAGTGGGAGATCACGGCCACGTCATCCCGAGTCACCATCGAATCGATGCGCGGCAGGCTCGCGGTGATGTCCGGATCCTGGTGATGGCAGATGAACCACTTCAGCTGGTCGAACGCGACCACTTGGCGCACCTTGGCGAGCACGTGCTCGAACACCAGGGGTCCGCCCGGATCGATCAGCACCGATTGGTCCCCGTGCTCGATCAGGTACGCGTGGCACTGGAACGGATCACCCGGGAGGTAGTGACCGACCCAGAAGACCCGCTCTGCGATCTCGACCGGCCCGTCGAGATCCGCACCCTCGAGCGCTGCAGGCCCCGATCGCTCCACCTCGCCCGCTCCCCGACTCGACGCCCCTTCCCGGTCAGCATGCGGAGTCGTGATTTCGACGGCAAGAGGCAAACGTCCCGAGACCGCCGCGACGCAGACCGGCTCCGAAGTCGATTCCTTCACTCCCCGTCGCTACGCGCAGTTCGCCCGGCATCTTCGGCACTTGGGGTCCACGCCGCGGCTGCTCGACGTCGGCTGCAACACCGGTCGAGGTGGCGCTTCGACGCACTCGTCATGGGAGAGCTGATCGAGCACGTGCCCTCTGCGGCACTCGAACAGCTCCTCGCCGCGGAAGCGCTCTCGGAGCTCCTGAACCACCGCGGGTTCCGAGTCGACCGGGTCTCCGGCAGCGGTCGGACTTCGCGGATCGTCGGCACGCGGTTCCCGCTCGCGCTCTACGGCAGCTCCCTGCTCGTCGCGGAGCGGCGCGCCGACACCTGATCAGGGCGTCTTGTTGACCGGGTGGTCGTCGCCGTAGTGCTCGCGCGCGATCACCGGCGCGTCCCGACCGGTGCCCCGCTGCGGCTCGTCGCCCGCCTGGCGGAGATCCATGTCCTCGACCGCCGAGGATTCCTCGTGGTACTCCTCCTCGACGTTCACGCTCCACACGTCGTGGTGCGTACCAGTCGCGATGTTCTCGGCGGTGAGCATCGCCGTGTACATCGAGTGGTCCTGGTTGTTGTAGCGGTGCATCCCATTCCGACCCACGGGATGGACGTTGGGTGCGCAGTCGTCGAGCCACTCGACGATGCGCGCGACGTTCGCCTTGTACCGCTCGTCGTAGAACGGGTAGGCCTTCGGCATCCGGACGACGTAGCCCGTTTCCACCTTCGACGGGTCGACGAGGCCGAGGATCTGCAGCTCGCGCTTGCCCTGCTCGATGAGATCCTCGTCCGACGCGTTCCAGGTCTCGTCACCCTCGAACACGAAGAACTCGAGACCCAGACAGGTGCGTCCCTCCTTGACGAGGTACGGCGACCACGAACCGAAGTTCTGGATGCGACCGACCAGCACGTCCTTGGAGTGCACGTATATCCAGTTGTCCGGGAAGCTGTACTCCTCGGGCACGACGAGCGCGACGGTGAGGAAGTCGCGGTACCGCAGGTCGCCAGCAGCCCGCACTGCTTCGTCGGCCGGGGTCGGGTCCATCACCTGGAGCAGGTGTGAGATCGGCATCGACGAGATGACGTGATCGCACGGGTGCTCGGTGCGCGTCCCGTCGGGTGCTTCGGCGATGACTGCGACCGCGCGGTCGTGCTCGTGCCGGATCCCGACGACGCGGGCGTTCATGATGACGGTGCAGCCTTTCTCCTCGACGAGCTCGCGGCACCGCTCCCACATCATCCCCGGACCGAGCTTCGGGTACTCGAACTCCTCGATGAGGGAGGTGATGTCCTTCTGGTTGCGCTTGGGGAGCAGCGCGTTCATTGCCGCGTTGAAGAGGGAGAGGTTCTTGATCCGTTGCGCGGCGAAGTCGGCGGGGAGCTTGTCGACCGGCACGCCCCAGAGCTTCTCGTTGTAGGTCTTGAAGAAGTGCTTGTAGAGGCGCATCCCGAAGCGGGAGATGATCCAGCCCTCGAGCGTGGACTGGTCCTTCGGCGGACGGATCCGCGCCCAGACGTACGACATCACGCAGAGGAACGCCTCCCAGATACCGAGGTTCTTCAGCGCGTTCGACGCCTTGAGCGGGTAGTCGTAGTACTTGCCCTCGTAGAAGATGCGGCTCATCCGCGGGCGGAGCATGAAGTCCTCGTCCGGGAGGATCTCGTGCCAGAAGGCCTCGACCTCCTTCACCTTGGTGAAGAAGCGGTGCCCGCCGATGTCGAAGCGCCAGCCGTCGCGCTCGACCGTGCGGCTGATCCCACCCACCACGTCGTCGGCCTCGAGCACCGTGGAGGAGATGCCGTAGCGCTCGGCCAGCTCGTACGCCGCGGTGAGGCCGGCCGGACCGGCGCCGATGATCACCACGTTCGGCGGCTGGCCGGCGGAGGCGTCCGAAGTTGAGGTCATGAAGGGCTGCCTACGAGCGGGCGGGGGGATGGGGCAAGCCCAATCGGGCGACTTCGAATGGTACCTGGGCCCGGCTGACTTACTCCGGGTCGCGCTTCGCGAGGTCGAGCGACAGGGAGTTGATGCAGAACCGCTGACCCTCGGGTCCGGGGCCGTCGTCGAAGACATGTCCGAGATGGCCACCGCAGCGGCGGCACACGACCTCGGTGCGCAGCATGCCGTGCGAGAGGTCACGCTTCTGCTCGACGGCCTCGGCGACGACGGGCTCGGTGAAGCTCGGCCACCCGGTTCCCGACTCGAACTTGGTCGAGGCGTCGAACAGCTCGGCGCCGCATCCGGCGCAGCGGTACATGCCGTCGTCGTGACAGTCCCAGTACTCGCCGCTGAACGCACGCTCGGTGCCGGCCTTGCGGAGCACCTGGTACTGCTCGGGCGTGAGCTCGTCGCGCCACGCGTCGTCCGGCTTCTCGATCTCGTGCTGGGTCTTCTTCGCCATGGTGTGCTCCCTCACTGAGGCTGGTACGCCCAGACCTCGACCTCGAACACTGCGCCCATCGGGAGCCACGCCACGCCCACGGTGCTGCGGGCCGGGCGGTGCTCTCCGATGATCTCGGCGTAGATCGTGTTGATCTCCTGCATCGACTGCGGGCTCTCGGTGGCCACGAACAACGTGACCTTGGCGACATCGGCCCAGCTCGCACCGGCGTCCGCCAGGATCGACGTCACGTTCTCGAGCGCCTGGCGCGCCTGGGCTTCGGCACCGCCGGTCACAACACTTCCGCTGTCGGGATCGATACCCACCTGGCCCGAGCACACGATCCAGTCGCCCACGCGCACGGCGGTCGAATAGGGGCCGACGGCCCACGGCTGGCTCGGGGTGAGGATCGGGTCGACGCTCATGGCGCTGCTCCTGACGGGTGGGGGCCTGACGACGGGGAGGTGGACGCCGCACGTCGCCATGCTGCGCCACCGATGAGGCCGGGGTCATCCCCGAGGGCTGCCGTCACCACCGTCGGTGGCGGTCCCTCGGGTCCGAGCTCCTCGAGCGCGGTGCGGATCGGGGTGAGCACCAGCTCGCCGTTGCGACCCACACCACCACCGACGACGACGCACGTCGAGCCGACCACCTGGACGAGGTTCGCGATCGCGATGCCGATGACCCGCATCGCCTCGTCCCACACCCCGACGGCGCGCGGGTCGCCAGCTTCCACGATCCGGATGAGCTCGGCGCCGCTCGCCTCGAGGCCGGCAGCCGCGGCGAGCCGCGCGATCGCGGTGCCCGATCCGAGCCCTTCGACGGTGGCTTCCGCACCCCGGGCCGCCGCGCCGCGGTCGATGACGGTGTGACCGATCTCCCCTCCGGAGAAGCGGGGGAGGAGGAGCCGACCGCCGACGAGGACGCCGGCTCCGACGCCGGTCGAGATCGTGACGTAGGAGACGTCGCGGTGCTCGCGGCCGGCCCCGAAGTACGCCTCGCCGACGGCGGCGAGGTCGGCATCGTTCGCGAGTGCGACCGGGAGCCCTAGCGCGCCTTCCAACCGTTCCCGGGTCACCTGGTCGGCCCAACCCGCGGGGAGGTTCGGGGCGTGCAGCAGCAGTCCGTCCTGCTGATCGACGCGACCGGGGAGCCCGACGACGCCATGGCTGACGTCGTGGCGCTCGCGCATGTCGACGAGCAGGTCGACGAAGAGGTCGATCGTCGGCGCACCGTGCGGCGTCGGCTCGTGGGCGCGGTCGAGGATCGTGCCGTCGTCGTCGACGACCGCGACGCGCATGTTCGTGCCGCCGAGGTCGACGGCCAGGACCGGGGTCATGCGCGCAGTCGGGGCAGGGTCGTGGGCCGGGTCAGAGGACCGGGTTGTGCCAGCGGTCGGGATCGGTGATCAGGTCCTGCGCCTGCTCAGGACCCCAGGCGTGGACCTTGTACGGCAGCGCCTTGTGATGGTTCGTGAGCACGTCGTTCACGACCCGCCAGGCCTCCTCGACGCCGTCCTCCCGCGCGAAGAGGAGGTTCTCGCCGTCCATGGCGTCACCGAGGAGGCGTTCGTAGGGGGTCATCTCATCCACGGTGTCCTCGGTGAGGAGCAGCTCGATGGTCTCGCCGGTGAAGCCCTCACCCGGGCTCTTGGCCCGGGCGCCGATCGCGATCTGGACCTCCGGGTTCATCCGGAACCGGAGGTAGTTCGTGTCGTGGGGCATCGCTTCGTACTCCGCGAAGACCTGCTGCGGTGGTCGGTGCAGCTCGACGCGCACCTCGGTGCAGTCCACGGGCATGTTCTTCCCGGCCCGGAGGTAGAACGGGACCCCGGCCCAACGCCACGAGTCGATGTGCAGGCGGACGGCCGCGAACGTCTCCACGTCGGAGTCCTTCGCCACACCCTCTTCCTTGCGGTAGCCGTCGAACTGGCCGCGCACGAGGTCGTCGGGTGTCAGGGTGCACATCGCGCTGAAGACCTTCTCCTTGGCGTCGCGCAGCTCTTCGACGTGCGAACCGATCGGCGGCTCCATCGCGAGGAGCGCACAGGTCTGCATGAGGTGGTTCTGCACCACGTCGCGCAGCGCGCCGACTTCCTCGTAGAAGGAGCCGCGACCTTCGACGCCGAAGTCCTCCGCCATCGTGACCTGCACCTGGCGGATGTAGTTGCGGTTCCAGATCGGTTCGAGGAGCGCGTTCGCGAAGCGGAAGTAGAGGATGTTCTGGATGGCTTCCTTGCCCAGGTAGTGGTCGATCCGGAAGATGCTCTTCTCGGGGAAGACCGAGTGCAGGACCCGGTTGAGCTCCTGCGCGGAGGCGAGGTCGCGTCCGAACGGCTTCTCGACGATCACGCGCGCGTCTTTCCCGCAGCCCGATTGCCCGAGGTTCTGCACCACGGTCGGGAAGAGGCTCGGCGGGATCGCGAGGTAGTGCGCCGGCCGCTTGGCGCCCTGCAACACGCCGAACAGCTGGGTGAACGTGGCGATGTCGTTGTAGTCGCCATCGACGTACGACAGCGCTGCGGCGAGCCTCGTGAAGGCCGCCTCGTCGTCGACCCCTCCCCCGAACTGCTCGATGCCATCACGGGCCCGATCGAGGAGCTGCTCGCGCGTCCAGGGCGTCGACGCGACACCGACGACGGGCACCGTGAGGTCGCCCTTCTTCGTCATCTGGTACAGCGCCGGGAAGATCTTCTTGTGCGCGAGGTCGCCGGTCATCCCGAAGAAGACGAGCGCGTCGGATTTCGGAGGCTTCTTCATCAGCTCGTCAGGCCTTCTTCTCGTCGTGCCCACCGAACTCCTTGCGCATCGCGGAGAGGATCCGGTCCGCGAAGTCGGCTTCCCCTCGCGAGGTGAACCGCTCGAAGAGTGCCGCGGAGAGCACGGGTGCGGGGACTCCCTCGTCGACCGCCGCCAGGATCGTCCAGCGCCCTTCGCCGGAGTCCGACACGCGGCCCTCGAAGTCGGCGAGCTGGGGCGACTCGCTGAAGGCGTGCGCCGCGAGGTCGAGCAGCCACGAAGCGACGACGCTGCCGCGACGCCACACCTCGGCGACATCCGGGATGTTCAGGTCGTACTGGTACAGCTCGGGGTTGCGGAGCGGCGTCGTCTCGGCGTCGACGTCGCGCTTCGTCGCGCCGGCGTTCGCGTGCTGGAGGATGTTGAGACCCTCGGCGTACGCGGCCATGAGGCCGTACTCGATGCCGTTGTGCACCATCTTCACGAAGTGGCCGGCGCCGTTCGGACCGCAGTGCAGGTACCCCTGCTCGGCCTGACTCGGCGTGCCGGTCTTGCCCGGCGTGCGCTCTGCGCTGTCGACGCCCGGCGCGATGGTTGCGAAGATCGGGTCGAGGCGCGACACGACGTCGTCCTCGCCACCGATCATGAGACAGAAGCCGCGGTCGAGGCCGAACACACCGCCGCTCGTCCCGACGTCGACGTAGTGGACGCCGCTCTTCTGCAGCTCGCCGGCCCGGCGGATGTCGTCGTGGTAGTAGGAGTTGCCGCCGTCGATGACGATGTCGCCCTCGTCGAGCAATGGGACGAGCTGCGCGAGCGTCGAGTCGACGACTGCGGCCGGCACCATGATCCAGACGGCTCGAGGCTTCTCGAGCTTCGCGACGAAGTCCTCGATCTTGGTCGCGCCGCCGGCGCCCTCGCGCTCGAGTGCCTGCACGGCGTCTGCGCTCACGTCGTACGCGACGCACTCGTGACCGTCGCGCATCAGCCGTCGGACGAGGTTCGCCCCCATCCGACCGAGTCCGATCATTCCGAGCTGCATCTCGACCCCTCGCTGCTGACACGCGGCCGCCCTGGCCCGTGTACGTGACTGCCCATGGTGGGGCGAGCCATGGTCCCACGGCAAGAGTCCGGAGCGGAGCCGGGATTTCCCGTATGGTCCCAACTTCGACAGCAACGATCGGACGGCGGCGATGTGGCTGATCAGTCTTCGGGATCTCCAGTACCGCCTTCGTCGGTTCCTCATCGCCGTGGCGGTCACCGCGCTGGTCTTCGGGATCGCGCTGATGTTCGACGGCGTGAAGCAGGCGGTGCAGAACGAGGGTGCCCGGGTGGTCGACTCGTTTGCCGCCGATCGGTGGGTCGTCTCCTCGGGCGCGACCGGTCCGTTCACCACGACCAAGCTCATCCCCTCCGACGTGGCCGACGCATTGCGAGGCCAGCCGGGGGTCGAGCGGGCTGATCCCGTCGTCGTCAGTCGGACGGTGCTCGACGCCGCGGACAAGGACGCGAACCTGATCGGGTACGTCCCGGGCGGTCTCGGCAAGCCTGAAGTCTCCGAGGGTCGCGCCCTCAAGAGGAGCGGCGAGGTCGTCGTCGGAGCATCGGTCGATGCTTCGGTGGGCGATCGGATCAGCATCGGCGGCCGGCCGTTTCGTGTCGTCGGGTCGACGGACGGGGGCCAGTTCAACTTCGGGACGCCGACCGTCTACCTCTCGGTGGAAGACGCGCAGCGGCTCACGTTCCTGGGCGAGCCTCTCGCGATGGCGATCGCGGTCCGGGGCAGTCTCCAGGACGTGCCGCCGCGGCTCGCGGTTCGGACGAACGCGCAGGGCATCACCGACATGGAGCGGCCGATCAAGAACGGTGTCCAGACCATCGACTTCACGAGCATCATGCTGTGGTTCATCGCAGCGGGGATCATCGGCTCGATCATCTACCTGACGGCACTCGAGCGCGTGCGCGACTTCGCCGTGTTCAAGGCGACCGGTGCTCCGACGCGGGTCATCGTCGGCGGCCTGCTCATCCAGGCGATCCTCCTCGCACTCGTCGCCGCGCTCCTTGCCATCGCGCTCGCGAAGGTGCTCAGCCTGGGTCTGCCGTTCCCGGCGGAGATCGGATCGAGCTCGATCATCCAGCTCGCGATCATCGCGATCCTCGTCGGCGTCCTCGCGAGCCTCACCGGCGTGCGACGTGCGCTGAAGACCGATCCGGCCGCGGCGTTCGGAGGCGCGTGATGCCCGACATCTCGATCCGCGACTTGACGATGGAGTACTCGAGTGGCGGCTACGTCGTCCGCCCGTTCGACGGCTTCAACCTCGAGCTCGGCACTGGCGAGCTCGTCCTGCTGCTCGGCGCGAGTGGCTGCGGGAAGTCGACGCTCCTCTCGATGCTCGCTTCGCTGCTGACCCCCACGGCCGGAACGATCACGGTCGGCGACATCGACGTCACCGCGCTGAAGGGCAACGCGCTCACCGAGTACCGCCGCCACACGGTCGGCGTCGTCTTCCAGGCGTTCAACCTGATCCCCAGCCTCACTGCGCGCGAAAACGTCTCCGTCTCGTTGCGCAACGCGGGCACGTCCCGGAGCGTCGCTCGCGCCCGGGCGGAGGAGCTGTTGACGATGGTCGGGCTCGAGGACCGGATGGGACACAAGCCGCGCATGATGTCGGGGGGCCAGCAGCAACGCGTCGCCATCGCCCGAGCGCTGGCACTCGATCCGCCGCTGATCGTGGCCGACGAGCCGACGGCGTCGCTCGACTACGTGCAGGTGGATGGGGTCATCCGGCTGCTGCGCGACCTCGCGGCGCCCGGACGCATCGTGGTGATCGCCACGCACGACGAGCGGTTGCTCCCGCTCGCGGACCGGGTGGTCGAGCTCACCCCACGGGCGGCCGGCGCCGAGTCGCGGCCGCCCGAGCGCGTGGAGCTCGCGGCGGGCCAGGTCCTGTTCCGGCAGGGCGATGTCGGAGATCTCGTGTACGAGGTGGATGGTGGAGAAGTCGAGATCGTGCGCGAGCTCGTCGACGATGCCGAGGAGCTCCTCACGGTGATCGAGGTCGGCGGCTACTTCGGCGAGCTCGCACCGATGTTCGGGCTCCGACGTGCCGCAACCGCCCGGGCGGCCGGCGCACCGGCCGTCGTCACCGGCTACACCCTGCGAGACTTCCGCTCCCGCCGGGGCCTCGTGGACTCGTCCGGGATCCTGTCGCACGGAGGCGACGCCGTCGCGGCACCGTAACGGTGGTGGAAGGATGACGACATGGCCAACATTCTCGGGATCGACATCGGTGGGACCGGCATCAAGGGCGCGCCGTGCGACACGCGCGCCGGCCAGCTCATCACCGCGCGCCAGCGGATCCTCACCCCGAAGCCGGCGACCCCCGATGCCGTCGCCGAGGTCGTGGCCGACATCGCCAAGCACTTCGACTGGACCGGTCCGATCGGTGCGACCTTTCCTGCCGTCGTGCAGCGAGGCGTGATCGCGACCGCAGCCAACGTCGACAAGTCGTGGATCGGGACCGACGCGGCCGCGCTGTTCTCGAAGGTGACCGGCGCGCAGGCGACGGTCGTCAACGACGCCGACGCAGCGGGGATCGCCGAGATGGAGTTCGGTGCGGGTCAGCACCGCACGGGCACCGTCGTCGTGGTGACGCTCGGGACGGGCATCGGCAGCGCGGTGTTCTCCGACGGCGCGCTGATCCCGAACACCGAGCTCGGGCATCTCCAGATCCGCGGCAAGGACGCCGAGCGCCGCGCGTCGGAGCTCGTCCGTGAGTTCAAGCAGCTCTCGTGGAAGCAGTGGGCCAAGCGCCTCAACGAGTACTTCGAGCACCTCGAAGCGCTCCTCTGGCCCGACCTCATCGTGATCGGTGGCGGGATCAGCAAGAAGTCCGAGAAGTTCCTGCCGCTCCTGAAGACTCGGGCCGAGGTCGTGCCGGCGAAGCTCCTGAACGACGCCGGCATCGTCGGCGCGGCGATCGCCGCCCGCCAAGGCTCGTGATCACCTGTTCCTGAAACCCGACGCGCCGGGCGAAACGCCCCACGGATGTCGGGAGGTTGCCCACTACCATCGATCGTCGTGACCCGCGTCGGTTTCCTCGGGCCCCGCGGCACGTTCGCGGACGAGGCGCTCCACACCCAGCCCGACCTCGCCGCGGGCGAGCCGGTCCCACTGCGGACGGTCCCCCAGGTGATCAGTGCCGTGGAACGCGGTGAGGTCGACCTCGGCCTCGTGCCGATCGAGAACTCGATCGAGGGAACGATCACCGTCACCATCGACACGCTCGCGTTCGACACCGACCTCCTGATCCAGCGCGAGGTGGACCTGCCGGTCTCCCTGCACCTGTGCGTGAAGCCGGGAACGACGCTCGAGGAGGTGCGGACCGTCATCTCGCACCCGAACCCGCTCGCGCAGTCGCGCGGGTGGCTGGGGGCGGAGCTGCCCGACGTCGAGCTCGTGGCCGCGAACTCCACGGGCGATGCCGCGCAGCAGGTCGCGGACGCGCCCGGGAACGAGCGCGCGTCGATCGGGACGGCACGCGGCGCCGAGCTCTTCGGCCTCGAGGTGCTCGCGTCGGAGATCGAAGACCATCCCGAGAACGAGACGCGATTCGTGGTCGTCGGCCGTGGCATCCCCGCGCCGACCGGACACGACAAGACCTCCATCGTCTGCTTCCAGCGTGAGAACCGACCCGGTTCGCTGCTCGCGATCCTCCAGGAGTTCGCGGCGCGCGGCATCGATCTGACGAAGCTCGAGTCCCGCCCGACCAAGCGCGGGCTCGGTCAGTACTGCTTCTTCATCGACATCGAGGGACACATCAAGGACGAGATCGTCGCCGACTGCCTGCGCCATCTCCTGGCCCACCAGGCCGAGGTGAAGTTCCTGGGCTCCTATCCGGTGGCCGGCGCCGCCGCGCCCGAACGACGGCGCGTCGCGACGGAGGCGTGGAAGGGTGCGAGCGACTGGGTCGAGGGGCTGCGCGCGCAGGTCCGTCCCGAATGATCGACCTGCGCCGCCTGCGCGACGAGCCCGACGTCCGCGAGGCCATCGAGCGCAAGCGGGTCCCCGCGGGCCTGGTCGACGCCGTCCTCGAAGCCGACGCCCGGCAACGCGCGCAGCAGACCGCGGTCGATGCCCTCCGGTCGCGGCAGAAGGCCGCGTCGAAGGAGGTCGGTGCAGCCACTCCGGACGCGCGCCCGGCCAAGCTCGCCGAGGCGAGCACGCGCAAGGAGGAGCTGCAGGCCGCGGAGCGCGATCTCGCGGCGCTCGATGCGCAGGTTCGTGAGCTGGCGCTCCAGGTGCCGAACCCGGCCGACGCATCGGTTCCGGATGGCGGCGAAGACGACGGTGAAGTGCTGCGGGTCGTGGGCGACACGACTGCGGCACCTCCTCTCGACCACGCGGCACTTGCCGAGTCGCTGGGCTTCGTCGAGACACGCCACGCGACCGAGTCGAGCGGGTCGCGGTTCGCGTCGCTCATGCGTGAGGCGGTGCTCCTCGAGCTCGCGCTGGTGCAGTGGGTGATCGGCCGACTCGTCACCGAGGGCTTCACCCCGGTGATCCCGCCGGTGCTCGTGCGCGAGGACGCGATGGTGGAGGCCGGCTTCTTCCCGACGGATCGCAGCCAGGTGTACGACGTCGACGACGGCGAGCTGTTCCTCGTCGGAACCAGCGAGGTCCCGCTCTCGACGTTGCACCGCGGCGAACGACTGACCGGCGACGCGCTCCCCGCCCGGTACGCCGGGATCTCGACGTGTTTCCGTCGTGAGGCCGGCACGCACGGCAAGGACACGACCGGCGTCTTCCGCGTGCACCAGTTCGACAAGGTCGAGATGTTCACCTACGCGCAGCCAGAAGCGTCGGACGACGAGCACGAGCGGATCCTGGCGATCGAGGAGTCGATCGTGGGCGGGTTGGGTCTGCCGTACCGCGTCGTGAACATCGCGGCCGGCGATCTCGGTGCTGCCGCCGCGAAGAAGTACGACCTCGAGGTGTGGCTTCCGTCGGAGGGGCGATACCGCGAGCTCACGTCGTGCTCGAACTACCGCGACTTCTCCGCCCGCCGCCTCGACACGCGCGTCAAGGGTGCGGACGGCAGCAGCTACGTGCACACCCTCAACGGCACCGCCTGCGCCGTCGGCCGCACCCTCGTCTTCCTCTGGGAGCACTACCAGGAGGACGGTGCGCTCGTCGTGCCCGACGTGCTGCGCGCGATCACGGGGTTCGACCGGGTCGAACCGCGCTGACGCGTACGCTTGCTCCTCGGGAGGGGTGCCAGAGCGGCCGAATGGCGCGGTCTTGAAAACCGCTGAGGTGCAAGCCTCCGTGGGTTCGAATCCCACCCCCTCCGCTGCACATACGCTGCGCGCATGACGCAGTGGTGGCACGACTCGGTCGGCTATCAGATCTATCCGCGGTCGTTCGCGGACTCGAACGGCGACGGCATCGGCGACCTTCCCGGCATCACCGCCCATCTCGATCACCTCGAGTGGCTCGGGATCGACGTGTTGTGGATCTCGCCCACGTTCCCGTCGCCGAACGCGGACTGGGGCTACGACGTCGCCGACTATCTCGGGGTGCATCCCGATCTCGGGACCTCGGACGACCTCGACGCGCTCCTGGCGGAGGCCTCACGACTCGGGATCAAGGTCCTGCTCGACCTCGTGCCGAACCACACGAGCAACGCGCACTCCTGGTTCGTCGACGCGTGCACGTCGCGCGACGCCGAGCACCGTGACTGGTTCGTGTTCGCGGATCGGGCTGCCGATGGTGGCCCACCGAACAACTGGGTGAGCGTGTTCACGGGCTCGGCGTGGGAGCTCGAGCCGACACCAGAAACCGGTGTTGCGCCGCAGATGTTCCTGCACAACTTCCTGGACTCCCAGGCCGACCTGAACTGGTGGAGCGACGACGTGCGCGCCGCGTTCGACGACATCCTCCGCTCGTGGTTCGACCGGGGAATCGCGGGGTTCCGCATCGATGTCGCCCACATGATCGTGAAGGACCGCGAGCTGCGCGACAACCCAACCGCGACACCCGACGACTCCGCGATGGAGCAGCTGCTCGGCCAGACCGCGACGTACACGTCGAACCGTCCCGAGGTGCACGACGTGCACCGCCGGTGGCGTGCGATCGCGAACGAGTACGACCCACCGAAGCTGCTCGTCGGTGAGACGTTCGTCGAGCACATCGACCAGCTCATCCCGTACTACGGCGTCGGCGACGAGCTGGGACTGGCGTTCAACATCCCGTTCCTCACGACACCCTTCGACGTGCCCACGCTGCGCGCACTCGTGGCCGAGACGGAAGCGACGATCCCCGCCAACTGCCCTCCGGTGTGGGCGGGCAGCAACCATGACGTCTCGCGGTTCCCCACTCGCTGGGCGCGCGGCGATCGTGACAAGTCGCGCGTCACGCTCATGATGCTGCTGACCCTGCGGGGCGCCACGTTCCTCTACTACGGCGACGAGCTCGGCATGCCCGACACCGAGGTGCCGATCGATCGGTTGCTCGATCCGGTGACGATCAGGCTGCAGCCGTTCCTCAATCGCGATGCCGCGCGCACTCCAATGCAGTGGGCGCCCGGTCCCGGAGCCGGCTTCACCGATCCTGGTGTCGAGCCGTGGCTCCCGTTCGGCGTGTTCGAAGAGTGCAATGTTGCGGACCAGAAGGTTGACCCCGACTCGACGTTGCACCTGACCCGTGACCTCGTCGCGCTGCGGCGCGAGCTCGTCGACCTGCGCGACGGCGACTACCAGGTGCTCGACACAACGGGCGAGCTGTGGGCCTGGCGTCGCGGCGACGGCGTCCTCGTCGTGCTCAACTTCGGCGATGCGCCCGTCACGCTCGACGACGTGCTCGGCACCGTGCGGATCTGCACGAACCGCGGTCGTGACGGTGAGCACGTCGACGGCACACTCGTCCTCGGCCCCACCGAAGGCGTCGTCCTCGAGATCTGAGGTTCAGGCGGCGGTGGCGTGCGACGCGGTCCAGGCGAGGAGGTCGTCGACCGGCCAGGAGTTCACGATCCGGTCGACCGCGATCCCGGCTTCGGCGACACGATGCGCGCCGTAGGTCTGCCAGGGGAGCTGCCAGGTCGCGTGGGCGTCGGAGTCGATCGAGATCTTCGCGCCCGACTCGTCGACGATCTTCAGCAGCCGGCGCGGGGGATCGAGCCGCTCCGGTCGTGAGTTCACCTCGATCGCCTTGTCGAGGTGTGCGGCGGCTGCGAACACCATCTCTGCGTCGAAGGTCGACTCGGCGCGTCCCTTCCCGACCACCAACCGGCCGGTGCAGTGCCCGAGGATGTCGACGTGCGGGTTCGCGAGCGCCGTGACGAGGCGCTTGGTCATCGCGACCGGCTCCATGTCGAGCTTGGAGTGCACGCTCGCGACGACGACATCGAGCCGGGCGAGCATGTCGCCGTCCATGTCGATCGAGCCGTCGTCGCGGATGTCGACTTCCATCCCGGCGAGGATCCGGAACGGCGCGAGCTCGGCGTTGAGCGCGGCGAGGCGCTCGAGCTGCTGATCCAGGCGCTCCGCGTCGAGTCCGTGGGCGACGCGGACGAGTGGTGAATGATCCGTGAGCGCGAGGTACTCGTGACCGAGCTCGGCGGCGGTGCGGACCATTGCCTCGATCGTCGCGCCGCCGTCGGACCAATCCGAGTGCAGGTGCAGATCGCCACGCAGCGCGGCTCGCACCGGCCCGGCGAGATCGGTGGGTGGCTCGTGATCGGTCGAGAGCTTCTCGAGGTACTCGGGCGTCTTCCCCTCGAGCGCCTGCGTGATGACCGTCGCGCTGCTCGAACCGATCCCGGCGAGGTCGGTGAGACGCCCTTCGTCGGCGAGGGCTTGCAGCTCGTCAGGCGGCACGTCGCGGATGGCTTCGGCCGCCCGACGGAAGGCCTGCACCTTCGGCCGCTGGTTGCGGACGCGCTGCAACAGGTCGGCGATCCGCTCGAGCGCTTCTCCTGGATCCACATCGTCACGGTACCGTTCCGACGTGGCCGAGACCGAGCGAGCCGAGACCGAGCGAGTCGTGTCCGTCGAGCGGGTGATCCGCGCGTCGCCCGAGGCGATCTTCGACCTGCTCGCGGATCCGGCGCAGCACCCACGCTTCGACGGCTCCGACACGGTGAAGGCGGCGCGCGGGTCTCCCCAGCGGCTCTCCCTCGGTGCGAAGTTCTCGATGAGCATGCGAATGGGCGCCCTGTACCGCATCACGAACACGGTGGTGGAGTTCGACGAGGGTCGCCGGATCGCGTGGCAGCACCTGGCCCACAACGTGTGGCGCTACGAGCTCGAACCCCTCGACGGGGGCACGCGCGTGCGTGAGTCGTTCGACTGGACCAAGGGCCGGGGACGGAAGGCCATCGAGAAGATGGGGTTCCCGGAGCGCAATCGCACGGGGATGGAGACCACGCTCGAGCGGCTCGCATATCTGGTCGAGGGGCCCTCGACGTAGACTTCCTCCTTCTCGGAGGGATGACCGAGTGGCCGAAGGTGCTCGCCTGCTAAGCGAGTAGGGGGTGTAAGCCTCCTCGAGGGTTCAAATCCCTCTCCCTCCGCCAACTGTTCGCCGGCCCCGCCCGGCGCGCGACGAACCAGGAGCCTGAAAACGGAGTGAGCACTGACGCAAAGCCCCGAACGCTGCTGGCCCTGGGTTCGGCGACGCTCGGGGAGTCGGGCGGACGGCCGATGCGGGCGAGCATCAAGCCGGCATGGCGGGGCGCGGCCGTCGCCGCCCCGGCGTATCCGGTGCGCTGCACGCCCGGCGACAACCTCGCAATCCATGTGGCGGTCGCGCGGGCGCCGATCGGACACGCACTGGTCGTCGACGTCGGGACGGAGCGCGAGCTCGGGTACTGGGGTGAGGTCCTCACCACGGGTGCCGAGGCACGTGGGCTCACCGGGCTCGTGATCGACGGGTGCGTGCGCGACGCCGCCGCGCTCGAAGCGCACACGTTCCCGGTGTTCTCCACCGGATTGGCCCTGCCGGGCGCGTCGAAGGAGCTGCCCGGCAGCGTCGGTGGTTCGGCGGTCGTCGGCGGTGTCGAGGTCCGGTTCGGTGACTGGCTCGTCGGCGACGTCGATGGTGTCACGGTCGTGCCCGGTGACGCGTTCGACGCGGTGATCGCGGCGGGCAAGGCCCGCGCCGAGAAGGAAGACAGGATGTTCGCGCGCCTCAAGGACGGCGCGACGACCTTGGAGCTCCTCTCCCTCGATCCCTCACCCGTGGACGAGGACGCAGGGTGATGACGCATCCGTGGCGGCGCCGGGCGGTCGCGCTGTTCGTGGGCGCACTGCTCGTGCTGGGGGCGTCCGCGCCGGCGATGGCATCGAGCTCGGCGAAGGGGTCCACGCCGCCGACGCGCGACGCCTGTGAGGCGTTCGCCGACTACTTCCAGATCGAGTACCTCGTTGCGTTCGCATCGGCTTTCGCGCAGCTCGGCGACAAGAAGTCGGCCAAGGCTGCGGCAGCCGAGATCCGCGACAACTTCCACCTGATCCTGTCGCCGAAGCTGGAGCAGGTCACGAAGACGCTCGCGGCGGGAACGGACCCCGTTGTGCGCAAGCTGTTCGCCCAGCAGGCCGCGACCTTCGCCAAGGGGGTCGCGCTCCTCGAGGGACTCGGGCTCAGCAAGGACCAGATCCAGAAGATCGCGGCGGTCGACCTCAAGCCCGACACCGATCTGCAGCAAGTGGTCGGCGAGGTCAACCTCGACAAGAAGAAGCTCAAAGCCGCAGTGAAGACGTTCGGCGCGTCGGCGAAGAGCGTCGACATCAACGAAGCCACGTCCAAGCAGCGCGCCGCGTTCTCCGACGCCGGCACGGCGTGTGGCGTCTTTCCCGACCATGTCGACTGCTCGAAGATCGTCACCACTGCCGAGGCGACGGCGCTGCTCGGATCGTCGGCGAAGGTGGCCAACGACGACGGGACGTGCACGTACACCGGCGCCGCGCCATCGAGCCCCGACTCGGCGAGCCAGTCCTCGACGGGCCAGGACCCCGTGCAGCTGTCGGTCGATGTCTACGCCAGCTCGTTGACGTTCGATCGCCTGACGGAGTCAGGGCAGCACGAGAGCGTCCCGAACGTCGGCGACGAAGCGGTGGCCGTCGACGGGTTCACGGCGTTCTCGAGCTTCAAGACGTGCGGACGGACGCTGATCACCAAGCAGGCGCAACGGACCGTCGTGGTGGCCGCGTGCACCGGCGACACCGCACCGTCGACCGAGTCCCTCGCGGGCATCGCGACCAACGTGCTGACCCGGCTGCCGCAGGGCTAGCCCGGGGTCGGCGAGCGCTTCACCAGGTTCGGCGGCTGCTCGCCGGCGAGCACCGCGACGGCGCCGTCGCACGCGAGCCGGGCCATCCGTGTGCGGGTGGCGACCGACGCCGAGCCGATGTGGGGGAGCAGGACGGTTCGTGGTGCGGCCAGCAGGCGCGGGTGCACCTCGGGCTCCCGCTCGAAGACGTCGAGCCCCGCCGCGAAGAGCGTGCCCTGCTCGAGCGCGGCCGCGAGAGCCTCCTCGTCGACGACCGGACCGCGAGCAGTGTTCACGAGCACGGCACTCGGTCGGAGCAACGCGAGCCGTCGAGCATCGATCAGATGACGGGTCGCGTTGGAGAGCGGAACGTGGAGCGACACGATGTCGCACTCGCCGAGCATCGCGTCGAGATCAGCACGCCATCCCGGAAGTCCGGTGTCGGTCCGAGTGTGGTGCAGCACCTGCATCCCGAAGCCGGCCGCGCGGCGCCCCACCGCGCGCCCGATGCGCCCGTTGCCGACGAGGCCGAGCGTTGCGCCGTGCACGTCGCGTCCGAGGTACTGGTTGATTCCCCACCCGTGCCAACGGTCGTTGCGCAGGTCGGCCTCGGCCTCCGATGCCACGCGCGCCGCGGCGAGGATGAGCAGGAACGCGAGGTCGGCGGTCGTCTCGTCCAGCACGCCGGGGGTGTTGCAGACCGCGACGCCGGCGGCGTGAGCCGCGGCGATGTCGACGTTGTCGTACCCGACCGCGACGTTCGCGACCACCCGGAGCCGGGGCGCACCGGCAGCGATCAGGTCGGCGTCGACGCGATCGGTGAGCAGGCACACCACCGCGTCGGCGTCGGCGACGGCAACCTGCAGCTCGTCGGGGGTGAACGGGGTGTCGTCGTCCCGGCTGACGATCTCGTGCCCTGCCTCGACGAGCGGGTCGATGCCGCCGTCGGGCAACCGGCGGGTGACGAGGATGCGGGCCACGCGCTGCTCGGGGTGCGCTAGTGCGACGTGTAGTCGATCGGGGGCGCATCCTTCACGGCAACCGCGAACGCGAGCGCGTGGATCGGAGCGTGGTCGGACACCGGACGCAGGCTGTGCACCAAGTTGGGTGGGATGTGCACGAGATCGCCCTGACGGATCTCGCGCTCCTCGCCGTCGATCATCATGATCCCGCGACCGGCGGTGACGTAATAGAACTCGTGCGTCGGGTGCTGGTGCGGGTCGACGAGGCCACCTCCGGCGACCTCGAACTCGCTCACGAGCTCGAGGTGCCCGCCCTCGGTGATCTCCTGCATCTCGCGTGGCTTGACGAGCCACCACACCGGAACGGTGCCGTTGTGCTCGATCGTCGGCTCGACGTCTTCGATCGACCGCACGTCCATGCAGATCACCTTTCTGTGCCCCGTCTGTGTGCTTCGGCGCTCGCCGCTCCTGCTCGGGGCAATCTACTGCGACGCGTGATCTGCCATCCTTGCGTCGATGACCGACACCTCGATGCTCACGCTCGTCGCCGAACCGCTGAACGCCGACGCCTGGACGCCGTTCGGTTGGCTCCCGGTCGACGACACCGATCCGACCGACGGCGAGCACACGCTGCACTACGAGTGGGGTGATCCCCACCTCAACGTGATCGCGCACGCACCCGACGAGATCACGCACACCGAGCACGGGTTGGTGTGCGACGTGATGTACCGGCACGACACGCACACGCAGGCCTTGATGTCGCTGAACTGCGACGCAGTGCTCGCCGTTGCCCCGGTCGGCGTCGACTTCTCGAAGCCGGGCGACGCGTCGACGATCCGCGCCTTCGTGCTACACCCGCTCGACGTGCTCGTGCTCGCCCAGGGGACCTGGCACTGGGGGCCGTTCCCGCTCGGCGACGAGCCCGTCCGGCTGCTGAACGTGCAGGGCCGACGCTACGCGGAGGACAACGCGTCGGTCGACCTCCCCGCAACCGCCGGCACCGCGGTCGAGGTGCTGGTGTCCTAGACCCCTAGAGCTTCGCGAGGGCGGCGTCGTACTCCGCCTTCTCGCGCCGCGTCCCGAGGTTGGCCGACGAGAACGTGTCGACGACCTTTCCCGCCTTGTCGATGACGAAGGTCGCGCGGTTCGCGCACCCGAGGTCCTCGTTGAAAACGCCGTAGGCCTTGGCGACCGCGCCGTGCGGCCAGAAGTCGCTGAGCACGGGGAAACCGAAGCCCTGCTGCTCGGACCACTGCTTCTGGGCGTGGCGGGTGTCGCAAGAGAGGGCGAGGACCTGGGCGTCGGAGCTGGCGAACGCGGACGGGTCGTCGCGGATCTCGCAGAGCTCACCCTCGCAGTTGCCGGTGAAGGTGAAGGGATAGAAGACCAGCACGACGTTCTGGTTCCCTGCGAACGAGGAGAGGGTGACCTCGTTCCCGTCCTGGTCCTTGAGGGTGAAGTCGGGGGCGTCGTCGCCGACGGCGATGCTCATGATCGTGTGCTCCTGGGGTGACAAGGGGTTGGGCTGGTGACGGTTGGGCTGGTGACGGTGGACACATCACGCTAGTGGTCGTCGTCGCGTGCGCTTGCGCTCAGCCGTCGAGGGGCACCGGTTCGAGCTCCGGGCTCGGGAGCGGCGTGCCGGCGCGCGTCGCGCGCAGGCCGTCGATCGTGAAGACGGCGAGCGCGATCCACACCAGCGTGAACCCGGCGAGGCGCCAGCCCGGCATCGCCTCGTCGTAGACCGCGACGCCGAGCACGAAGTTGATGATGGGCACCGCGTACTGGAGGGGGCCCAGGGTGGTGAGCGGGACCCGATGCGCGGCCGCGGCGAACAGGAGGAGCGGGACCGCAGTGACCACGCCGGCGAGCGGGATGAGCACGACCTGCAGGGTCGTGGCGTTGGCGAAGACTCCGTTGCCGTTCGACTCGGTCGCGCCGACGACCACGAGCGCGATCGGGAGGAGCAGGAGCGTCTCGAGGGAGAGGCTCGCGAGCGGGCCGAGCGGGACGCGCTTCTTCATGAGGCCGTATCCCGACCACGTGACCGCGAGCAGGAGGGCGAACCACGGGACGCGCCCGTACCCCACGGTGAGCACGATGATCGCCACACCGACCGTCACGAGCGCGACGACCTGCGTCCGCCGCAGCCGCTCGTGGAACAGCACCACGCCGATCGCGACGATGCCGAGCGGTGCCATGAAGTACCCGAGGGCGGTCTCCACCACGTTGTCGTGCGTGACGCACCAGACGTAGGTCGTCCAGTTCGCGGTGAGCAGCACCGCGGCGATGCCGGTGCTCAGGATGAGCCTCGGGCGGTGGCGCACGGTCTGCAGCTCGACCGTCGAGGTACGTCGCGTGAACGCCAGGATGATGCCGAGGAAGACGACCGACCAGACGATCCGCTGGCCGATGAGCCCGAAGGCGTTCAGGCCGGACAGCTCTTTCCAGTAGATCGTGAGGAATCCCCACAGCACGTAGGCGCCCAGGCCGTACACCACGCCCAGTCGGGTCTTGTCCACCAGGCGACCCTACGCACGCGTGGGCGCAGACGTGCTCGAATACGGCGGATGCCGACCTCCCGCACCATCCTCAGCGACCGGCGGCTGCTCGCAACGGTCGTCGGGACGTGGTCGCGGGGATGACGATCGCGGGGATGACGATCGCGGGGATGACGGTCGCGGGGATGACGGTCGCGGTGGTTCTGCTCGGTGGTGGTCCAGCGATCGCGCGCACGCCGGACAAGCGCCAGGTGCTCGACGTCGTCACGTGCCCCACGACGTTCGGAGCCGATGCCGGCGAGCCCACTCCGGCGCAGCCGAAGCACCTTGCCGTCGCACTCTCGAAGCGCGTCGCCGCTCGGCTCGCGTTCTACTCGAACGGTCGCATCACGTTCCTCGCACCGAAGGGCTGGTCGTGCGACGGCCTCGTCGCGGCCGACGGCAGCGAGCAGCTCCAGGCGTACCCGCCGGGCAAGGCGCCGAAGCCAGGCGGGAAGGTCGGCGAGTCGGTGCTGGTCGTGTCGGACTACACCGGCCACGGCCCGGGTGCGCAGCTCGTGTGCCCGTACTTCCCCGACAGCGCAGCCACGGACTTCTTCGGGCCCGAAGGCCCGGCCTGTCCGGCGCTCCCCGAGCGTCGGATCGTGCAGCACGAGACCGATGACATCGCGACCTTCACGGATCCCGTGGGCACGGTCGGGGAGGTCGTCTACCCCCAGGTGCCCGACGACGCCTCGATCGGTGTGCCGGTCACCTACGCGGAGTGCACGATCCGTGGTGCGCGCACGACGTTGTGCACACCGATCCTCGACGATGTGCTCGCTCGCCGCCCACCCGCAGTGGCACCGGCGTAACTCCGGCAGCAGCGTCCGCGGCAACGGCGCGTACACTTGCTCCTGCACGACCTGCGCTCGTAGCTCAACGGATAGAGCATCTGACTACGGATCAGAAGGTTGGGGGTTCGAATCCCTCCGAGCGCGCTGCATCTGCACGGGTACGCGAGTGCCGCTCACTCGTCGTGGGCGCCCGCGGGGTCAGTTGTTGGTGACAGGGGCAGCGGCGCGAACAAATCGACGGTGTTGCCGTCGGGATCGTGCAGGGTCGCGTAGCGCTGACCCCAGAAGGCGTCCCAGGGTGCGAGATGCCCGGCGAATCCGCGTTCGACCATGGACGCGTAGGTGCTGTCGACCTCGGCGGGATCGGTGCATTCGAGCGCCAGGCCCGCGCGGGCCGAACCCGTGGGCGTGATCCACGACCGGTCGAACGAGCGGATCGTGCTCTGGGTGTCGATGAGGAACCGGATCCCGCCGCCGAGGTCGATCTCTGCGTGGGGCGCCGAATCGGCGCCGTCGGGGACGGGGAGCCCGAGCGCCCGGTAGAAGGCGACGCTGCGACCCATATCGGCAACCACGATGGCGAACGCGGCGACGGAAGGCATACCCGACCTTACGCGGAGGGTCGCTCAGCTGCGGAGGCCGGCCCACTCGACGACGCGGGTCATCACGTCGTCGTCGATGTCAGCGCGCGTGGGGTGGCCGGCATCGAAGGGCGGTGCCGGGTCGTACTCGATCATGAGCTGCGCGGCGCGGGCGCCGATGTCGTCGACGAGGAGCTGCACGAGACGCAGCGCCATGTCGATCCCGGAGGAGACGCCGGCTGCCATCACGATGCGCTCGCCGAGGTGCTCGATGATCCGTTCCGTCGTGGGCACCGCGCCGAACGGGCGCAGCTCCTCCATGCACGCCCAGTGCGTCGTCGCGGTGAGGCCGTCCAGGAGGCCCGCGGCGCCGAGCACGAGGGAGCCGGTGCAGACCGACGTCGTGTATCGGGTCGTCGGGTGGGCGGACCGGACCCAGTCGACGATCGGACCGCCGTCGGTGAAGGCGCGACTCCCGATGCCACCGGGCACCAGCACCACGTCGGGGCGGGGCACCTCGTCGAACGTGGCGTCGACCGTGAGCCCGAGGAATCCGTTCTCGGTGCGCACCTCGCCGCGCTCCTCGCCGACGAAGACGACGTCGAGCTCGGGCACGCGTTGGAGCACCTCGTAGGGGCCGATGGCGTCGAGTGCGGTGAGCCGGGGGAAGAGCGCGATGGCAACCTGCACGGTGGTCCTTCCGGGGTCGGGGTCGGGTCGGGGTCGGGGTGGCGCGAGATCCTCCTCAGGAGGCGGACACCGGCGGGTGACGATCAGCCCACGGTTGGACCTGCTCGAGCTGACTCGCCACCCGCAGCAGCACGTCCTCGCGTCCGTACGCCGCGACGAGCTGGACGCCGATCGGCAGGCCCTCCGCGTTCCAGTGCAACGGGAGCGAGATCGCCGGCTGGCCGCTCACGTTGAAGGGCATCGAGAAGCTGGTCAGCCCGGCCAGGCGCATCAGCCCCTCCAAAGGGTCGACGTCGTTGCTCAGGTGTCCGAGCGGGAAGGGTGGGCTCCCGAGCGTCGGAGTGACGAGCACGTCGTACCCGTTCGCCCACCACGTGGCGAGGTTCCGTCCGTACCCCTGGGCCTTCTCCAGCGCCGCCACGTAGGCGCTCGCGCTGGTCGCCCGACCGAGCTCGGCCTCGAACGCGTTCCACGGCTCGAGCTCCGACAGCGCGATGTCCCGACCGAGCTTCTCGCTCCACCGATCGAGCTCCCGTGCAACGAACACGGGGAACGCGACCGGGATCGCTTCGGAGAAGCGCGGGTCGTCGAGCTGATCGAAGTCCGTCGCCTCGACTGCGTGCCCGAGCCCCTCGAGGAGGTTGCACGCGACGCGCACCGCTTCGATGCAGTCCGGATGCGCCTCCTCACGATTGCCGGCGAGCATCGTGCGGAACCCGATGCGGAGCTGGCCGGGCTCGGCACCGACCTCGTCGAGGAACGGGCGCGCTGGCGGCGGCGCGGTGTACGGATCGCCGACTCCCGCGCCCGCGGTCGCGTCGAGCACGCCGGCGGTGTCTCGCACGGTGCGCGTGAGCACGTGCTCGTGCGTCGTCATCGCCCAGTACTCGCCGAAGTCGGGCCCGAGCGTCGTGCGCGCACGCGACGGCTTGAGCCCGACGATCCCGCACATCGATGCGGGGAATCGGATGGAACCGCCCATGTCGTTCCCGTGCGCGACGGGCACCATGCCGGACGCGACTGCTGCGCCCGCCCCTCCGCTCGAGCCGCCGGGTGAACGGTCGAGGTCCCAAGGGTTGTGGGTCGCGCCGTACGCGACCGGTTCGGTCGTGACCGACGTCGCGAGCTCGGGCAGGTTGGTCTTCCCACAGATCACGAAGCCCGCGGCGCGGAAGCGCTCGACGAGCCATGTGTCCTCGGGCTCGACCCACCCGGCGTCCTTCAGCACCTGCATGCCGCAGTGGTACGGATCGCCGGCGGTGTGCGCGACGCAGTCCTTGATGAGGAAGGGCACGCCACGGAACGGCCCGTCCGGGAGTGCAGGGTCGGCCGCCTCGGCCCGTGCCTTCGTGGAGCGGTCGTAGATCACGGCGTTGAGCGCCGGGTTCAGGGCTTCGATGCGGGTCAGCGCAGCCTCGAGCAGCTCGGACGGGGTGACATCACCCGTTCGGACGAGCTCGGCCTGCGCAGTCGCGTCCAGCCACGCGAAGTCGTCCACCCGGCCGGTGGAGCCGGGTCAGCCGGCGGCGCGGAAGGCGCGCGCCAGCATCGGCGTCGTGGCCGGTGCGTTGGCCGGGCGCGGCCTGCTGCTGGGGCCGGGCGCGTCGGCGCGCGCGGCGACCACCTGGACGGCGGCAGCCGGTCGTACCTGCTTCGGTGCGAACGGCAAGCGCTCCGGCGGCGGCGAGACCGGTGCGACGTGTCGACTCGGAGCGAGCGGCGCGGTCGAGGCGTTCGTCGCCGAAGCAGACCGGGCGTCGCGCAGCTCCCAGTGGAGCGGCGGGCGAAGGCGGTCGGCGTGCCGTCGGCAGAGGTCGCCGGCCGAAAGCGCACGGACGCTCGCGAGCGGACCGAGCCAGACGACGCGCTCGAGACCGTCGAAGTTGAACGACGCGACGGCCTGGGCGCTGCATCCTGGACGGGAGCACTGCCTGACCATGTCTCGAACCTACCGTTCGGGCCCCGGGCGCTCGTGGATGGTCAGCGTGCGCCGCGGAGCGCGGCGTGCGCGGCGTTCGCGCCACATGCTCCGTGCACCCCGCCACCCGGGTGGGCGCCCGCCGACGCCAGGTAGAGACCCCGGACCGGTGTCCGCACACCGCCGTGCACGGACAATGACGGACGGAGGAACAGCTGTTGACGGAGCGCGGCCGTGCCCCCGTTCACGGCGCCCCCTTCGAGGTTGGCGTCGAGCGCTTGGAGGGTCACCGGAGTGTGGAGGTGGCGCGCCTGCACGAGCGCGCGGAAGCCGGGCGCCCGACGCTCGATCTCGGCTTCGAGCCGATCGGCCATCCGGTTCGCGTCGCGCTCGTCCCACGCACCGGTGATGTCGTCGTCGCCCGCGTCGCCGTGGATCTCCTGCGGCACATGCGTGTAGGCCCACGCCGCCTCCGTCCCGGGCGCGGACCGGCTCGCGTCCGCGGTGGTGGTCTGGCCGACGATGAGGAACGGCTCGGCCGGGACGAGGTGATCCTCGAGCTGCTTCCCCGCGGTCCGGAGCGCGTCGAGCGAGTCGGTGAGGTGCACGACGCACGACCGCCGCGCCGGCTCGGCGATCCACGGGATCGGGCCTCGCAGCGCCCAGTCGACCTTGACCGTCGCGTGATCCCATCGGAACCGCCGGAGGGAGCGGCGGAGACGGCGGTCCGCGTCCTCGCCATCGAGGAGCTCCGCGTACAGCGACGGCACGGACGTGTCGGCGAGGACCGCCCGGCTGGCGCGGATCTCGGTGCCGTCCTGAGTCTCGACGCCCTGGGCCGTCCCCTTGCTCACGATGACTCGGGTGACCGGAGCTCCGCAGCGCACCGCTCCTCCTGCGGCGACGAGGCGCGCGACGAGCGCTCCGGTCAGGTTCCCGGCGCCCCCCTCCACCACCGGGAAGCCGACGGACTGCGCGAGACACGCGAGCAGCCAGCCGTAGATCCCACCGGTGGCCGCCGACAGCGTCAGATCGGTGTGGGCGAGGTTCCCGGCGAGGAGGAGCTGGCCACCCACTCCGTCGAACTGGCGCGCAACTCGGTCGAGCGACGCGAGCGACATGTGGGTGAAGCCCGGGAGGTCGCGCACCCCGATCGCGCGCCCGGCGCGAATCGCCGCTCGCACCGGGGGAAAGGGAGAGAAGAGCGCGTCGAGGACTTCGCTGCCGGCGCGATCCCAGCGCGCCATGAGACGCTCCCAGACCTTGCCGTCACCGGGAGCGAACGCGTCGACCGACGCCGCGGTCGCGTCGCGGTCCGCGGGATCCACCAGCACGCAACCGTCGGGGGTCGGATGAGCGAGCGCGAGGGGCGCGTGCGACCACCGCAGACCGAATCGCTCGAGCTCGAGTCGCTGGAGGACGGGCGATGCGACGCCGAGCGGGTAGCAGGAGCTGCACACATCGGCGACGAAGCCAGGCGCCGCGAGCTCCGCGCTGCGAACCGCACCACCGGGCTCGGCGTGTGCCTCGAGGACGAGAACCTTCCACCCAGCGTCCGCGAGCAGGTTCGCAGCGACGAGCCCGTTCGGTCCCGCGCCGATCACGATGGCGTCCGGATCCCCCGCGGCGCTCACGTGGTGGGGAAACCGAGGTCCGGGCGGCCCTGCCCTCGGGTGGCACGCGCCGGGTCGGCCCAGCGGCTCGTGACGACCTTGCCGCGCGTGTAGAAGTGGACACCCTCGGGACCGTGCACGTGCGTGTCCCCGAACAAGCTCTGCTTCCACCCGCCGAACGAGTAGTACGCCATCGGCACGGGGATCGGCACGTTCACGCCGACCATCCCTGCGTCGACCTCGCGCTCGAAGCGCCGTGCGGCGCCACCGTCGCGCGTGAAGATCGCGACGCCGTTCGCGTACGGGTTGTCGGACAGGAGCTGCGCCGCGGCCTCGTAGGTGTCGACCCGAACGACCATCAGCACCGGCCCGAAGATCTCGTCGCGATAGATGCTCATCTCGGGCGTGACCCGGTCGAACAGGCAGGGGCCGAGGAAGAACCCGTCTTCGTGACCGGCGACCGTGAGCGCTCGCCCGTCGATCACCAGCGACGCGCCGGCCTCGACGCCCGCGTCCACGTATGCCGCCACCTTGTCGCGATGCACGGCGGTGACCAGCGGCCCCATCTCGGACTCGGGATCGCTCCCCGGTCCGATCACGAGCCCTTCCGTGCGGGCGCGGATCGCGTCGACGAGCGGGTCGGCGATCTCACCGACGGCGACGACCACCGAGATCGCCATGCACCGTTCGCCCGCAGAGCCGTAGCCCGCGCTGACGGCCGCGTCAGCGGCGACGTCGAGCTCGGCGTCGGGCAGCACGACCATGTGGTTCTTCGCGCCACCGAGGGCCTGCACGCGCTTGCCGCTCGCGGCCGCGGTCTCGTACACGTACCGAGCGATCGGCGTGGAGCCGACGAAGCTCACCGCGCGCACGTCGGGATGGCTCAGCAGCGCGTCGACGGCGACCTTGTCGCCGTGCACGACGTTGAACACTCCGGCCGGAAGCCCGGCGTCGGCGAGCCATTGCGCGACGAGCATCGAGGCCGACGGGTCGCGCTCGGAGGGCTTGAGCACGAAGGTGTTCCCGCAGGCGATCGCCACCGGCCACATCCACATCGGGACCATCGCCGGGAAGTTGAACGGCGTGATCCCGACGCACACGCCGAGGGGCTGGCGGATCGAGTGGACGTCGGTCTCGGTCGACACCTGCTCGGAGTACGCGCCTTTCAGCAGGTGTGGGATGCCACACGCGAACTCGACCACCTCGAGGCCACGAGCGACCTCGCCCCGCGCGTCGGACACCACCTTGCCGTGCTCGGCACTCACGACGTGAGCGAGGTCGTCCTGGTGGCGGTCGGCGATCTCCCGGAACGCGAAGAGCACGCGGGCCCGGCGCCCGACCGGGGTGTCGCGCCACTCGGCGAACGCGTCGGCCGCGGCGTCGACCGCGACGCCCACGTCCGCGGCGTGGGCCAAGGGCACCCGACCCGTTACGGCACCGGTCGCCGGGTCGAACACGTCGCCGGCACGCCCGCTGGCGCCCGCCCACTCCTTGCCCCCCACCCAGTGCTGGAGCTCACGCATGACGTTCAGGTTACGAGGAGCAACCCGACCTTTGCGCCGGCGGGGCGCGGGGCTAGGTTGCTGACCTGTTCATGATCTCGAAGGGGAGTGTTCACGTGAGAAAGCTCTTTGGTGCCATGTTGGCGGTCGGCCTGGTCGCCGGCGCCCTGGTCGCAGCCCCGGCCGGCGCCCAGTCCGGCAAGGGTGAGCTCAAGGTCGCAACGAACCTGCCCGCGCCCGGCTTCTGGGACGGAGACACGCCCTCCACCATCACCGGTGGGTTCGAGTACGAGATGGCGAAGGACATCGCCGACAAGCTCGGGTACTCGGGCGTGAAGGTGATCAGCGTCTCGTTCGACGCGCTGGTGGCCGGCAAGGCGAAGGGCTTCGACTTCGCGCTCTCGCAGGCCAGCATCACACCGGAGCGCGCCAAGGTCGTCGCGTTCTCGACGCCGTACTTCCGCTCCGACAACGGGATCATGGTCAATGCGGGGGACAAGGTGCCGGACGCGGCTACGGCGCGCAAGATCAAGTGGGGTGTCCAGACCGGGACCACCCAGCAGGCGTTCCTCAACGACAAGCTCAAGGTGACGACGAAGCCCCGCGTGTACCAGGAGACCTCCCAGATGTTTGCCGCGCTCCAGGCCGGTCAGGTCGACGCCGTCACCACCGACACGTCGATCCTGCTCCAGCAGGCGGCCGAGTCCAACGGCAAGTTCGAGGTGGTCGGCCAGTTCCGTACGAACACCGGTCTCTACGGCGCGATCTTCCCCAAGGGCTCGAAGCTGCTCCCGAAGGTGAACACCGCGATCAAGGGGTTGAAGGCCGACGGCACGCTCGACCAGCTCATCCAGGACAACCTCGTCGCCGAGTTCGGGGGCGACCCGACCCAGGTCCCGTACATCAAGCTCTGAGCGAGCTCGCTCGCAGGGAGGCCCGGCGTGATCGAAGCGCCGGGCCTCTCGTGAGCATGGAGGCAGTCTCCTGACCGACGTGCGTGCGGAGCCGACGGCGCCCGCGCCGGGGAAGAAGCCCCGCGCCGACAAGTTGACCAGGACGAACCGTCGGCGTTCGTGGCGGGCGATCGCGTTTGCCGCCCTCGTCGTCGTCGTCGTCCTCGCCGGAGCGGCGATTGCCGCGGTTCGTTACAACCGGTCCGACAACGGGTTCCTCGCCTACTTCCTGCTCACCGTCCCGCTGGCGGTGATCGGGCTCACGTACGGTCGCCGGGCCGAGGCGCGCGTCGTCGACACGGACGGGCCGGTCGTCGACGAACAGCGTTCACGCCTCGCGCGCCGCGTCGCGGTCGGTGCGATCAGCCTCGCAGTGATGCTCGCGCTCGGGCTCGTCATCTGGGCGTCGTGGAAGGGGCTGAACGACGTCGGCGACACGTTCTTCTCCTGGGACCACATCAAGGACTCCTTCGGAGAGGTGTTCGACGGGTTCAAGCTCAACATCGCGATCTTCGTGGTCGCCGAGGTCCTCGTGCTCTTCTGGGGAATGCTCGTCGCGATCATGCGGCAGCTCCCCGGCCGCGCCGCCGCCCCCCTCCGTTGGTTCGCGATCGTCTACGTCGATGTCTTCCGCGGTCTGCCCGCAATCGTGACGATCTACCTGGTCGGGTTCGGGCTCCCCCTCACCCAGCTCCCGATCATCAAGGACACCGCGGACGTCGACTTCACGGTGCTCGGCATCCAGATCGATCAGCTCTTCATCCTCGGGGTGCTCTCGCTCACGCTCGTGTACGGCGCGTACGTCGCCGAGGTCTACCGCTCCGGGATCGAGAGCATCCACTGGAGCCAGCGCGGCGCGGCCCGCGGCCTCGGGCTCTCGCAGGGGCAGACCTTGCGGTTCGTGATCGTGCCGCAAGCCGTCCGCCGCGTGATCCCACCCTTGATGAACGACTTCATCGGGCTCCAGAAGGACACCGCACTCCTGAACGTCCTCGGTGTGCTCGAAGGCTTCAACATCGCCCGCATCTACGCGGGCAACAACTTCAACCTGTCGTCCGTGACCGGGCTCGGCATCTGCTTCCTGGTCGTCACCATTCCGATGACGCGCTTCACCGACTACCTCGTGAAGCGCGACCAGCAGCGCACACAGGCGGTGGGTTGAGATGGCGTTCGTCCAGGTCCGCGGGATCACCAAGCGATTCGGTACGAACACGGTGCTCGACGAGATCGACCTGGATGTCGAGGAGCACCAGGTCGTCTGCCTGATCGGTGCGTCCGGTTCGGGCAAGTCCACCTTGCTGCGCTGCATCAACGGGCTCGAGGCGACACAGAGCGGTTCGATCACCGTCGATGGGCGCGAGGTGATCCAGGACGACATCAAGCTCAACCGGCTGCGCCGGGATGTCGGGATCGTGTTCCAGGCCTTCAATCTCTTCCCGCACATGACCGTCCTCGACAACGTGACGCTCGCTCCGATCAAGGTGCTCCACCTCTCGAAGAAAGACGCCACCGCGCGTGCGCTCCCGTTGCTCGAGCGGATCGGGCTCGCCGACAAGGCCAAGGAGTATCCGGACCGGCTCTCGGGTGGTCAACAGCAGCGCGTGGCGATCATCCGCGCGATGGCGATGCAGCCCAAGCTCATGCTCCTCGACGAGATCACGAGCGCGCTCGACCCCGAGCTGGTGAACGAGGTGCTGCACATGATGCAGGAGCTCGCAGAGCAGGGGATGACGATGATCGTCGCGACGCACGAGATGGGCTTTGCCCGCGACGTCGCGAGCAAGGTCTGCTTCCTCAACAAGGGTCAGATCATCGAAGAGGGACCCCCCGAGAAGATCTTCAAGAACCCCGACCACGTGCGGACGTCGGAGTTCCTCCGCCGGACGCTCGAAGCCGGACGGATGTGAGCGCGGAGGCGCCCTCGCCGCCGTCGCCACCGCTGACGGAGGCCGAGCTCCAGCAGTCGCTGCTCCCGCTCGGCGCGGCGCGCATGCTCCCGACGGCTGCGTACCTCGATCCCGAGGTGTTCGCGTGGGAGCTCGAGCACATCTTCCGCGCCGGTTGGGTGTCGGTTGCGCACGCCTCCGCCGTCCGGGAGCCGGGCGCGCAGGTCGCCGTCGCGGTCGCGGGGCGCGAGGTCCTGCTCGTGCGCGGCGTCGACGGCGAGCTCCGCGGCTTCGCGAACGCGTGTCGACATCGAGGGCACGAGCTCCTCGGCGTCGGAGCCTCGACGTGCCGCTCGTCGGTGCGGTGCTCGTATCACGGCTGGAGCTACGAGCTCGACGGCGCGTTGCGTCGCTCGACCGGTGGCGCCGACCTCGATGCGATGGAGCTCGCGCTGGCGCCCGTGCGCGCGGCCGAGCATCTCGGATGGGTGTTCGTCGATGTCGGTGGCACCGCAGCGCCGATCGGTGACGCGTTCGTTGGGCTCGACCCGATCCTCGGCCCCTACGATGCCGGAACCCTGGTCGCAGTCGAACGGCACGATTACGTGGTCGCCGCGAACTGGAAGGTGCTTCACGAGAACTACCAGGAGTGCCTGCACTGCCCCCGCATCCATCCCGAGCTGTGCCGAGTGAGCCCACCGGACAGTGGCGACAACATCGAACCGGGTCCGACATGGGTCGGCGGATGGATGGACCTGGCCGAGGCGGCGGAGTCGATCTCGATGTCCGGGCGGAGGATCGCCGCACCGCTCACCGGTCTCGACGACCGGGCCCGTCGTCGAGTCGCCTACTTCGCGCTCCTCCCGAACCTGTTGGTGAGTGCGCATCCCGACTACGTGATGACGCATCGGCTCGAGCCGATCGCTCCCGACCGCACCCACATCGTCTGCGAATGGTTGGTCGAGGGCGACGCGGCTGCGGCGCCCGAGTTCGACGCCCAGGACGCGGTCGAGCTGTGGGACACCACGAACACCCAGGACTGGGCCGCGTGCGAGTCGGTGCAGCGCGGGCTCACGACATCCGCCCACGAGCCCGGGCCACTCATGCCGCGTGAGGATGCGGTCGCTCACGTCGTGGCATGGTTCGCGCGGGCGTATCTGGGTCGCGCGGCGAGAGGGAGTGGGACGGCGTGAGCACCTACGACGAGATGGGTCGAGTCGGTCTCCCCGCCCCGGTCGCGGAGCTCGCGGCCCGCGAGTGGGACGTGATCGTCGTGGGTGGCGGCCACAACGGCCTCACCGCGGCCGCGTATCTCGCCATCGCGGGGAAGTCGGTCCTCGTCCTCGAGCGTCGCGAGCAGCTCGGTGGCGCGTGCACGCTCGAGCAGCCGTTCGACGACCCCCGTTTCGTGATGAGTCCGTGCGCGTACCTCGTCGGCCTGCTGCACCCGCGGGTGATCGAGGAGCTCGAGCTCGAGCGGTACGGCTATCGCACGTTCGTCGTCGACCCCAACCAATGGACGCCCTTCGAGGACGGGACCTCCCTGTTCCAGTGGCACGACGAGGCGAAGACGGCGGCTTCGGTCGCGGCGATCGCGCCCGACGACGTCGACGGTTTCCTGGCCTACGAGGCGCTGTTCGACCGGATCCGCGACCGCTTGCGGCGCGGGCCGCGCGGCGACGTGTGGCTCGGCGACGCACCCGATCAGGCCGCGCTCGAGGAGCTGTTCGCCGACGACGCCGAGGCGCTCGACGTGTTGTTGCACGCCTCCATCGCGGAGGTGGTCGAGCGGTACGTGCGCGACGAGCGGTTGCGCACGGCGCTGCACGGCCAAGGGGTGATCGGGACCTTCGCCGGTCCGAGGGATCCCGGCACGGCGTGGGTGCACGCGCATCACAGCCTCGGGCTCCTCGGTGGCTGGAGCTTCGTCGAGGGCGGGATGGGGCGCGTCTCGTTCTGCCTCGCGGACGCCGCGCAGGACGCCGGCGCGGTGATCGCGGCCGGACTGCCCGTCGCCGCGATCCTGCCGGGCGAGGGTGTCGTCCTGGAAGGCGGCGAGACGATCCGTGCGGCCGCGGTCGTCAGCAACGCGGATCCGGTCCGGACGCTCGCGCTCCTCGGGGAGCAGGCCGACCCGGCCCTGCGGTCGAAGGTCGACGGGTGGCGGATCAGCAGCCCGGTGATCAAGCTCAACTGTGCGCTCTCGCGGTTGCCCACCTTCCCGGCCGCGCACGGGGACCCGAACGCGTTCCGGGCCCAGGTGGAGATCGGCCGAGGGATCGACGCGACCCAGGCCGCGTACGAGGCGGCACGGCTGGGCGAGCCCGCGCCGGAGTGGTGCGAGCTCTACTTCCAGACGCCCTACGACGCGTCGGTCGCGCCGCCCGGACGCCACACGATGAGCGTGTTCGCCCAGTTCGTGCCGTACACGTTGGCGGCCGGTACCTGGGACGAGCGGCGCGACGAGATCGCCGACGCCGTGCTCGCGGCGATCGCCCGCTTCGCTCCCGACGTCGCCGACTGCGTGGTCGAGCGACAGGTGCTCGGCCCACCCGACGTGGAGGAGCAGATCGGGCTGACCGGCGGGCACATCTTCCAGGGGGAGATCCTCCCGGACCAGATGTGGGAGCACCGCTTCGGCGCCCGCACGGCGCTGGCCTCCGTCTACCTCTGCGGCGCTGCCACGCATCCGGGCGGTTCGGTCATGGGCGTGAACGGCAGGAACGCGGCGATGGCCGTGCTCTCGGACCTGGCCTGACGAACCGGAGCGTCAGGGCACTTCCGTCTCTGACCGCAGGGGGTGCACCGCGTCGTCGTCGCCGCCCGAGATGTCCAATTTGTCGGGTACCCGAGCTGCTCCGGACCGGGGAGATCGAGCCCGGGCCGGCCTCTCCACCTCCGGGGTGACTTGACAGGATCCCCTCCGGGATCCCTTGTGGGAGAACGATTGCGCCCTTTGGGTAGGCGTCGGGACGCGTTGTGACATGGTTCACCGGAGGCCGGATCGGGCCGTCGCGATGCCGATCGCCTCACGGGCCCTGCCTAGGGTGGTCCTTGGAAGTTCCACCGTTGTCATTCGTCGTCACCCCCGAATGCCCAGCCAGAACGGGTGATGCGGTTTGCGAGCTTCCTCCCTTTCCTCCAGCTCTGTCCGTCGCGCGCGCGCCCGGGCACCCGGAGGAACCGGCCAACGGAAAGGCACAACAAGATGCGACGATTCCTGCCCATCGGTGTTGCCGCAATCGGCATCGCCGCACTGGCCCTGCCGCTGACCCAGGCGGTAGCTGACTCCGGATCCACCCATCCGCCGCATGCGGAGCGGCGTAACGCCGCCAACTTGAGCAAGGCGGTCGCCGACACCTCGCTGGCGACGTACGCGCAGGCCGTGGCACTCGACCACTACCTGGATGCGGTGGCCTGGAGCCAGGCCGTCGACTACCAGAACGCCGTCGAGGCTGCCCAGGCCGCTGCGAACCCGCGGTCGTCCGGTCGTTCCGGCGGCGGTGGTGGCGGTACCTGCGCCGGGTCGATCCCGGGCAACATCATCTACCGCGAGTCCAAGTGCGACCCGCTCGCCGTGAACGGTCGTTCGGGCGCAGCCGGGAAGTACCAGGTCCTGTCCTCCACGTGGGCCGGCTACGGCGGGTACTCGACCGCCGACCAGGCTCCCGAGTCGGTCCAGGACGCCTGGGCCGCCGAGGCCTACGCCGCTGCGGGCTGTCGCCCGTGGGGTGGCTGCTGATCGACGTGGGAATGGTCGGTCGCTCCTCGGCGTTGTCGAGGGCGACCGACATCCCACGGTCCCTGTACGTACCCCCGCCCTCCCCCCGGGCGGGGGTACGTCGCGTCCGGGCCCGGCGGGCTTGCGGGCCAGGCGTCCCGGGTGCACTCGGCCGATCGAGCAGTGCGTACCGTGAAGGCGTGGCTTCGTCCGATGTGCAGGACTACGCGTTCACCGACACGGGTCCGTGGGTGGTCCGGCGCGACGACCTCGTCTGGCTGCGGGGCATCGACCGGATCCGGGCTCGTACCCGAGCGGATGTCCCCCGCCTGCTCGCCCGCCGTCGCCTTCCCCCGATCGGGCGCTTTGCTCGGGTCGTCGCCAGCGTCGGAGTCGCGCTCCTCGGGTGGCGGTTCCGCGACCGGGGTACCCCGCAATCGCGGGCCGGCATGTCCCGTCGGCTCCGCCAGTCGTTCGAGGGGCTCGGCTCCACCTACGTGAAGCTCGGCCAGATCATCTCGGCCTTCGACGGGCTCTTCCCCGACGAGCTGGTCGACGAGTTCAAGCGGCTGCGGGACCAGGTGCCCGCCGAGCCGTTCGCCGCGGTCAAGGCGGTCGTCGAGGCGGAGCTCGGGCGTCCGCTCGACGCGGTCTTCGCCGAGTTCGCGCAGACGCCGATCGCGGCGGCGTCGATCGCCCAGGTCCACGCCGCCCGGCTGCTCACCGGTGAGGACGTCGTGGTGAAGGTGCAGCGCCCCCGGGTCGGCGCGCTCGTGCGCGAGGACCTCCGCGCCCTGGCCTGGCTCGCGCCGCTGCTGGTCGGGCGGATCCCGGTCGCTGCGCTCGCGAACCCGCCTGCCCTCGTCGAGCTGTTCGCCGAGCAGATCGTCGAGGAGCTCGACTTCCGCCTCGAAGCCGAGAACATGCTCGATCTCGCGCACGTCTTCGCGGCGACTGACCAACGCACGATGGTGGTCCCCCGCCCCCACGCAACCCTGGTGACGCGGCGGATCCTCGTCATGGAGCGCCTCCACGGCTTCGCCTTCGACGACGTCGCCTCCATGCACGACGCGGGCATCGACACCGACGCGGTGCTGCGCGCCGGCCTCATCGCGTGCCTCGAAGGAGCCCTGCTCCACGGCGTCTTCCACGGTGACCTCCACGGCGGGAACCTCCTGGTGTCGCCGAGCGGGCAGACCGTGGTGTTCGACTTCGGGATCACGGGGCGCCTCGCCGAGCCCCAGCGGCTCGCGTTCCTCCGGCTCCTCCTGAGCGGGACGGCCGGCGACGTCCGTGGGCAGGTCGAGTCGCTCCGTGACCTCGGCGCGTTCCCGCGCGACACCGACATCGACGCGGTGATGGCGGACCTCGGTCTCGACCAGCCCGTGCAGGACCCGACGCAGATGTCGGCGAACGAGCTGGTCGGCGAGCTCGAGGACCTCATGAAGAAGCTGCTCGGTTACGGCGCACGCGCGCCCAAGGACCTCATGCTCTTCGTGAAGAACTTGATGTTCCTGAACGCAGCGACGGCGACCCTCGCCCCCGATCTCGATCTGCTCGCCGAGATCGTCCACGTCCACACGTACTTCCTCACCCACCACGGAGAGCAGATCGCCCGGGAGCTGGGTGCGGGCGCCGTCCGGGAGACCGTCGACCTCGACGCCGTCAAGGCCGGGATGATGGTGCCGGCGGAGGTGGACCGCCTGACCTTCCGCGACCTCCAGGAGCGCCGCCGCACCATCATCAAGCGCATGGGCGATCGGAGCTAGAGCAGAGGTGTTTTGGCGTCGCTGAGCATCTCTGACGAGGGTGTTTCCGACGCCAAAACACCTTGGGGCTTGACCTGGGTCGTGATCCTGACTTGAACGAACGTTCAAGTAAGTGGCAAGATCGCCGGGTGAGCGAAGGCACGCCATCCCTCGCGGGAGGCCGAGCTGGGAGCGCAGGACCATCGCCGGCGACGCGGGACCGCATCGTCGAGACGGCCCTGCGACTCTTCTCCGAGAAGGGGACGAGCGCGGTCAGCATGCGCGAGCTGGCCGACGCGGCGGGCGTCACCGTGCCCGGCGTCTACTACCACTTCGCCTCGAAAGCCGACCTTATCCAGGCCGTGTACCACGCGGCTCGGGGGACCGACGACGGGACGATCGAGCATCCGCCGGTCCAGTCGCAGACGGTCGAAGCCCGGATCGTGGAGCAGGCGGCGCGTGAGTTCGCCGGGCTGGTCGACGACGCCGAGTTCCTCCGACTCATGCAGCGCGAAGCCGTCCTCGGCGACGCGGAGGCGCTGGAGGTCGGCGCGGCCCTGTCGGACGACTGGCGTGCCCGCTGGCAGGTCGTGCTCACGGAGTCCGACGACCTCGCACCCGATGCCGACGTCGCCGCGGCTGCCGATGTCATCGCGACGTTCCTGTGGGGGCTCTTCGTCGAGTACCTCAACCACCACGACCCGACCGTCGCCGGCCGCATCGAGGCATTCGCGGGTCTCGTCGCGCCGGCATTGCAGGCGGGCGAGCGATGAGCCCGAGCCTGACGGGAGAGTCGGCGGAGCAGACGGAGTACGCGTCCCGCCTGACCAAGCGGCGCGTGATCCTCACGACGGTTGCGGTGATCGCCGGGATGTTCCTCGCCGCGATCGACGGGACGATCGTGTCGACCGCGCTCCCGACCATCGTGCGCGACCTGCACGGCCTCGACTCGTACGCATGGGTGTTCTCGGGGTTCCTGCTCGCGGAGATCGCGACGATCCCGCTCTGGGGCCGACTCGCCGACATGTTCGGACGGAAGAAGATCTTCCTTGCGGGGATGACGATCTTCCTCGTCGGCTCCGCGCTGTGCGGGATGTCCCAGACGATGACTGCGCTCGTGATCTTCCGTGCGATCCAGGGCATCGGGGCCGGTTGCATCCTCCCGGTCGCGCAGACGATCAGCGCCGACCTCTACACGATGGAGCAGCGGGCGCGGATCTCCGCGGTGTACTCGGCCGTGTTCGCCCTCTCGTCCGTGCTCGGACCCTTCCTCGGCGGCTTCCTCACCGACCAGCTCTCCTGGCGCTGGGTCTTCTACGTGAACCTCCCGATCGGGATCGTGGCCATCACGCTCGTCGCTCTGGTGATGGTCGAGCCGCTCCTCGAACGACACAAGCACAAGCTCGACTGGCCCGGGGTCATCACATTGCTCGCGTGGACATCGCTCCTCGTCTACGCACTCGAGACCGGTGGGCGCGAGCACCCATGGGACTCGTTCCAGGTCGTCGGCGCGTTCACGGCCAGCGCGGCGCTGCTCGTGGCGTTCCTCATGATCGAGCGGAAGGCGACCGAACCGCTCATCCCGCTCGACCTGTTCAAGGTGCCTGGCCTGCGCGCCGCGGCGGTGATCACCGCGTTCCTCGGCATGTCGATGTTCGGCGTCCTCTCCTTCATGCCGCTCTACGGGAGCACCGTGCTGGGCGAGTCGGCGACGGGTGCGGGGCGCATCCTGATCCCCATGATGCTGGCGATGATGATCGGCTCCGCCGGTGGCGCGCGACTGGTCCTGAAGGTCGGCTTCCGCGTGATCGTCATGACCGGCGCGGCGCTCGTCGTGGTCGGCACGTTCCTGCTCACACGCCTCACCGCACAGTCGGGTCAGCTCGAGCTGAGCGGCTACCTGATCGTGCTCGGGTTCGGCATGGGGCTCGTCTTCATGTCGACGTCGCTCGCCGCGCAGAACTCGGTGGGTCTGCGCCAGATGGGTGTGGCCACGGGGATGGTGAACTTCACGCGCCAGCTCGGTGGCGCGATCGGCGTCGCGATTGCGACGTCGGTGATGCTCACCGCGCTCACGAGTCGGCTGTCCTCGGCGCTCGGCGGTGTGCAGGTCGACGCCTCACAGGTGCTGACGCCGTCGACCGACTCGACCGTCCCGCCCGCGGTCAAGGGGGCGGTCTCCGACGCGTTCGCAGGAGCGCTGCACCGCACGTTCTGGGTCGCGGTGTTCGTGGCCGTGATCGGACTGGTCTGTACGCTGCTCATGCCGCGTGGGAACGCGGCCAAGATCAGAGACCAGGCTCGGAGCGAAGCCGCGATCGAGTCGTTCTCACCGGACGGCGAGATGTTCGTCGTCGCACCGTTCGAGGAAGAGTCCGAAGCAGCCCCGACCGACGACGTCGAGCCCGCGGCGGGAGACCCCGCGCTCACCAGGTGATGCGATGCCCGAGCTCCCCCAGATGCAGGCGCTGGCCGAGCGCCTCGACGCCGCGGTCGGCGGACGCACCCTCGAGGGCTACGAGCCGCACAGCTTCTCGTCCCTGAACACCGTGGTGCCTCCCCCCGAGGCGCTCGTCGGGCACGTCCTCACCCACGTCGGTCGCCGGGGGAAGTACCTCGTCGTCGAGTTCGACGACGGGCACCGCCTGCTCATCCACCTCTCCCAGGCCGGCCGCGTCGACGTCGAGCCGGTCCCCAAGAAGAACAGGGGCGGCAAGGGGGGCGTCGTGCGCCTGCGCTTCTCGGGAGACGACGGTGGGATCGGGCCCGCGCTCCTCGTGCGCGAGTACGGCCACGAGCGAAAGGCCGCGTGGTGGGTCCTCGCGCCGGGCGACGACGGGCCACTGGACCGCCTTGGTCCGGAGCCCGACTCGCAGGACTTCGCCGACTTCGTCCTCCGTGGCGAGGACAAGCGACGCATCCACACGTGGTTGCGCGATCAGCACACGGTGGCAGGTATCGGTCGCGGCTACTCCGACGACGCGCTCTGGCGCGCCCAGATCTCGCCGTACTCGACGCTCGCGCAGCTCGCCGACGAAGGACGGCAGCGGTTGCTCGACGCGGTGCGCGCGGTCCTCGTCGACGGTCTGGAGCGCGAACGAGCCCGCACCGGCGGGTTGGCCGAGCCCAAGCTCGGCGGCAACTTCGAGGTGCACGGCCGGGCCGGCACGCCGTGCCCGAGCTGTGGGACCGAGCTGCAGCGCGTGTCGTACGAGTCCCACGAAGTCGTCTACTGCCCGAATGAGCAGACCGGCGGCAAGATCCTCGCCGACCGGCGCATGTCCCGCCTCTTGAAGTAGCTGGCGGAGGTCACGGCACGATCGGGCAGCGCGCAGCCGGCGCGATCCGCGTCAGCTCGATGTCGCTGATGAACGGAAGCGCACCCGCGGCGCACGCCTGCGCGGCGACGTTGGCGTCCTGACCGGGTGAGCCGTCGGTGTAGCCCGTCGCCAGCGTGAGCACGCCTCTCGCACCGATCCGGCGGAGGGCCTGCTGCGCCGCAGCGGTGTCGGCCGACGAGGTGCGTCGGTACTCGCCGTCGTGGAAGTCGTAGGTGGAACCGACGTCCTCGCGGTTCCAACCATCGAGCGACGTGAGCATCCGTCCGAGGACGTGGTCGCCGTTCTGCGCGAACAGGAGCTTGCCGTTGCCGTGGACCTCGTCTGCGAGCCGACCCACGAGCGTTCGCATGCCGCGGGCCTGCGCGGGGTGGGTCTCGATCATGTCCAGGTTGTCGAGGAACAGCCCGTCGAGGCCTTTGTCCATCATCGTGGGCGCGACCCGTTCGGCCAACAACGACCGGTATTCGGGCGCGGCCACGTTCGCGTACCACTCACCCCAGTCACCCCAGTAGTCGAGACGGTACGGCCGCGCCTGCTGGAACCAGCTCCGACCGCGTTCGATGCTGCCGACGTCGAGATAGCCGAGCACGAGTGCGCCCGACGCGTGCAGCTCGCGCACCTGCGTGGTGCTCACGTCCTCGCCGTCCACGATCACGAGGTCGAAGTCGTCATAGCGCGACCGCAGATCACCGCGCAGCGTCCCGTCGCCGATCGCGAACGCCCAGGAGTGGACGGCTGCCAGCCGTGGATCCCGGGGTATCGCTCCTGCGGCCGGAGTGAACACGGGTGCGAACAGCGTGGTGCACGCGGCGATCGCGAGGCCGCGTCTCACCAGCCGTCCCCACCCGGCGGCGCTCACCAGCTCCATCACCAGGCGCCAGTCACCAGGCGCCAGTCACCAGGCACGTGATCCGGGACCGCCCTTGAACGGGCCGACGACGTCGCTGGTGATCCACCCGCCGTAGAAGCCGCCGGGCTGCGCGCGCACCTGCTCGTCGTCGACGAAGCACTCGTCCATCCGGCTCGCGTAGAACGCGACGTACCCGCGGATCGGTTCGAATGCCGCGCTCGGCTCGTCGTACCCCCACGCAGCCTCGGACTCGACGCGCTCGGCGCTGCGACCCTCGATGCGTCCACCGCGCACGGTGAAGTAGTGCGCGCGACCCTTCCATTCGCAGAACGATGCGCCCTTGGCGCGCTCCACGGCACCTTCGACGATGTCGTGTGGCGGGAAGTAGTAGTTCGGCGGGTGACTCGTCTCCAGCACCCGGAACCCGCCGACCGTCTCGGCGATCGTCTGGCCAGCGAGCACCACCCGCAGGCGCTGCGGGACGGGCTCCACGCGTGGTGGCCTGGGGTAGTCCCACACCGACTCCTGCCCGGGGCCGGCCGGATCAGGGGTCGGGCGGGACGAGAAGACGCTCATCGTCCTCCTCCCTTCAGACGTCGCGCAGTGCTTCGCGCACCGCACCGAGCCGCTCCATGGAGCCGAGCACGTCGGCGTGCTCCTCGGCGAGGTGTCGCACGATCACGTCGGTGTATCCCATCGCTGCGTATGACCGAAAGCGCTCGACGACCTCGTCGACGGACCCGTACGTGCACGCCTCGGGGCGGAACCCACGGTACCCCGATGCGACGATCGGCCCGGCGACGCGATCGGCGTCGTCGTGATCGGCACCGACGTGCACGTCGCGGCGGATGGCGACGACGCCCGGCGCTCGACCGGCCGCGGTGCAGCGCTCGAAGTACCGCGTGGCCTGCGTCGCCGCGTCGTCCGGGACGACGTTCGCGTTCGCGAGCCACCCGTCACCGAGCCGGGCAGCGCGATCGATCGCGGGCGCGGCCTCGGCGCCGATCCAGATCTCGAGTCTTGTGGCAGGGATCGGCGCGACCCGCGCGGCCTCCACGCGGTACGGGCCGTCGGTGCTCGTCACCGTCTCGCCGTCGAGCAACCGTCGGATGATGTCGAGTCCCTGCTCGAGCCGCGCGCGTCGCTCGCTGATCGAGACGCCCATGGCCGCGAACTGCTGGTCACCTCCGCCGAGTGCACACTGCAGCACGAGCGGCCCTTCGGCGATCGCCGCGAGCGTCCCGAGCTGCTCGGCCGCGAGCACGGGCTCCCAGAGCGGCAGGAGCATGAGCACGCCCGAGGTCCGGTCGCCCCACTCCGCGAGCAGCCGACCCATGATCGGGATGTTCTGGTAGTAGGCGAACGGCCCGGTGGCGTGGTGGTCACCGACGAAGAGCGAGTCGAGGTCGGCCGCGCGCGCGGTGGCGGCGCGCTCGATCATCTGCCGGGCGCCCTCGCGGGGGTCGACGGGGCCGTAGGCACTCTTGAGCGACACGCCGATGCGCATCACCCGATCATCCCGTGGTGATCGGTCCCGTGTCGAGCACCTCGAACGCGGTCCCGGGAACGGTCTTGAGCTGGTTCAGGTCGTTGTCGTCCCAGCGGGAGTCCGCAGCACCGGTGACGAACCAGTTGGATCCGTTGTCCGCGACGAGCAGTCCGTAGGTCTTCATCGCCTGGAGGATCACGCGTGACTGGCCGTGGAAGCCCGAGAGGTCGAAGCTCGCCTTGAGTCGGAGCCGGAGACCCATCGGCGGACGGTTCGGGTTCGTGTCGTTCGACGCCAGGTGGGTCGCCGGCGCGACGTATCCCTGTTGGGTGCTCGAGAACGTGACGCGCAGCGCATGGCGGATCACACCGGCGGCGACCTCGTCGTAGCGGACCAGCCCCGGGAAGATCGGCAGGCCGGCCGCGTCGGCGGAGGTCCAGCCCGCGGGTCGCGTCGCGTTCGATCGCAGGTCGAACGTCGCTCCGTTGCTCGCCTCCCACCGCCCGGCGCCCGGCGATGCGTTGTACAGCTCGAACAGCTTGCACGTGCCCTGCTGCACCGCGAGCACGTGTCGGTCGCTCCCACCCTCGACGGGGGCACCGAGCGGGATCGGGTACGGGCCCGGGTCGCTCTCGCCCGGCCAATCGAAGAAGTGCGTCGGAACGAGCGGCTCGTCCGCGGGCACCGTCACGTACGGGATCCCGTAGGCGCCGCCTCCACCGAAGTCGGCGTGGAGGAAGTCGGAGCCGTCGACCTGGATCTGGCTGATCATCGCGTCCGAGTTCGAGCGCTTCGCCAGCGTCGACACGTCGGCGTTCCACGGGTTGTCCGCCGGGAAGACCGGGCAGCCGGCGATCGACCCGTTCTGGATCCCGGTCCGCACCGGCAGCGAGGGTGCCGGCGCCGAGGCCACCGGCGCGCACGCGGCTGCGCCGAGCACACCCAGGGCGGCGACGGCGACGGCGAGGCGAGTCCTCGCCCGAGTCGTCCGGCGAGAAGCGGTGGGGGAGCGCATGACACGAGTATCGGCGCCGGGGACCATCATCCTGTAGCAACGCCGTACGATTCGTCCGATGTCGTTCCTGCTCGCCTCGATCCCGAGTCCTTCGAACGGGACCCTCGACGTCGGTCCGATCCCCCTGCACATCTACGGGGTCCTACTCGCCGTCGGGGTGGTGATCGCCGCCTGGATGACGGAACGGCGGTGGACGCGGTGGGGTCAGGACAAGCGGGTCTGGCAGGACATCGTCGTCTGGATCGTGATCGGGGGCGTCGTCGGCGCGCGGCTGTACCACGTGCTCACCGACTCGGAGAAGTTCCAGGGCGACTGGATCAAGGTCTTCGAGATCTGGAAGGGCGGGCTGTCCATCTGGGGTGTCGTCGCCGGCGGACTCATCGCGGTGCTGATCGTGTGCCGCGTGAAGCACCTCGACACGTTCCTGCTCGTCGACGCGATCGTGCCCGGCCTGATCCTGGCGCAGGCGATCGGTCGCTTCGGCAACTACTTCAACCAGGAGCTGTTCGGTGAGCCCACCAAGCTCCCGTGGGGCCTCGAGATCGATCCTGTGCACCGTCCTGCCGGCTTCGGACAGTACGCGACGTTCCATCCCACGTTCCTGTACGAGTCGATCTACTGCCTGCTGGTGCTCGCCGCGCTGCTGTGGGTCGAGCGGCGCTGGCGTCTCCACACCGGGCAGCTCGGCGCGTTGTACCTCGCGTTGTACTGCTTCGGGCGCTTCTGGCTCGAGAACCTGCGCATCGACGATGCACCGCTGGTCGGACCGCTCCGCGTCAACGCTTGGGTGAGCCTGCTCGTGATGTTCGTCGGCGTCGCATGGTTCGTGTGGGCGGGGCGCCACCGTGAGGTCGACCCCGGGCGGTATCCGAGCCGGAACGACGAACCGTCGGTGCCCACGGAGCCCACGGGGCCGCCGGTCGCGTAGCGTGGCGGTTCGAGGAACGTTCTCCGATCCGCTGTCCCCCGCAGGAGCTGCTCTCGTGACCACCACTGCCCCCAACGCCGCCCCGACCGAGACCGGCGTCGCGGCCCGCGTCGTCAACGCGATGAAGGTGTACGGCTCCGGCGAAGCCGAGGTGCGCGCGCTCGACGACGTCAGCGTCGAGTTCGCACGGCACAAGTTCACTGCGATCATGGGGCCGTCCGGGTCGGGGAAGTCGACCTTGCTGCACTGCCTCGCGGGCCTCGACCGGCTCACGTCCGGGAAGGTGTTCCTCGGAGACATCGATGTCAGCGCGTCGTCGGAGAAGCAGCTCACGTTGATCCGGCGCGAGAACATCGGATTCATCTTCCAGTCGTACAACCTCATTCCCACGCTCACCGCGGCGGAGAACATCACGCTGCCGCTGTCGCTCGCGGGGAAGAAGCCCGATCAGGCCGCGTTCGACCGCATCGTCGATACCGTGAACCTGCGGAACCGCCTCACGCACAAGCCGACCGAGCTGTCCGGTGGTCAACAGCAGCGCGTCGCCGTGGCGCGCGCGCTGGTGAGCAGCCCCGACATCGTCTTCGCCGACGAGCCCACGGGAAACCTCGACTCGAAGGCCGGCGCGGAGATCCTCGGGTTCATGCGCCATGCCGTCACCGACCTCGGCCAGACCATCGTGATGGTCACCCACGATCCGGGTGCCGCGAGCTACGCCGATCGCGTCGTGTTCCTCGCCGACGGGAAGATCGTCGCCGAGATCACGGGTCCGACGACTGACACGGTGATCGACAAGATGAAGCAGCTGGGGGCCTGATCGGTGGGTCACCTCACCCTGAAGAATCTCTTCGCGCGCAAGTTCCGCCTCGCCCTCACGTCGATTGCGGTCATCCTCGGCGTCGCGTTCATGGCGGGCACCTTCGTGCTCACCGACACGCTCGGCGGCGTGTTCGACAGCCTGTTCGTCGATGCGACGAAAGGCGTCGACACCGTCGTGCGCGCCAAGGAGCCGTTCAAGGCCCAGGGCCAGAACGGCAACGGCGGACAGACGCGGCCGCCGGTGTCGCAGGCGCTCGATCAGCTCGTCCGGCAGGTGCCCGGTGTCGCGAAGGCGCAGGGCAACGTCTTCCAGTACGCGCTCGTCCAGGGCAAGGACGGCGAGGCCATCCAGAACCAGGCGCCGACGTTCGGGACGACGTGGTATCCGAAGCAGGCCTCGGTCAACCAGTCCCTCGAGCTGGTCAAGTACCGGGGTGAGCTCGGGCAGCAGCCGAGCAACCCCGACGAGGTCGCCCTCGACGTCAAGACCGCACAGGACGGCAACTTCAAGATCGGCGACAAGGTCACCATCACCTTCCTGACGGTCGATCCGCGTGCGTTCACCCTCACCGGAGTGTTCGAGTTCGGTGGCAAGGAGGACGGCCTCGCCGGCGCGACCCTTGCGGCGTTCACCCCGAAGACGGCGCAAGCGGTGATGAACCGCGTCGACCAGTGGGACTCGATCGAGGTGCGTGCTGACGACGGCGTGTCGCAAGTGGAGCTGCGCGACGCGATCCGTCAGCGGCTCCCCGCGTTCCGTGCCGAACTGTCCGCCGATGGCACGGCAGTCCCGCAGCTCCAGGCCATCACCGGCGACCAGCTCGCCAAGGAGCAGTCCGACGCGATCAAAGAGAACCTGTCGTTCTTCAACACCTTCCTGCTGATCTTCGCCCTGATCTCGCTGTTCGTCGGTGCCTTCATCATCTACAACACGTTCTCGATCACGGTGGCCCAGCGCACACGAGAGATCGGACTCATGCGCGCGCTCGGCGCGAGTGGCGGGCAGGTGGTCGGATCGGTGGCCTTCGAGGCGCTGGTCGTCGGGATCTTCTCGTCCGTCGTGGGTCTCGGATTCGGCATCCTGCTGGTGAAACCGCTCGAAGGTCTCCTGAGCGCGTTCGGGATCGACCTGCCGAATGGACCGCTCGACATCCAGCTGCGAACGATCGTCGTGTCCCTCATCGTGGGCACACTCGTCACGTTCGTGTCCGCCATTGCACCCGCCCGCCGCGCGGCGCGCGTTCCGCCGATCGCGGCGCTGCGCGATCAGACCCTCACGGGGACCTCGGGGCACCGTCGCTACGTGTGGGGCACCGTCCTCACGCTCATCGGTGTGCTCGTGCTCGCGTACGGGCTCTTCGGTGCCTCAGGGAACTCCGCGGCGCTCGCAGTCGGCATCTCTGCCGCGGTCGTGTTCGTCGGTGTCTCCATGCTCAGCCCGTTGCTCGCCCGTCCGGCCGCGCGCGTGATCAGCTACCCGGCGGAGCGGCGCAAGAGCATCACCGGTGTGCTCGCGGAGCAGAACGCGATGCGCAACCCGCGTCGCACCGCGTCGACTGCCGCAGCACTGATGATCGGGCTCGCGCTCGTGACGCTGATCTCCATCTTCGGAGCCTCGTTCAAGACCACGATCTCGACGGCGATCGACGACCAGACGCGCGCTGACTTCATCCTCTCGCCGAAGAACTTCGCCCCGTTCTCTCCCGACGCCGCGGCGCAGGTGCGCGCGAAGTTCACCGAACAGTTCGGGTCGCCGGGCACTGTCGTCCAGTGGCGTTCCGGTACGGCGGAGGTCGATGGTGCGGCGACCGAGGTCCTCGGGGTCACCCCCAACTTCCGGCAGACGAGCGAGGTGCCGCTCCGGGGCACCCTCGATCAGGCCGCGCTGCGCTCGGGCGGTGCGGTCCTCTCCGAGAGCGTTGCCGACGAACGGACGTGCTTCGCCGACGAGGGGCTCTCCGGGGCCCGGGTGCTCTGCCACAAGGCTGCCTTCGTGGCCATGCGATTCCCCGCCGTCACCGCGGTCGAGGCGGTTCCCGTCGCGGGGGTCTTCACCGACGCCAAGGCCACGGGCTCGAACAGTGACTACCTCCTGGGCTTCGACCCGGCGACCGACCAGTGGCAGCAGCGGTTCACCGATGCCACGGATCTCTTCGTCTTCGTCCGCAAGCCCTCGGGGGCGACGACGAAGGACGCGAACGCGATCGTGAAGGAAGTCGCGAAGAACGTCGGTGGCATCGAGGCCGAGAACAAGGCCGAGTTCAAGGATCGCCAGATCGCGCAGTTCGACCAGATCCTCGGTCTCATGTACGTGTTGTTGCTCTTCGCCGTGCTGATCGCCCTCATCGGGATCGTGAACACGCTCGCGCTCTCGATCTACGAGCGAACGCGAGAGCTCGGCTTGTTGCGCGCGGTGGGCATGACCCGTCGTCAGATGCGGCGCATGGTCCGCAGCGAGGCGGTGATCGTCGCGATCTTCGGTTCGTTGCTCGGTCTCGTGATCGGGCTCGTGTTCGGAATCGCGATCATCAAGGCGCTCGAGAGCGAAGGCATCACGCTCTCGGTGCCGGTCGGGCAGCTCGTGATCCTCGTCGTGCTCGCCGGACTCGCCGGACTGCTGTCCGGCGTGCCACCGGCGCGCCGCGCCGCCCGCCTCAACGTGCTCGACGCGATCTCCAGCGAGTAGCCGTACGATCGAGCGCGTGGGCCGCGAATCCCTGAGCGCCGAAGCGATGCGCGCCGAGATCGACGCGTCGATCTCGGGCCGCCTGGCGCCGAGGAATCTCGCCGCGTCGGTCACGGTGCTCGGTGCTGGTCAGGACGACCTGGCGCCCGGACGCGCGTACCTCGAGGTGCTCGCCGGCGGGGGTTGGGCCGTCCCGACCTGGCCCCGCGAACACGGCGGTCGGGGGGCGTCCGCGTCCGAGGTCAGCCAGATCGCCCGCGCGCTGGGGCGCTTCGAGCAGCCGGACCTGTACCCGTACCTCGTCGGACTGCACGTGGTCGGCCCGACGGTCCTGTCGATCGCGACACCGGAGCAGGCGGCGCGCTGGCTGCCGCCGATCCGGACCGGGTCCGAGATCTGGTGCCAGCTCTTCTCGGAGCCCGGGGCGGGCTCGGATCTCGCCAACGTCTCGACCCGGGCCACGCGTGATGGCGACGAGTGGCGGGTGACCGGCCAGAAGGTGTGGACGAGCCGCGCGCACTACGCGCGCTGGGGCCTCCTCCTCGCCCGCACCGATCCCGACGTCCCCAAGCATGCAGGGATCACGGCGTTCGCGCTCGACATGGGCGCGCCCGGGGTCGAGGTCCGCCCCCTGCGTCAGATGAACGGCGATGCCCACTTCAGCGAGGTGTTCCTCGACGACGCGCGCATCCCGGACGCGGATCGGATCGGAGCCGTCGGCGAGGGCTGGCCGCTCGCTCGGACCGCGCTCGCCAACGAGCGGGGTGCTGCCACTTCGACCAACACCGGCATGGGCACCCCGATGCAGCGGCTGCTCGAGCTCACGGCGGCGCGCGACATCCATCCCGTCCGTGCCGATGCGGTGCGCGCGGCCTACGTCGAGAGTGAGGTGATGCGGCTCACGACCCGCCGGGCCCGCGACGGTGCCCGCGCTGGGCGCCCGCCCGGTCCCGAAGGGTCGGGGATGAAGCTGCGGGGCGCCGCGACGATCACCGCGACCGCGAACCTCGCGCTCGGGGTGCTGGGACCGGCCGGGGTCGCGATCGCCGTCGACGCCAGTGAGGGCCGCGATGACGATGACGGTGCCGGCGAGTGGCAGACGTTGTTCCTCACCGCGCCGTCGATCTCGATCCGGGGCGGGACGGACGAGATCCAGCGCAACATCGTCGGCGAGCACGTGCTCGGGCTGCCGCCGGAGCCCCGGGTCGACGTCGACCTCCCGTACCGTGATCTCCCACACTGACCCGGCCACACTGACCCGGCCACACTGACCCGGCCCGCTGACTGGAGACTCCGTGTCCGAACGATCCTCCGCCGACGCCGTACTCCTCGACATCCGCGACGGGGTCGCGCACCTCACGCTCAATCGTCCCGACGCTGCGAATGCGATCGATCTCGCACTCGCGCGCGCGCTCGGCACGGCGGTGTCCGAGATCGCCGGCGCGCCGCAGGTGCGCGCGGTCCTGCTCACCGGCGCTGGTCCACGGTTCTGCGGCGGCGGCGACGTCCAGTCGTTCGCCGAGTCGGGCGACGCGCTCGGGAGCGCACTGGGCGAGATCCTCGCTGCGTTGCATCCCGCGATCGAAGGACTCGGTGCGCTGCCGGTTCCGGTCGTGGCCGCCGTGCAAGGTAGCGCGGCGGGGGCTGGACTCGCGCTCGTCGCCGGTGCCGACCTCGTGATCGCTGCCGCGTCGGCGAAGCTCATGATGGCCTACACCGCGATCGGGCTCGTGCCCGACGGTGGCTCGACCTGGTACCTCCCTCGCGTCGTCGGGCTGCACCGCGCGCTCGAGCTGACGCTCACGAACCGTGCGCTGTCGGCCGACGAAGCGTGCGAGTGGGGCCTCGTGACGCGCGTCGTCCCCGACGACGAGCTCGTCGCCGAGTCCGAGAAGCTCGCGACGCGACTCGCGGCCGGGCCGACCGGAGCGTTCGGTGTCGCGAAGCAGCTCCTGCGCGGGTCGCTGGGCAACGACCTGCACACGCAGCTCGCCGGCGAGGCCGCAGCCATGGTCCGGGCCGGCGAGTCCCCGGCCGGCCGCGAGGGCGTCGCGGCGTTCATCGCCAAGCGCCCCCCGACCTTCCCCGCCCCCTAGACCTGGATGCGTCTCTCACCTTCCCATTCGACGCTCAGAGACGCAGGTCTGGAAACAGCGATCGCAGGCCTCAGCGGGTCGGTGGGCGATGGTCGGTCGGTGCGCCGGCGAAGGCCTGCGCGATGCCGATCCACTCGGTGGCCGCGGCGCCGCTGACGTGCAGGTCGGTGTCGGCCGGGTTCCGACGCTGGGTCACGACGAGGCAGAAGTCGAGCGCCGAGCCCAGCACCGAGTCCGCAGCCTCCGCGGGACCCCAGGACCACACGTCGTCTTCGTCCGGGGTCGCGAGGTCGATCCGGATCGGGACGTCGGGTGCGGTGAGTCCGCGCGACACGTAGACAAAGCCCCGGGTCCGGACGCCGAGGTCGGCGACGTGCCGCAATCGGTTCGTCGGGACCCGTTCGATCCCGAGAGCATCCGCGACGTCGACGCCGTGGGCCCAGGTCTCCATCAGGCGTGCGGTCGCGAACGACATCGCCGACATGTCCGGCCCGAACCACGGCAGACGGTCCTTCGCGCCGTGTGCACCGAGCTGGTCGACCGTCGTCCCCCGACCGTCTCGCCACCACGCGAGTGCCGACGCGCCCTGCGGTGGCCGGCGGGTGAGCAGTCCGCGCTTCGACTCCTCCGCGCGCGCGACGGCATCCTCGAGCAGCCGGTCTCGTTCGGTGCGGAACCCGTCGGGATCGGAGAGCGAGAGCGCGGCCCACTCTTCAGTCGCGGCGAGGTGCGCGATCTGGTCGCGCACCGTCCACCCCTCTGCGGGCGTCGTCTCGTCCCAACCCGTCTCGTCGAGCGAGGCGACGAGGTCGTCGAGGCTCGCTTGCTCGGCGACGAGATCATCGAGCAGCGCGCGGTAAGCATCCACCACCGGACTCCTGGCGCTCAGACGATCCGACTCTCTTTGTCGCCCCAATAGCGGTCGCGCAACAACCGCTTGTAGAGCTTCCCCGTCGGCTGGCGGGGAAGCTCGGGATCGAAGTCGATCGCTTTCGGGCACTTGTAGTGGGCGAGGTGGTCGCGGCAGAACGCGAGCAGCTCACGTTCGAGCTCCGGACCGGCGCCGTCCATGTCGATCGGCTGCACGACCCCGTGCACCCGCTCGCCCATCTCCTCGTCGGGGATGCCGAACACCGCCGCGTCCATGACCTTCGGATGCGTGATCAGCAGGTTCTCGGCCTCTTGCGGATAGATGTTCACGCCTCCCGACACGATCATGAAGTCGCGTCGATCGGTGAGGTAGAGGTACCCCTCGTCGTCGAGGTACCCGATGTCGCCGACTGACGACCAGCCGTGCTCGTCGCGCGTGCTGTCGGTCTTCGCCGCGTCCTTGTGGTATTCGAAGTCCATCGCACGCTCGCCCGGCTCGAACCACACGATGCCGGGTTCACCGACCGCCAGCTCTTCGCCGTCCTCGCCGACGATGTGGAGCGTCGTGAAGAACGGCCGGCCCACCGAGCCAGGGTGCGCGAGCCATTCCTCGCTGGTGATCTGGGTCGAGCCCATGCCTTCGGTCGACGCGTAGTACTCCGAGATGATCGGTCCCCACCATTGGATCATCTGGCGCTTGATCTCGATCGGGCACGGCGCGGCCGCGTGGATGACCGTCTGCAGCGACGACACGTCGTACTTTGCGCGCACCGCTTCGGGGAGCTTCAGCATCCGTACGAACATCGTCGGGACGAACTGCGCGTGGGTGACGCGGTACCGCTCGATCGCGGCGAGACAGAGCTCGGGGTCGAAGTGCTCGAGGATCACGTCGGTCCCCCCGAAGCGGGTGACACCGATGCAGAACTGCAGCGGAGCAGCGTGGTAGAGCGGCGCGGGCGAGAGGTACACCGTCTCCGGTCCGACGCCGTAGGTAGCTTGGAAGCCGGCGAGCGCCGCGGTCGGGTTCCCGACCGGCTTCCGCTCGAGGAGGTACTTGATCCCCTTGGGGCGTCCGGTGGTCCCCGACGAGTACATCATCGCGTGCCCCTCGAGCTCTTCCTCGAGCGGTTCGGGCGGGTGCGCGGCGATCGCCGCTTCGTACGACTCGTAGCCGTCGAGGGCGCCGCCGACGACGAGCCGGGTCTCGACCTTCGCCGGGAGGAGCGTGGTCATGGCGCTCGCCACCTCCGAGAGCGCGACCGACGTCACGAGCGCCGTCGCGTCGCAGTTCTCGACGATGTACGCGGCTTCTTCGGCGTTGAAGTGGAAGTTGATCGGGGTGAAGTAGAGCCCCGATCGCTGCGCAGCCCACGCGACCTCGAGGTAGCGGTCGTTGTTCTCCATGAAGATCGCGACGTGGTCACCGAACCGGAGGCCCCGGTCGTAGAGGAGCCGCGCGAGCCGGTTCGAGCGCTGGTCGAGCTCCAGGTAGGTGACGACTTCGCCGGTCGACGCCATCACGAACGCGGACTTGTCGGGATGTTCCTGAGCGTGCGGTGCGGGCCACATGGCGCGCACCCTATCGACCCTCGGACCCCATCGATCCTCGGACCCCATCGATCCTCGGACCTCGCGGTCAGCCCGCGCGGCCGTGCTCTCGGAACGCTTCGTCCTTCTCACGCACCGCATCAGCGAGTGTGTCCGCGAAGCGAGCGAGCTCGGCGCGCAGCTCGGGGTCGGCGATCCCGAGGATCCGAACCGCGAGGAGCGCCGCGTTCCGAGCGTTTCCGATCGCGACGGTCGCGACGGGGATGCCGGCGGGCATCTGCACGATCGAGAGGAGCGAGTCGAGCCCGTCGAGCTGCGCGAGTGGCACGGGGACGCCGATCACGGGCAACGTCGTCATCGATGCGGTCATGCCGGGGAGGTGCGCCGCGCCGCCTGCGCCGGCGATGATCACGCGCAGTCCCCGATCGACCGCAGTGCGGGCGTACTCCACCATCACATCGGGAGTGCGATGCGCCGAGACGACCCGTACCTCGTGTTGCACGCGGAACTCGGTGAGCACGTCGACCGCGTCCTGCATCACCCGTAGGTCCGAGTCGCTGCCCATGATCACGCCCACCAGCGGACCGGCTGGCACTGCGGAGTCGGTCACCGAACCGACGTTAGCCTGAGGGGATGGCGACCCGACTCACCCACACTCGTCTCACGGATGTCCTGCAAGTCGAACATCCGGTCATGCTCGCAGGCATGGGCGGTGTGTCGTACCACCGACTTGTCGCCGCGGTCTCCGAAGCCGGTGGCTTCGGATGCCTCGGTGCGGGGGCGATGACGAGCCAGGAGATGGTCGACGAGATTCGCGCGACGCAAGCACTCACCGACAAGCCGTTCGGGGTCGACCTGCTCACCGCGTTGCCCGACCAGCTGTTGCACAACGTCGAGCTCATGATCCAGGAGCGCGTGCCGGTGTTCGTGGCCGCGCTCGGTGTCCCCCGTGAGGTGATCGACCTCTGCCATCGCAACAATGTGCTGGTGGTCAACATGTGCGGTCGGGTGCGGCACGCGATCGCCGCGGTCGAGGCGGGCTGCGACCTGGTCGTGGCGCAGGGCACCGAGGCGGGCGGCCACACCGGGACGGTGGCCACCATGCCGCTCGTTCCCCAGATCGTCGACGCGGTCGGCGACCGCGTCCCGGTCGTCGCGGCGGGCGGCATCTTCGACGGCCGCGGGCTGGCGGCCTCGCTCATGCTCGGCGCCGACGGTGTGTGGGTCGGGACCCGCTTCATCGCGACCCCGGAGGCGCGCTCGGCGCCGGGCTACAAGGACGCGCTCCTCCTCACCGGCGAGGACGGCACCGTCGTCAGCCGTGCGTTCAGCGGGAAGCCCATGCGCGTCGTGCGCAACGAGACCACGAAGCACTTCGATGCTCATCCCGAGGAGCTCAAGCCCTTCCCCGACCAGATGATGGCGGCCGCGGTGGGTGGCTTCCTCCACCTGCCGCAGGGCGACGAGGCCCAGGGCGTCGACCCGACGCGCGAGTGCTACCCAGCCGGGCAGGGAGTGGGCGCGATCGACGAGCTCGTTCCTGCGGGCGAGCTGGTGCACCGGTTCGTCGCCGAGGCAGCAGCGGCGCTGCAGCGCGCCGGCGCCCCGACGTGACCGACCGCATGGTCGTGATCGGGGGTGACGCTGCCGGGATGTCCGCCGCGGCGATCGCCCGGCGCCGACGCGATGACCTGGAGATCGTCTGCTTCGAGCGGGGAGCGTTCACGTCGTACGCCGCGTGCGGGATCCCGTACTTCGTCGGCGGACTGGTCGCGAGCGCGGATGACCTCGTGGCCCGCAGACCCGAGGAGCACCGCGCGCGGGGCATCGACGTCCGGACCGGTCACGAGGTGCTCGCGATCGACCCGACCCGACGCACGGTCCGGGTGCGGTGCCTCGCGGACGGCACCGAGGCCGACGAGCCGTTCGATCACCTGGTCATCGCGACCGGCGCGACGCCGACCCGCCCGCCCCTGCCCGGCATCGAAGCGGCCGGGATCTTCGGCGTCCAGACGCTCACCGACGGGATTGCGGTGCACGCCGCGGTGGATGCCCTCGGCGACACGGACTCCCGACGCGCCGTGGTGGTGGGTGGCGGCTACGTCGGTCTCGAGCTGGCGGAGGCGTTGGTCGAGCGAGGCCTCGACGTCGCCGTGGTCGACGGCGCCGCGCAGCCGATGCGCACCCTCGATCTCGACATGGGCGCGCGGGTCGCCGCCGCGATCGAGCGGGTCGGTGTCACGCTGCACCTGGGGAAGGGGGTCGAAGCCTTCGAGACGACCGACGGTCGGGTGACCGGTGTGCGAACCGAGTCGGAGGTCCTCCCCGCCGACCTGGTCATCCTCGGGCTCGGTGTGCGCCCGAGCTCCGCGCTTGCGCTCGATGCGGGAATCGCAGTCGGCGACACGCACGGCATCGTCGTCGACGATCACCAGCGGACCTCGGTCGAGGGCATCTACGCGGCGGGCGACTGCGTGGAGGTGTTCCACCGCGTCTCGCGCCGGCACGTGGCGATCGCGCTCGGCACGCACGCGAACAAGCAGGGTCGGGTCGTGGGCATCAACGTCACTGGTGGCGACGCCGCCTTCCCCGGCGTGGTCGGGACCGCGATCTCGAAGATCTGCAGGTACGAGATCGCTCGCACCGGGCTCACCGAGAGCGAAGCCGAAGACGCGGGGTTCGACGCGGTTGCCGCGACGATCGAGGGCGAGACGCGCGCGCACTACTACCCGGGATCGACCGCGATCCACGTGAAGATCGTCGCCCAGCGTGGATCGGGCCGCCTGCTCGGCGCGCAGATCGTCGGACAAGAGGGTGCGGCGAAGCGAGTCGACGTGCTGGCGGCGGCAATCTGGGCAGAGATGACCGCCGAAGAGTTCGCCTGGCTCGATCTGGCGTACGCCCCACCGTTCTCGCCGGTGTGGGATCCGGTCCTCGTCGCAGCCAGGAAGGCCGCGGCAGCCGCCGCTTAGCGGGGGATGCCGGCCTTCGTGGCCTCTTCGTCGAGGTCGTTGTCGTACATCATCCGCACGAGCTCCTCGAACGCGACCTTGCGCTTCCACCCGAGCTTCTCGTTGGCCTTGTTCGCGTCACCCATGAGCAGGTCGACCTCGGCGGGGCGCTCGAAGCGCGGGTCCTGGTTGACGTAGCGCTCCCAGTCGTCGATCTCGGCGCAACGGAAGGCAACCTCGAGGAACTCGCGCACGGTGTGCGTCTCGCCCGTCGCGATCACGTAGTCGTCGGGTTCGTCCTGCTGGAGCATGAGGTACATCGCCTCGACGAAGTCGCCGGCGTATCCCCAGTCGCGCGCGGCATCGAGGTTGCCGAGCGTGATCGAGTCCTGCAGGTTGAGCTTGATGCGCGCGATGCCGTTCGTGATCTTGCGCGTGACGAACTCGAGGCCTCGTCGCGGGCCCTCGTGGTTGAAGCAGATGCCCGACGAGGCGTGCAGCCCGTAGGACTCGCGGTAGTTGACCGTCATCGAGTGTCCGAACACCTTGGCAACGCCGTACGGCGAGCGCGGGTGGAAGGGCGTGCTCTCGGTCTGCGGCGTTTCGCGAACCTTCCCGAACATCTCCGACGACGACGCTTGGTAGAAACGGATCGGGTTGTTCTCGGCACCGCCGACGATGCGGATCGCCTCGAGCATGCGCAACACCCCGAGCCCGGTGATGTCGGCGGTGAGCTCCGGCTGGCGGAACGAGAGGGCGACAAAGCTCATCGCACCGAGGTTGTAGACCTCGTCCGGCTGGACCTGCTCGACCGCGGCGATCAGCGACGACAGATCACGCAGGTCGCCGTCGACGACCTCGAGAGCGGGGTTCTCCTCGAGGACGAGCTTTGCTTTGGGGTTGTTCTGGCCTCGTACGAGGCCGAAGACCTGATAGCCCTTGCCGGTCAGGAACTCCGACATGTGTCGGCCGTCCTGGCCGGTGATGCCGGTGACCAGTGCTCGTTTCATCGGCGCCGATCCTACGGCGCTTCGCCGTTTGCCGTCGCAACGGCTTCGACGCGATCCCAGTTCGGATCGAGCTGGTGGAGGAAGTCGGCGCAGCGACGCTCTTCGTCGGCCTCACCGATCGCCGCGGCCGTACGCCGGAGACCGGCGAGCGAGCGCAGGAACCCGCGGTTTTCGGGGTGTTCCCACCGCACGTAGCCCGACCCACGCCATCCGTTCTGGCGCAGACGGTCGAGTCCGCGGTGGTAGCCGACACGAAAGGCCGCGTAGGCCTCGGTGTCGTCGCGGGCGAGCTGTCCGAGCTGGGCCCACCCGTCGAGGAAGCGGGGCCAGCGGGCGACGACGTCGGCGACCGCGTCACGGCGTTGGGGCGGTGTCGCGGCCAGGGCCGCAGCAAGCGCATCGAGCGAGTCGGCGGGCTCGGAGTCGAGGACCGTCTCGGGCGGCCCCTGGGGCGTGAGGGTGACGGGGGCATCAGGCATGGGCCGCTGATCGTAGGCGCCAACCCCACCGGTACGATCGATTGGATGACGGACGACACCGCCTCGCCCACCGCGACAGGCGACACTGCCTCGACCCCGAACCCAGCGACGCCCAGCACCCGCCTCGTCCTGGCGCGCCACGCCGTCACCGCGCAGACCGGGCCACTCCTCTCCGGTCGTGCACCGGGGATCGATCTCAGCGACGAGGGACGCGAGCAGGCCGACGCGCTGGGCAAGCGACTCTCGGAGCTCCCGGTCGCAGTGGTGTACGCGAGCCCGATCGAGCGCACGACCCAGACCGCCCGGGCGATCGCCGCGCACCACGGGCTCGAGGTCCGGCCGCTCGATGGTGTCCTCGAAGCCGACTACGGCGAGTGGACGGGCCAGAAGATCGCCGACCTGGCCAAGACCGACCTCTGGAAGGTGGTGCAGCGGACCCCGTCGCGCGCCGCGTTCCCCGGGGGCGAAGCGCTGGCCGCCATGCAGACCCGGATGATCGCGACGCTCGACGGCGTGGTCGCCGCGCATCCCGGCGAGCTCGTGGTCGTCGTTTCGCACGCAGACCCGATCAAGGCGGTGATCGCGCAGTACACCGGCGTGCACCTCGACCTCTTCCAGCGGATCACGGTCTCGCCCGCGTCGGTGACTGCGTTCGAGTTCAGTGCCCACGGAGTGTCGATGGTGAAGTGCAACGACACCGGCACTCTCGACGAGCTGCGCCCTCCCCCGCCCGCCGCGACGGCGGACGAGCAGGAAGCGGAGCCGACGTGAACGATCCTGAGATCGAGCTCGACGACGTCGAGGGGCTGTGCACCGGCGCGGTCGGCGAACCCGGCGCGCGCGCGTTCTACCTGCAGGCCCGCAACTCGACGAGCCAGCTCACGGTGCTCGTCGAGAAGGAGCAGATCGCGTTGCTCGCGACGGAGGCGATCGCCTTCCTCGATCGCCTCGCCGACGAGTATCCGGAGGTCGTGGTCACGTTGCCCGAAGCGTTTGCCGAGCTGCAGGAGCCGACGGTGCCGTTGTTCCGGGCGCGCCTCATCGGGCTGGGGTTCGACCCGGAGCGTGAGCTGGTGCTGATCGAGCTCCGCGAGCACCCGGCGTCCGACGACGATGACGACGACCTCGAAGGGCTCGAAGACCTCGAGGAGTCGGCCGACGACGAGGAGGAGGGCTACGTCGCGCGCATCTACGCGACGCGCCCGCAGGTTCGCGCGATGGCATCACGGGGATCCACTGTCGTCGCGTCGGGACGACCGCCGTGCTCCCTGTGCGGCATGCCGATGGATCCGGCCGGACACCGTTGCCCGCGCTGGAACTGACGCCCGAGCAGATCGCCGAGGTCCTCACGCAGGGGGAGCTCGAGGTGGTCGGGCGCATGCGCTACTCGTCGAACGCGACGTTCCTGGTCGAGGCACGAGCGGACGACGTGACGATCCCGGCCGTCTACAAGCCCCGTCGTGGCGAGCGACCGCTGTGGGACTTTCCCGACGGCACTCTCTGCAACCGCGAGGTCGGTGCCTACGAGCTGTCCGCGGGCTTGGGGTGGGACGTCGTTCCCGTGACCGTGCTCCGTCCCGACGGACCCTTGGGCCCGGGTGCCGTCCAACGGTTCGTCGAGCATGACCCGGAAGAGCACTACTTCACGCTGCTCGACGGCAACGAGGACCGGTTCCGGGAGTTCGCCGTCTTCGACGTCCTCGCCAACAACACCGACCGCAAGGGCGGGCATTGTCTGCACGACCAGGTGAACGACACGATCGTCGGCATCGACCACGGTCTGACCTTCCATCCGCACTGGAAGCTCCGCACCGTCATCTGGGACTTCGCCGCCGAGCCGGTGCCGCCCCCGCTCGTCGAGGATGTGTGTCGAGTGATGGCGGAGCTCGACGACGGCCCGGTCGGTCGGAGGCTCTCGGCGTTGCTCGCGCCCGCAGAGCTCGCCGCGGTCGGGATGCGCGCCGCCGATCTGTTGCGGGACGGACGCTTTCCCGAACCCGAGCCCGGGTACCACGCGGTGCCGTGGCCCCTGGTCTGAAACTCGCAGCTCAGGTCAGGTTGCGCTCGTACACGGCGATGCCGTCGATCGAGGTCACGTAGGAGTAGCGCGACTCCACGATCGACTCGAGCTTCGGGAATCGGTTGATCGGGGTCCACTGCGCGCCCCGGATCTGCGCCGGCGCAGTGTCGACGATGAACCGCGGGGGGTGCGCGGTGAGGTCCTGGAAGAACCAGTCCCAGTTCGTCGGGTCACTGTCTTCCGGCGCCGCGTCCTCGGCCGGGCGGCCGGGGTCGCTGCCGGCCAGGAACGTCGGCGTCGTCACGAAGCGGGTGGCCGGACGGATGCCCGATGCCCAGTAGATCTCCGGCACGCTGCCCCAGACGAGCACGCGGTCGCCGGGGTCGACGTGCGCCGCGAGGTACCGGCTGACCGACTGGTAGTCGGGCTCCTTGTCGAACGGCCGCATGAAGTAACCGGCCGCGGAGAACGCGATCGCGCAGATGGCCGCGACCGCGACGGTGCCGATCGCGATGCGCTTCGAGCCGCGGGACAGAGCGCCGGCGGTGAGCAGCACCAACGGCGGCACGAGCTGCAGGTAGTAGTGACCGAAGAAGCGCAGCCCGACCATGACGGAGACGACTGCGGAGAACAGCCAGAGCCAGAGGTCGTAGTCGGGGAGCCCGTCGCGCGCCCGGTCTCGCCGATCCCGCCACGCGACGGGGATTCGCCAGACGATGGGGAGGTTGCACGCGACCCAACCGAGCGACATCAGCACGAAGGACGAGATCACGTAGGTGGACGCGGTCTGCACGCTCACGTAGGACCCGTTGCCGAGCACCGTCCAGTACAGAAGCTGACCCGGCCCGAGAGCGAGCGCGACGAGCGCGAGCGGCACGCCGAAGCCACCGAGCGCGTCGGTGATGCCGCGCCGCCCGCGGGCGCGCCACACGAGGTAGAGGACGGGGAGCAGCGTCGCCGCGCCCGTCTGTTTGGCGAGCGTCGCAACCGCGACCGCTGCTCCGGCAGAGATCGCCCGTCCGCGGCGCGCTAGCAAGACCGCGGCAGTCATCGCCGGGAGCATGAAGATCTCGAAGTTCGCGGCTTGACCGTCCTGTGGTGAGAAGGCGACGAGCGCGAACACGCAGAGGAGTCCGGCAGCCCACGCGGCGCGCCTCCCGTACCTCCGGCGCGCCTCGAGCGCGACGAGGAACCCCGTCAGCGCCGCGGCAAGCATCGCGAACACGCGGACCGACCAGAGATCGGTCGTCCCGAACAGATCGAACGCACCCGCGTACACGTAGGGAACGAGCGGCGGCTTGCGGTCGGCGGCCTCCTCGTAGAGGTTCCCGCCTTCTCGGATCACCTGGGCCTGGGTCGCCAGGAAGGTCTCGTCGGAGTTGAAGACGTCGACGAAGAAGGCCGGCAGCCGCAGTGCGCCGGCGAGGACGAGGACGATGAGCGCGAGGCGCGCGAGATCTCGGCGCCGACGGGAGACGTCGGAAGAGGAGGTCTCGGCCGGAGTGCTCGCCCGAACATCTGGGGCAGTCCCGGGGGTGCTGACGGTGTCCATGGCCTCGCGATGGGGCGGCGGAGCACCATTCTGGCCGAACCGCGGCTCGGACGTCGGGCGCGGCGTCGCCCGGCCCCGGATCCGGCCCGGGCTCAGGCCCGGCTGAGCTCGTCTTCCCGGTACTGGGCCTTGCAGACCGAGCGTTGGAGCTTCCCGGAGGACGTCTTGGGGAGGCTCCCGGCCTCGACCAGGACGACCTCGAGGGGAGGGATCCCGACGGCGTCGCACACCCGGTCGATCACGTCGTCCCGGAGCGCGCTCCCGGTCTCGCCGCGCGTCTCGGCGACGACGACGATCCCTTCCTTGCCGCGACGGCCCGCCGTGCCGAAGGCGATGACGTTGCCCGCGCGGACGCCGTCCACGTGTGCCGCGGCCCGCTCGACCTCTTCGGGGAACACGTTGCGGCCGCCGATGATGATCACGTCCTTGATCCTCCCGCACACCACCACCTCGCCGTCGACGAGGTAGCCGAGGTCGCCGGTGCGGAGCCATCCGTCGCGGAGCAGCGCGGCGGTCACGTCGTCGCGTCGGAAGTACCCGGGCGTCACCGACGTCCCGCGCAGCTCGAGCTCGCCGACCTCACGATCCCCACGCGGTGCACCCGTCTCCGGGTCGCGGACGCGCAGCTCGAGCCCGCGCAGCGTCCGTCCGAGGAACGGGAGTCGTCTCGCCGAGTCGGACATCGCGACCGGCGATGCCTGATGTTCGTGCTCCAGTGTCGAGCGATCGACGGTGTCGACGGTCATGCCGGTGCCTGGCTCGGGGAACGAGATGGCGAGCGTCGCCTCCGCCATGCCGTACACGCAGAAGGCGGCCTTCCCGTCGAGACCGTGCGCGGCGCCCGACTCGATGAACGCTTCGACCGAGTTCGGATCGATCGGCTCCGCGCCGTTGAGCGCGACGCGCCACCGGGACAGATCGAGCCCGTCGAGCCGCCGGAGCGCTCGCGCCGCTAGCGCGTACGAGAAGTTCGGCCCGCCGGTGATGGTCGCGTGGTGCTCCGAGACCCAGCGCATCCAGTCGCCCGGCGACGACAGGAAGTCCTGCGGCGGCGCCAGCCCGAGATCGAAGCCGGTGAGCATCGGCGTCATGAGCAGGCCGATGAGCCCCATGTCGTGGTACAGCGGCAGCCACGACACGCCGACGTCGTCGCGGTCGAGCGCCGCGCCCTCGACGATCGCGTCGATGTTGTCGACCACACAGCGGTGCGGGAGCATCACGCCCTTCGGGTCTGCGGTCGATCCACTCGTGAACTGAATGATCGCGAGCCGTTCGGGATCGTCGGCCGGGCGTTCCCACGTCGACGCGTTGCCGTGGAGCTCGTCGAGTCGGACCATCGGCGGGTCGCCGGGCTCGACCGTCAGGAAGGGCTCGAGCTCCGGGTCGACGACGACGAGCGCCGCCTCGGCGTTCTCGATGCGGCGGCGGGTCTGCTGGACGAACTCCTCGATCGACCCGAGTCGCATCGGGAGTGGGAGGCAGACGAGGGTGCCGCCGGCGAGCCACGTCGCCTGGATCGTCGTGACGAGCGCCCGGGTCGTCGGCCCGAGCAGCGCGACGTGCACGCCCGGCCCGACGCCACGCGCCTGGAGCGCGGCGGCCACGGCCCGGGCGTCCTCGTGGAGCTGGCTCCACGAGACGGGCTCACGCCCGCCCGCGCCGGCGGAGCCGAGGAACGTGATGGTGCCGGGGCCCTCGGCGGCGCGTTCGACCCTGGAGACGACAGAGACCATGGACGTCAGACCTCGTCGCGCTCGCCTGAGTTACCCGTCGGGGAGTTCCCGGCCGGCGCCACCGCACCGGCAGGATCGCGGAAGAACCGGGAACGGGGCAGGACCCGATCGGCCCCGGCCGCGACTGCGGCGGTGAGCTGGTCCTCGTCGACGTGGGATCCGAAGGCGACGATGAGGGCGCTCGGCGCGGCCTGCCGGGCTGGCGCGACCGCAGCCGCGTGGCGACCGAGGTCGATCACGACGACCTCGGCGCCAGCGACCGCGTCGGCCGCGCTGACGAAGGAGGTCGTCGGCAACGCGGCGCTGATCCGGCTGCGATCCATCAGATCGCTCACCAACGCAACGATCTGGTCCTCACCCGGCATCCGCTTCGATGGTAGGGCCCGATGATGGCTGCCGGACGAGCCGGAGCAGGACGGCGCCGAGGATCCCGGCGACGACCGACGCGCCGAGGATCCCGATCTTTGCTTCGTCGAGCAGCGTGCCCGTGAAGGAGAGGTCGGCGACGAAGAGTGAGACGGTGAAGCCGATCCCTGCGACCGCCGCCACGCCGACCACGTGCACGCGGCGCATCCCGACGGGGAGGCGCCCGAGGCCGAGCGCAAGGCCGAGGAGGGTCATCGCGGTGATGCCGACGGTCTTGCCGACAACCAGGCCGGCGGCGATCCCCCAGGTGACTGCGCTGTCGCGGGCCCGTGCGATGGCGTCGCCCCCGAGCAGCACGCCCGCGTTCGCGAGCGCGAACAGCGGGACCACGAGGAAGCTCGACCACGGGTGCAAGCGGTGCTCGAGTCGTTCGGCCGGCCCCGGCTCGTCTCCCGGGATCACCGGGGTGAGGAGGCCGAGCAGCACCCCGGCGATGGTCGCGTGCACCCCGGAGTCGTGGAGCGACACCCAGAGCACCACGGCCGGGACGAGGTACACGGCTGGGTGCATCAACCCGATGCGTCGCAGCGCGAGCACCAAGGCCACCGCGACGGCGACGCCGATGAACCACACGGGTTGGAGGTCCGACGTGTAGAAGAGCGCGATCACGATGATCGCACCGATGTCGTCCACGATCGCGAGGGTGAGGAGGAAGAGCTTCGCCCCGGGCGAGACGTTCGACCCGAGCAGCGCGAGCACGCCGAGCGAGAACGCGATGTCGGTGGCCATGGGGATGCCCCAGCCGTGTGCGCCGGCACCCCCCAGGTTCGCCCCCAGGAAGATGAGCGCGGGGAGCACCATCCCCCCGAGCGCCGCGAGCACGGGCAGCACGGCGTTGCGACGGTCCCGGAGCTCGCCGTCGACGATCTCGCGCTTGATCTCCAGACCGACGACGAAGAAGAAGATGGTCATGAGGCCATCGGTGATCCAGCCCGCGAGCGTCAGCGTGATCGACGCCGACCCGATGCCCAGGGTGAGCTGCGTTCCCCAGACGTCGGCGTACGAAGCGGCGCCGACGTTCGCCCAGACGAGCGCGCTGACCGCGGCGACGAAGAGCACGATGCCCGACAGCGCCTCGACGGAGATGAACTCGTTGCCGAGCGGTGGCAGGAAGCGTCCGATCCGTTCGGAGCGCAGGTGGCGATCGGTCACGACGTCCATCATGACCGCTGGGCTGGCGGGCCTGGGGCTCCGGGGTGCCGCCGCTTCGGGCGCGTGGGTCGGTACCGTTCTTCCTGGTGGCCGAACCGATGGATCCGGAGCTGAAGCGTGCCCTCCTGATCGGAGGTGCTGCCGTCGCGGGCGTGCTCGTCCTCGTCGGGATCGCGTTCGCCGTGTCCGGCGACAACGGCAAGGACACGACCAGCGTCCAGGTCCCGGACCGCACCTCGACGAGCAGCTCGTCCACCACGAGCAGCTCGACGTCGACGAGCACGAGCACGACGCTGCCCCCGATCACGGTGCCGCCGACCGCGCCCCCGACGAGCCCCCCGACCGTGGTCGTGATCCCGCCGACCGCGCCCCCGACCGCGCCGCCCACGACGCCGCCCACCGCAGCGCCCACGACGTCGAGCTCGAGCACCACGTCGAGCACGGTCCCGGGCAGCACGACCACGACGACGCGCCCCGCGGGTGAGGAGGCCCTGAACGACACGCTCGAGACCGCGCTCAACGGTGGGGTCGCCCCGGCTCCGGGGACGCCGGCACGGGTCAACGTCGACTTCGCCCGCGACGCCGATCTGGGTGCCTTCATCCGCGTCACGTGGGCCCTCGACCCCACCATCACCACGAACGGGCAGCTGCTCGCGGCGGTGCAGGAGGACGTTTTCACGCTCCTGCGGGCCGCCACGCGCGACCCGAACTTCCCGGACGCCGGCCCGGTCGTGCTCCGCGCGACGTTCCCCGATCCCCTGCCCGGCGACCCACAGCACGTGACGCGTGTCGTTCGCCTCGTCTACGACCGGTCGACGCTCGACGGGATCAGCTTCACGGGTCCGGACGCGGTCGACCCGGCCACGCTGTATGACCTCGCCGACCAGGTCGATCCGCCCAGTCCGCCCGGTCCGCTGTTGCCGACGACGACCTCGACGACCTAGTCCCGTCGTCGGGGGAGACGGTGCGCTACGTCCCGATCATCCGGGGCGCCGCGACAGCGAACTCGGGCCAGCGCTTGCGGCTCTTCGCGGAGAGCTTGTGCATCAGCTCGATCGCACCGGGGTCGTCGTCCCCGGGGCGAACCTCGATCCAACCGTCGCGTTCCATGCCGGCCATGAGCTCGCGGCCGATCTCGGTGCGGACGATGGTCAACGTCCAGTCGTTGAAGGCGCCGATCCCACCGGTGGAGATGTCGGCGTGCTCGGCCGCGAAGTCGGGGCACATCTTGCAGCCCTCACGCGTCCAGGCGTGGCACTCCTTCAGCGGCACCTCGTGGTAGTCGCCGTTGTGCATCCAGACCTGGAGCTTGCCCTTGATGTTCATCTTCTTGATGTCGGCGCGCTTGAGGCCGTACTTGGCGTCGAGCAGCTCGTCGAACATGGCGTCGTCGAAGGTCTTGGAGCAGAGCAGGCCGATGTTCAGACTGATGCGTCGTGCGACCTTGCCGACCTTGCGCTGCTTCATGATCACGGGTGAAGAAGACTGGCAGCTCATGCCGACGAGCGCGATCTTCTCGGCGCCACCCTCGACTGCGTCGGAGTACGCGAGCGGGTTCGCGGAGTAGGTGTATCGGCTCCCCGCGGACGCGATGATGTCGTCCTTGGTGCGGGCCACGCCCGGCACGGCCTTCCACGTCGAGCCGTCGCCCTCGAGGTACGAGACGAGTGCCGCGTCGATGATGTCGTGCTCGAGCGCGTAGAGGAGCAGCGCGGAGACGAGCCCGCCGTCCTGGCCGACCTCGTGCAGCACCGGGTCGGTCGCACGGGCGAGGACGATGTCCTTGGAGATGCCGGCGACCTCCTCGGCCTCGCGTACGCGACCGAAGAGGAACTCGTCGGCGTCGGTCTCCCAGGTGCGGAAGCGCGGACACGCGCGGGTGCACGTGGTGCAGCCCTTCTGACCGTGCGAGCAGTCGCCGGGGCTGAAGCCCTCCTCGGTCTGGAAGGGCTTGTAGATCCCCTCGTCGTCGCGGTAACCGAGCACGTCGTGCGGGCAGACGATCACGCAGCCTGCACAGCCGGTGCACAGGCCGGTGGTGACCACCTCGTCGTAGAGGTGCTTCCACTGGAACTTCTCGGGAGGCATGCGCGGAGTCTGGCACGTCGCTCCGACGCTGCGCCCCTTCGCAGGCCCGCCGCGGGCGTTCGCCCGACTCCTAGGCTTCGGGCATGACGCTGACGTCCGGGGCCGGACCGCCTGACGTGTCGTCGTGGGAGCTGCCCACGCCATCCCGACCGGGGTGGCGCGACCAGCGCGTGCTCGGTCGGATCGTCATGATCCTGTTCGGGTGCCTCGGTGTGGTCACCCTCTTCCGCGCCGGAACCCTCGCGAACCGGCTGGTCGTGCTCGACCGACCCCAGGCGCTCGACTTCGGATCGCGCGCCGCCGACGCGGACTCGCTCGTCACCGCGGCAAACGTCGCGTTCGGTCTGATCGCGCTCGCGCTCGCCCCGTGCTTCATCACGTGGTTGTGGCGCGCGGCGAAGAACCAACAGGCGCTCGGCCGGGCACCCGAGCGTTTCGGTTCCGGGTGGGCGATCGGTGGTTGGTTCATCCCGCTCGCGAACTTCGTGATCCCGGTGCTCGTGGTGCAGGACCTGTGGCGCGGTGCGGACGCGGCGATCGCTGCGGACGATCCGCGCTGGCGGATCGCGGAGCGGTCATGGCTCGTCGGCTGGTGGTGGGGTCTGTTCCTCGTGCCGCTGGCCATCGGGACCGGGAGTGACGCGCGCGGTGTGCGGACGAGCTTGTCCGAGGTGCGAGGGCAGAACCTGCTCGCGCTCGTCGCGATGCTCGCCGCGTTCGCGGCGACGGTGCTCGGTGCGCTGATGGTGCGAGAGCTCGGCGCGCGGCAGGAGGGCTGCAAGCGGGCCTTCGACGCCTGACGCGGCGGAGCCGCACCCAGGTAGCTCGTCAGCCGCAGCAGCAGCCGCTCGACATCGACCTTGACCGATACCCCATGGGGGTATAGAGTCAAGAACGTGTCCACCACACTCTCCGCCTCCGATCCCACCCTCGAGCGCTGCGATCTCCCGATCGAGGGGATGTCGTGCGCGTCCTGCGCCTCTCGCATCGAGAAGGCGCTCGGCGCGACCACGGGCGTTACCGACGCGTCGGTGAACTTCGCCTCGAAGCGCGCGACCGTCACGTTCGATCCTCATGCGGTGCACCGGGGCGACCTCACCCGGACCGTCGCCGACCTCGGCTACTCGGTCCCCGAGGTCGAGGCGCGCGACCCCGAGGCGGCCGAGCTGCGCGACCTGCGACCCCGTCTCGTGGTGGCGATCGTGCTGACCGTGCCGCTCATCGCGATCTCCATGGTTCCAGGGCTGCAGTTCCGCGACTGGCAATGGGTCGCGCTCGTTCTCGCGACCCCAGTGATCTTCTGGTGCGGCTGGCCGTTCCATCGCTACACGCTGATCAACCTCCGTCACGGCGCGACGACCATGGACACGCTGGTCTCGGTCGGCACCCTCGCCGCCTACGGCTGGTCGGTCGTGGCACTCGTGTTCCTCGGTGCTGCCGACCAGATGGCCGGCCAGACGGGAGGGATGTCGCTCGGGTCGATCTTCTCCGGCGGCGGCGGCGAGGTGCACGTCTACTTCGAGACGGGTGCTGCGATCATCACCTTGCTCCTGCTCGGGCGCGTCTTCGAGGCCCGGGCTCGACGTCGCTCCAGCCACGCGCTGCGCGCGCTGCTCGAGATGGGCGCCAAGACGGCTCAGCTCGAGAACGGCGACGAGATCCCGGTCGAGGCGCTCGGGATCGGGGACCGGTTCGTCGTGCGGCCGGGAGAGAAGATCGCGACCGACGGGCGGGTCGTCGAGGGTGAGTCCGCGATCGACGTGTCCATGCTCACGGGCGAGCCGGTGCCCGCGGACGTGCGGTCCGGTGACGAGGTGTTCGGCGCCACCGTGAACACGTCCGGACGGATCGTGGGGGCGGCGACGATGGTCGGCGCCCACACGGCGCTCGCCCATATCGCCCGACTCGTCGAAGCCGCGCAGGGCTCGAAGGCGCCCGTGCAGCGACTCGCCGACCGGATCTCCGCGGTGTTCGTGCCGGTGGTGCTGGTGATCGCCGTGGTCACCCTGCTGGTGTGGCTCGCCGCGACCGGGGAGGCAGATCGAGCGTTCACGGCTGCGGTAGCGGTCCTGATCATCGCGTGTCCGTGCGCGCTCGGCCTCGCGACTCCGACCGCCATCATGGTCGGCACCGGTCGCGCCGCGCAGCTCGGCATCGTCATCAAGGGCGGCGAGGTGCTCGAGGCGACGCAGACGATCGATGTCGCAGTGCTCGACAAGACCGGCACGGTCACCGAAGGGCGCATGCGACTGGTCGACGTCGTCGTCGACCAGAGCACAGATCTCGACGCACTCCTCCGCCGGGCCGGCTCCGTGGAGGACGCCTCCGAACATCCGATCGCGCGAGCGATCACGGCCGGCGCGCTCGAGCGCGGTGCGGAGCTGGTCACGCCCGCCTCGTTCGTGAACGAACCCGGACTCGGCGCGCGTGGGATCGTCGAGGGCGTCGAGATCCGTGTCGGTCGTCCCGAGCTCGTGGGATCGGTGTCGCCCGAGCTCGCGCGCGCGGCCGACGATGCCGACGTCGGCGGCCACACCCTCGTGTACGCGGGTTGGGAGGGCGCGGCGCGCGGCATCTTCGTCGTCGCCGACACGATCAAGCCCACGTCGGCCGAGGCTGTCTCCTCGTTGGCAGCGCTCGAGATCTCCGCGGTGATGGTGACGGGCGATCAGCCGGCGGCGGCCGATGCCGTGGCGCAGGAGGTCGGGATCGGCCGGGTGATCGCCGGGGTCCTGCCGAGCGAGAAGGTCGACGTGGTCCGAGCGCTCCAGGCCGAGGGCCATCGGGTCGCGGTCGTGGGCGACGGGGTGAACGACGCTCCTGCGCTCGCGCAAGCCGATCTCGGCATCGCGATCGGGACCGGCACCGACGTCGCGATCGAGGCGAGCGATCTCACCCTGGTGTCGGGCGACCTGCGGGCCGCCGCCGACGCGATCGCACTGTCGCGACGCACGTTCGCGACCATCAAGGGGAACCTCTTCTGGGCGTTCGCCTACAACGTCGCGGCGATCCCGCTGGCTGCGATCGGACTCCTCAACCCCGTCATCGCGGCCGCCGCGATGGGCTTCTCGTCCGTCTTCGTGGTGAGCAACTCGCTGCGGCTCCGCCGCTTCCGCAGCACCCGTCGATGAGCAGGGAGATCGTTCAGCGCGCGAGCCAGGAGTTGAGGAGCTCCGCCTCGGCGACCGCGTAGTCGCGAAGTCCCGAGACGATCGCGCCCTCGACCTTCCCCCCGACCAGCATCATCTTCACCTTCACGACGCCGGTGAGCACCCGACTCGTTCCCGACCCGTCGGGCGCGAGGTTCGAGCGGTAGGTGGAGTGCAGGCGGTCGGCGTAGCTGTCGGGTTCGATGGTGTGGTCGGCGTGCAGCGCGACGAGATCGAACCGAGCATCGTCGACCCACGTCAGCTTCTTCGGGTCGACGACCGCGGTGACCGCTGGGGAGAGCTCTGCCGTGAAGCGGAGTCGAACGCGCAGGTGCGCGGTGGCGCCATCGCGCGTGCACTCGAGCAGCTCCGCGTCCCCGAGCTTCGGGAGGTCGGCTCGAGCCGCGATGAACGCCGGATCGAGCAGCGCCTCCTGGACGGCTGCCGGCGGACGGGTGAGCGACTGCTCGATGGTGAAGTCCACGTCGCGAGGCTACGGGGTGATGGTGCCGGGGTGAGTGTCGCGTACCCTGGATGGGTGGCAAAGATCGACGAGATCCTGCAGCGCGGTCGCGCGGTGTCCTTCGAGTTCTTCCCGCCCCGATCCGACGACGCCGAAGCGACGCTCGAGCGCACGTTGCGCGAGCTCGAGCCGCTCGGACCCTCATTCGTCTCGGTGACCTACGGCGCCGGAGGCACCACGCGCGAGCGGACGCACGACCTCGTCGTGGGCATCAACCGTGACACCTCGATGACTGCGATGGCCCACCTCACGTGTGCTGCGCACAGCCGAGCGGAGCTCGAAGACATCATCACCCGCTATCGCGATGCGCACGTCGAGAACATCCTCGCGCTCGGTGGGGACCCACCCGCCGAGCTCGACCTCCCACCCGGCGAGCTCGAGCACGCGATCGATCTGGTTCGCCTCGTTCGCGCCGTCGGCGACTTCTCGGTTGGCGTTGCAGTGCATCCCGAGCCGCACCCGCGCTCACCGTCGGTCGACTCGGATCGTCAGCACAGCGCCGAGAAGCTGGCCGAGGCCGACTTCGGCATCACCCAGTTCTTCTTCGACTCGCACCACTACTTCGATCTGGTGGAGTCCCTGCGCGCCCAGGGCGTCGACAAGCCGGTGATCCCGGGGATCATGCCGGTGTTGAGCATCGCCGGCACCAAGCGCATGACCGAGATGCAGGGCTCGGAGTTCCCCGAGTGGTTCATGGAGAAGCTGCGCCCGGTGGAGGAGGATCCCGCAGCCGTGCGGCGCATCGGCATCGAGGAGGCCTCGAACCTCTGCCAGGAGCTCCTCGACGGCGGCGCCCCCGGGCTGCACTTCTTCACGCTCAACCGCTCGACCGCGACGCGCGAGATCTACGAGAACCTGGACCTCGACTCGGCGTTCGGCGCCGACGGCGCCTGAGCGCGCTACTTCAGGTTCTTCTTCAGTCGCGCGATGGCGGTCGTCGCAAGGTCCACCGTGCTCGGGTAGGCCGCGCCCGGGTTGCTCGTCGTGATGCCGGTGACGCCGCGCCCGACCCGGAAGGCCACTGCCTGCACGTACAGGTCGACGGTCGGAGGCGTGGAGCCCGTCGGGACGTTGCCGAGCGTGCCCTGGAACCCGACGCCGTCGTCGGCCGGTCCGCCGCTCACGTCGAGGTCTGCTCCGGCGGCCGTGGCTCCCGGTGACGAGGCGACGCTGTCGTCGAGACCCTTCTGGAAGCACTCGAGCGCACCCGGCAGCTTGAACGCCGCGAGGTAGGCCCTCGCCTGCTTCACGTTCGGGAACACGTACACGGTGTTGGTGACCGACGCCCCGTCGCTGTTGTCGAAGTCGGGTGCGTGGGCAACGAACTTCTTGGCCGCCTTCTTCGCGGCGTTGGTGACCTTGCAGGACGGCTGCGTGGAGTCCTTGTTCTCCTTGTGCGGCGACGAGCTCCAGCCCGTCCCGCTGAGATCGGACTCCTGCAGGGTCGACGCCTTCGCGAGCTGCTTGTCGCTCGCGGCGAACGCCGGCATCGCGGAGGTGCCGATGACCATCGTGGCAGCCATCGCGACGAGCGCGCTCGCTCGCACGGTCTTCCTCACGAGGGTCTTCCTCACGCAGGTCTTCTTCACGGTGCCTCCTGCAGTCGTCCGCGTCGCCGCGAGTGAGGTGCGACCATACTGCCGAGCGCGTGACCCACTCCGAACGCGAACGAGCCCCCGTCCGCGACTCGTTGCTCGGGCGGGGGCTCGTCACCGTGCTCGATGGCGGAGGGAGTGGGATTTGAACCCACGGTGACTTGCGCCACAATGGTTTTCGAGACCATCCGATTCGGCCGCTCTCGCATCCCTCCGAGGACGATCCTAGAGGTTCGTCCCGCTGCGCTTCCCCGCGAAGAAGTTGGTGAGCAGGAGGCCGCACTCCTCCGCGCGCACACCGTCGACGACGGGGAACTCGTGGTTCAGCCGGGGGTCGGTGCCCAGGTGGTAGAGGCTGCCGAGCGCGCCGGCCTTCGGGTCGGACGCGCCGAACGCGACGATGCCCAGCCGTCCGGCGACAGCGGCCCCTGCGCACATGGGGCATGGCTCCAAGGTGACCACGAGCGCGCAGTCGTCGAGCCGCCACGTTCCGAGAGCGCTCGCAGCGTCGCGCAGGGCGAGGACCTCGGCATGGGCCGTCGGGTCCTGCAGGCGCTCGCGCTCGTTGTGCCGTCGCGCGAGGACGGTGCCATCGTCGAGGCGTGCGACGACCGCACCGATCGGGACGTCGTCATGCGTGATCGCGGCGCGCGCCTCCTCGAGTGCGATGTCCATCAGGTGTTCGAGGTCGGACGTTTCCACTTTCGATCCGGGCTGCTCAGTCGGAGACATCGCCCTCGGCCACGACCCTCGTCGGGGTGAAGCGCACGAGCAGCTCACCCTCGACCCCGTTGCGCTCCCCGAACTCCTCGGCGCGGTCATCCCCCATGTAGCGCGCACCGATCTTCGTCGCCCAGCGGCGCACCTCGTCGAGGTCGGTGATCAGCTGCACGGTCCCCTCGAGCACGACGTGGGAGTAGGGCGGCGTCTGGTTGTCGACGGCGACGGCCGCCCGCGAGTCGCGCTGGAGGTTGCGACCCTTCACCGATGTCGCGGAGGTGTTGAACAGCAGGTCTTCGCCGTCGACGACGAACCAGATCGGCGTGATGTGTGGTCGCCCGTCGGCGCGGACGGTCGCGAGCTTTCCCGTGCGCGTGCCGGACTCCAGGAACCGCTTCGCCTGCTGTGGGGACATCGGGGGCATGCGGGCTCCAGACAGCGACGGCGTGACGCCCGACCGTACCGCCGGACGCCCGCGCCGCGTGCGGAGGGAGTGGGATTCGAACCCACGGTGAGTTGCCCCACACACGCTTTCCAAGCGTGCCGATTCGGCCGCTCTCGCACCCCTCCGGGAGCGAACCGATGGTACCGGTCGCTCGCGAGCGAGCCCGGCGCCGAAGATGACGACGGGGCGAACGGGTACGCTGCGAACGCGGACCGTGCTAGGCAGGGAGCTCGTGGTGCCCTGCACCCTCAATCCACGTACGGGGGGCTGAATTCCCGCTCGAGGCTCGGGTCGCCGCCCTGTCGGCCTCGTGCACGGTGTCGACGGTCGGGTCCTGCGCAACGGAACCCCGCGAACCGAGTCAGGTCCGGAAGGAAGCAGCTCTCAGCGGAACGTCCCGTGTGCCGCAGGCACGCCTGACCTGAGCCGTGTCGGGTCACCGGCGGGTGGCGCACCCGAGTCGACGGCGGGTGCACGGTCCGCACCCGACCTCGCGGCCGGGCATCTCTCGGTTGGTACGGTCGGAGCCTTGGTGTACCAGTCGCTGTACCGGAAGTACCGACCCCAGAAGTTCTCCGAGCTGGTCGGGCAGGACCACGTCGTCAACGCGCTCCGCTCCGCGGTGCGCGACGATCGAGTCGGCCACGCGTACCTGTTCTCCGGTCCGCGCGGCACGGGGAAGACCACCACCGCGCGCATCCTGGCCAAGGCCCTGAACTGCACCGACCTGGGTGCCGATGGTGAGCCGTGCGGTGTCTGCGACAACTGCGTTGCGGTGAGGTCGGGCACGTTCTTCGACCTCTTCGAGCTCGACGCGGCGTCGAACCGGGGCATCGATGACATCCGAGGTGTCGTCGAGAGCACCGCGCTCGGTCTCGGACCGAACGCGCGCACGAAGGTGTTCGTGCTCGACGAGGTCCACATGCTCACTGATGCTGCGGCCAACGCGCTGCTCAAGACGCTCGAAGAGGCACCGAAGCATGTCGTGTTCGTCCTCGCCACGACGAACCCCGAGAAGGTCCTCCCCACCATCCGCTCTCGCACGCAGCACTTCGAGTTCACCCTGCTCTCGAACGACGAGCTCGTCGCCCGTCTGGCCGACCTGTGTGCACGCGAGGGCGTCGAGGCCGACCCGGACGCGCTCGCGGTGATCGCGACCGCCGGCGCGGGATCGGCACGCGACGCGGAGTCGCTCCTCGACCAGGCGCTCGCGCACGGGACCGGGAAGCTCGACCGCGACGTGGTCGCGGCATTGTTCGGCGGTACCGCCTTTGCCGCGCGCATCGGGATCCTGGATTCGATCGCGAACGAGGACTCGGCGGGCGCGCTCGTCGGGCTCGCCGAGCTCCTCGACACCGGTCACGAGCCGCGTCGCGTCGCCGAAGACCTGCTCGCCGCGACGCGTGACGCGTTCCTCCTCACCGCTGCGGCCGGTCGCGTCCAGATCAGCGCGCCGGTGGATCAGCAGGACCGCCTTCGCCAGCTGGGCGAGGCGCTGGGAAACGCCGCGCTGGTGCGCGCGATCGAGACGATCGGTCAGGCTGTCACCGACATGCGCGGTGTCGACGCCGCTGATCCGCGCCTCGTCCTCGAGGTCGCGCTGGTTCGGCTGTCGCGTCGCGACGCGGGCCCGCCGCTCCAGACCGTGGTCGAGCGCATCGAACGCCTCGAGCGGGGCGGAGCGCCCGTTCCCGCCGCGCCCGTCGTCCGCCCCCCTCGCGCCGAGGCTCCTGCATCGGCGTCTTCCGAATCGGCGTCTTCTGCACCGGCGTCTTCTGCACCGGCGTCTTCCGAACCGGCGTCTTCCGAACCCGGCCCTCGTGGCAGTCGTCCGACGTTGGGGGCACTTCGCCGGGAGTCCGGCGCCACTGCACCCGACCCGTCGTCGATCCCGACCGGGGTCCCGACCCCCGAGCCAGCACCCGTACCGGAGGATCTCGGTCCGGTGGACCTCGACGACGTGATCGTCGCGTGGAGCGAGATCGTGCCGAGGTTCTCGCCGGCGACGCGCAGCGCAGTGCAGCAGGCACAGCCCCTGCGCTTCGACGACGATGTGCTGGTGTTCGGCGTGGCGCCCCAGATGCTCGGCGCCGCGCGTGACCGGTTCAAGAGTCAGGCCGACGTCGTCCGTGAAGCGTTCATCGAGAAGCTGGGGCGTCGCTTCAAGTTCAAGCTCGAAGCCGCGCCGCAGTTCGCGATCGACGGGCCGAGCGGCGTCGGCGAGAGCACGCCCGATGGATCGAGGGACGGCGAGTCGCGCGACGAAGGTCCCTCACCGGACGCGGAGCCGCCACCGGAGATCGTCGATCCCGACGAGTTCACCGAGGTCGCGTCCGAGACCGACCCGCCACCGGTGAACCGTCTTCGCGATGAGCTCGGCGCTACCGTCGTCGAAGAGGTCCCCCGCGAGCGATAGGGAGCAGCAGCGTGGCGAAGCAGAAGCCGCAAGGTGGCGGTGGTGGGATGAACCAGATGATGCGCCAGATGCAGCGCATGCAGGAAGACATGGCTGTGGCGCAGGAAGCGCTCGAGGCCGAGACCGTCGAGGCCTCGGCGGGCGGTGGGGTCGTCACGGCGGTCGTCAGTGGTTCCGGGCAGTTGCAGCGCGTCTCGATCTCGCCCGACGTCGTCGATCCCGACGACGTGGAGATGCTGGAAGATCTGGTGGTCGCCGCGGTGACCGAAGCGCTCAAGGCCGCGCAGGAGCTGCAGTCCCAGAAGATGGGCGCAGTCACGGGTGGCCTCGATCTCGGGGCCCTCGGCGGCATGCTCGGCTGACCGAGCGCCCCACGACGCATGGTCCACTACGAGAGCGCGGTGCAAGCGCTGATCGACGAGCTCGGTCGACTCCCCGGGGTCGGACCCAAGTCGGCGTCGCGCATCGCCTACTACATCCTGAAATCGGCACCGGAGGACGCGAACCGCCTCGCGCGCACGATCACGGACGCAAAGGCCCGCATCACCTGGTGCCGACGCTGCTTCAACATCTCCGAGGGTGAGCTCTGTGCGTTCTGTCGCGACGACCGTCGGGACCCGACCGTGCTGTGCGTCGTCGAGGAGTCTCCCGACATCAACGCCATCGAGCGCACCCATGAGTTCAACGGCCGGTACCACGTGCTGCAGGGCGCGATCTCTCCCATCGAAGGGATCGGACCCGAGCAGCTCCGCGTGAAGGAGCTGGTGCGGCGGGTCGGCGAGGAAGGTGTGACGGAGGTGATCCTGGCGACCAACCCCAACATCACCGGGGAGGCGACGGCGATGTACCTCGCGAAGCTGTTGAAGCCGCTCGGCCTCCGCGTCACGCGGATCGCGAGCGGACTGCCGGTTGGTGGGGACCTCGAGTACGCCGACGAGGTGACGCTCGGCCGAGCGCTCGAAGGACGGCGCGACGTCGAAGGGTGACGTCGAGGACGCGGCGCGTCGGGTCGATCAGTGCAAGGCGCCGCGCACGACCGCCGCGAGCGCTTCGTGCTCGATGAGGAAGCCGTCGTGTCCGGCGGGGGACTCGATGACCACGACGTCCGACGCGGTGGGGACCAGCGTCGCGAGCTCGTGCTGCAGGCGAATCGGGTAGAGACGATCGGAGGACACGCCGGCGAGCGTCACCTCGGCCCGGATGCCCGAGAGTGCTGCGGCGATCCCGCCTCGCCCTCGGCCGACGTCGTGGTGGTTCATCGCGTCGCTGAGCACGATGTAGCTGTTGGCGTCGAACCGTCGCGCGAGCTTGTCGCCGTGGTGATCGAGGTAGGACTCGACCGCGTAGCGACCGCCGACGAAGGGGTCCTCGTCGCCCTGGTGTTCACGCCCGAAGCGATCGTCGAACTCGAGCTCCGAGCGGTAGCTGATGTGTCCGATGGCGCGCGCGACGCCCATGCCCCGATGGGGCCCGTCCCCCGGGGGCGCGTCGTAGTAGTCGCCGCCGTTCCACTGCGGATCGAGTCGGATCGCGCGGATCTGCACGGAGCAGAGGGCGATCTCCTCGGCCGTCGCCCGGGCACCGACCGACACGATCACCGCGCGCGCGGCGCGATCGGGAAAGCCCACCACCCACTCGACGGCGCGCATCCCACCCATGGAGCCGCCGACGATCGCCGACCAGCGCTCGATGCCGAGCCGGTCCGCGAGCGCGGCCTCGACCGCGACCTGGTCGCGGATCGTGATCACGGGGAAGCGCCCGCCCCACGGTCGACCGTCGGACGCCGTGGACGACGGCCCGGTCGTGCCCTGACAACCGCCGAGCACGTTCGGGCACACGACGAAGTACCGGTCGGTGTCGATCGCCGCTCCCGGGCCGATCAGGTCGTCCCACCAGCCGACCATGGAGTGCCCGGGACCGGCCGGTCCCGCGGCGTGGCTGTCGCCCGTGAGCGCGTGGAGCACGAGGACCGCGTTCGAGGCATCGGGTGCGAGCGTCCCCCAGGTCTCGTACGCGACGGTGACGTGCTCCAGCCGGCCCCCGGCCTCCAGCACGAAGGGCTGCTCGTCGAAGAGCCTCTCGAAAAGCCGTCGGCCGGGCGCGTCGCCGGGCCGCCACGCACCCGTCGCGGGAACGAGGCTCGTGTCAGGCACTCTTTGCGGCGCGGAACCCGGCCTCGAGGTCGGCGGTGAGGTCGTCGAGCGTCTCGATGCCCACCGAGAGCCGGACGAGATCGGGCGAGACGCCCGTCGTGCTCTGCTCGTCGACGCTCAGCTGCGAGTGCGTGGTCGAGGCCGGGTGGATCGCGAGGCTCCGCACGTCCCCCACGTTCGCGAGGTGACTGAACAGCTCGAGCGAGTCGACGAACTTCCGGCCGGCCTCCAGCCCGCCCTTGATGCCGAAGGCCAGGATCGCGCCCTTGCCACGCGGGAGGTACTTGTCGGCGCGCGCGTTCCACTTGCTCGACTTCAGCCCGGGGTACGAGACCCACTCGACCTCGTCGCGCGCTTCGAGCCACTCGGCGATGGCCTGCGCGTTCTGGGTGTGGCGATCCATCCGGAGGCTCAGCGTCTCGAGGCCCTGGATGAACAGGAACGCGTTGAACGGCGAGACCGCCGCGCCGATGTCGCGGAGCAGCTGGAGGCGCGCCTTCAGCGCGTACTGCGCGGGCAGGAGCGGCTCGGGGAGCTGCGAGTAGATGAGACCGTGGTAGCTCGGGTCGGGTTCGGTGAAGACCGGGTGTCGGCCGCTCGCGACGTAGTCGAACTTCCCACCGTCGACGATGACGCCGCCGATCGACGTGCCGTGCCCGCCGATGAACTTCGTCGCGGAGTGCACGACGATGTCGGCGCCCCAGCTCAGCGGCTGGCACAGGTACGGCGTCGTGACCGTGTTGTCGATGATGAGCGGGATCCCCGCGGCGTGCCCGATCTCGGAGACGCCCTCGAAATCGAACACGTCGCCCTTCGGGTTCCCGACCGACTCGCCGTAGAACGCGCGCGTGTTGGGCTTGATCGCGGCCTTCCACGCGTCGAGGTCGTCGGGGTCGTCGATGAACGTGACCTCCCAGCCGAGCTTGGGGAGCGTGTAGTGCAGCAGGTTGTAGGTGCCGCCGTAGAGCGACGCCGACGCGACGAGGTGGTCGCCGGCCTCGCCGAGGTTCAGGATCGCGAAGGTCTCCGCAGCCTGACCGCTCGCCGTCGCGAGTGCAGCGGTGCCGCCCTCGAGCGCGGCGACGCGGTCCTCGAACACCGCTTGCGTCGGGTTCATGATCCGCGTGTAGATGTTGCCGAGCTCCGAAAGCCCGAACAGTGAGGCCGCGTGCTCCGTGTCCCGGAAGACGTAGCTCGTCGTCTGGTAGATCGGCGTCGCCCGCGCGCCCGTGGTGGGATCGGGCGTCGCGCCGGAGTGGACCTGCTTCGTTTCGAAGCCCCAGGAGTCGGACATGGGGTGCTCCTCGTTCTGCTCGAGCGTGCGTGCTCCGCCGACCGGCGGACGAGCGCGGACGCTATGCATGCAAAGCCGACCGGTCAAGTCGGCTTTTGCGATCCACGTGCGGTCGTTGACACCGCACCCGTGCGCCAGTAGCAAGTGCACGCCCTTCCTGGGCCGACGAAAGGACGCACTATGAGTCAGACCCCTCCGCCCCCTCCCCCGGCAGCTGCCGGCGGGTCCGGTGCGGTCGGCCAGCTGCGCACTCCCCTGACGGTCGCGTTGTTGACGCTCGTCACCTGCGGGATCTACGGCATCTGGTGGTACTACCGGAACTTCGAGGACATGAAGCAGTTCAGCGGCGAGGGCATCGGCGGTGGTCTCGGCGTCCTGCTGGCGATCTTCTGCTCGATCATCGCGGTGTTCATGCTGCCGGCCGAGGTCGGCAACCTGTTCGAGCGTGAGGGCAAGGAGAAGCCGGTCACGGCACTCACCGCCTTCTGGAACCTCATCCCGCTCCTCGGGTTCTTCATCTTCATCTACAAGGTGCAGGGTCGACTCAACGACTTCTGGGAGTCGAAGGGCGGGACGCACGTCTGAGTCCTGAGCACTGCAGCTCTGCACACGGGTCTGCGCACCGCGACGGCCCCGCTTCTTCGGAAGCGGGGCCGTCGTCTCTCTCGGATCAGGTCTCTCGGATCAGGTCTCTCGGATCAGGTCGCTCGGATCAGGGTGCGGCGAGCGGCTGACCGCTCAAGGTCTTGTACGAGTACGCGATCGCAACGGCAGTGATGCCGTAGGTGAACAGCACGCCGATGCCGCACGCGAGGAGCCCGACGAAGTTGATCAGGATGAGGAGCACGGCGAGCCCGAAGAGCTGCCAGCGGTAGCCCTTGGTGATGTCGGCGGACCGCTTGAGCGCTTCCATGGCACCGATCTCGGGCTGCTGCACGATCGCGTAGCCGAAGTAGAAGAAGACGACGGCGAAGATGATCCCGGGGATGATCAACAGGAACAGCCCGATGATGATCCCGATCCCGAAGAGGATCGATGCGATCAGGTAGTTGAAGAACCCGTCGGTCTGCAGGAGCATCGAGACCTCGGGCTTGCGTCCCTCACAGACCGCCAAGGACGCGCGGATCAGACCCATCGCCAGGATGATCCCGACCAGGAAGCTGATGATCTGCAGGAGCGCCTGGCCGAAGGTGCTGTCGGTCGCACCCCCCACGATGCTGATCAGGAACTGCGCGGCGAAGATGACCAGGGTGATGAGCACCATCGGGCCGAAGTTCTTCCAGTACGCGGTCCACCCGTAGGAGATCGCATCGCCGACGTTGAAGGCGGCGCCGCTCGCCGGTGCTCCCGGGGGCGGTGGTGGCGGCATCCCGGGGGGCGGGGGCGGGGGTGGCGGTGGCGCTTGACTCATCGTTCCTCCGAGCTGCAGGTGGGTCGGGGTGCGTACGAGATCAGACGGGCCGTCCGGTCGCGTACTTGAAGAGCTGCCAGCTCCACATCAGGGCGAGGACGACGGCGATGAGCCAGACCGGGATCACGATCTTGCGAGTCCGCCACTGCAGGATCACCAGCAGCACGAGAGCGACGGCAAGGAAGGACGCTGGGTTCATGAGCAGCGCGTGCGCGAAGTCGCCGTGCACGAGCGACGTGACCCCCCTGGTCATGCCGCACATCGGGCAGGGGATCCCCGTGACCGTCTTGAGGGGACACGGGGGCACGAACTCGAAGGGGATGAGCGGACGGACCGCGGCGACGCCGAGCATCGCCGCGCCGGCGATGCGCATCTCGCGCAGATCGATGCGAGCGTGTCCGCTGAGCTGCTGGGTCGCCCTCTGGGCCACCCGTTGCGAGATCGGTTGGGTCATCGCCACCGCCGCAGCGTAGCGAGTCGTTGACGCCGGGACGCACGGCCGGTAGCAATCGGAGTCACGCACGAGCCGAGCCGGGCGCACGACCGAGCACGCAGGGGAGCATCCACATGTCGGGATCCAACGGACCCGGCGGTCCGCCGCCACCCCCGCCGCCTCCACCCGGGGGCCAGTGGCAGTCCTACCCGCCGCTGCAGCCCGCCAAGAACAATGCGATGGCGATCGCGGCGCTCGTGAGTGGGATCGCCGGCTTCCTGTGCTTCATTCCTGCGGTCCTCGCGATCGTCTTCGGCTTCGTCTCGAAGTCCCAGATCCGCCAGTCCGGCGGGACCCAGCGCGGGGACGGCATGGCGACCGCCGGCATCGTGCTCGGCATCTTCTGGATCGTGCTCACGGTCATCCTGGTCGCGGCCGGCGGCGTGGACGTGAACACGAACTGAGGCAGATGACGCTGCTCAGGGCGTGAGCGCCCGGGCGGCCGCGTGCGCCTCGCCGAGCACGCTGCCGTACGTGAGGTACGGGCCCCACACGACGATGCCGGCCGGGCCCACCGCCTTGTCGATCTCGCCGTGGTCGTGGATGTACTTCGCGAACGAGCGCCACAGCGCTCGCTGGCGCCACCCCTTGTTCGTGAGCGTGTAGCCACTGACGAACGAGATGACGTAGCCGACGATCATGGCTCCGAACACCATCGAGAAGTAGACGACCGGCTCGGTGAAGAAGAACAGCGACATGCCGATGCCCGTCGTGATGAGCGCACCCGCGAGCGGCGCGAGCGGCAGCCAACGCTCGACGAGCCCCATGCCGCGCGCACGCTTCACCGCGTCGCGTCGGTAGGTGCGCCACCATCGCGTCGGTTGCTTCCAGACGTGTCGCGTCCCCTCGAGCACGCCCTCCGGGGTCGCCTGCGCCCGCAGCTCGGTCAGCACGAGCTGCTCGCTCTCGTTCACGCCCATCGTCTCGAGGGGCACCTTGATCACGAGGCGGTCGCCGAACTCCTGGACCTCGATCGCCTTCCGGCGGGCGAGGTCGAGGACCGTTCCCGCGACTGCGGTCTTGGCCGGGTGGCCCTCGCCATCGAGTACGGCCACGATCGCGGGATCGACTGCGGTCGGCGGGTCGCTCAGGTACTCCGGCACGTTTCCCACGACGCGCTTGCGCTCGCGGAGGCGTCGCACCAAGCCGACGCCGACCATCGTCCAGAAGATCGCCGGGAGCCCGAACGCGACGGCGGTGAGGATCCAGCGGCTCAGGTCGGCCTGGTCGTCGAGACCCCCGAGGGTCGACTCGGTCGAGGCGTCGGTGGCGTCCTGGGCTGCCTGCTCGCTCGTGAACGTGGCGGCGAAGGGGATCGGCGTCTGGGGCATCCCCGCGAGCCACGACTCGGGGAACCCGGCTGCCAGCGTGTGGCTCGGTTGCCAGATCGGTGCCGTCGAGGAGAACGAGATCGTCGATCCGTCGACCTGCACCGTGCGATCGCGCCCGCCGTGCAGGTGCGCCTCGACCGGTCCCGGTGCGCCCTCCGGCAGCACCAGGGTGCCGGTGAGGTCGACGTCGGGGTCCTGGCGTGACGCATCCTCGGGGGACGGCAGCACGTCGAGCTTCACGGTGGCGATGTCCGCGTAGCGATCGGCCGCGCCCAGCTGGTCGTACGCGATGGTCGCGTGCTTCGACGTCACCCGGAGCTCGGGGCTGAAGGTGCCTTGCGTGACCGTCGCGGGCAGTCCGTCGACGGTGACGTTGCGGACCCCACCGACGGCGTTGATGGCGACCGGCGGCAGGGACTCGTCGACGAGCGCGGCCGGGAGCGTCACCGAACCGCCGTCACCGGACGCGAACGTGTACCGCTGCTCGACGTGGGCCACACCGTCTGCCCCGAGTGTCGCGGTCACGGCGACGGCATCGATCTCGGACTGACGGCCGTTCAGGTCGAGCTCGACCTCGGGGCGACACCCCGCGAGCACGATGACGGCGAGGAGGCCGAGCGCAAGGAGCGCGCCGCGGCGTCTCGGATCGGGTTCGGGATCGGGATGGCGATGGGGATCGGGATGGGGATGAGGATGAGGATGAGCAGAACGTCGCGGTCGCACAGGGGAAGGATGGTGCAGCCGCGCTCGCGCTTACGACATGGGCGCGTGGCTCAGAGGGTGCGCAGGATCGCGGCGTCGCCCTGTCCGCCGCCGCCGCAGAGGGCTGCCGCGCCGGTGCCACCGCCGCGGCGGCGCAGCTCGTTGACGAGGGTGAGCACGATCCGAGCTCCGGACATGCCGACCGGATGCCCGAGGGCGATAGCGCCACCGTTGACGTTCACGATGTCGTCGCTGATCCCCAGGTCGCGCATCGACGCGACGCCGACGGCCGCGAACGCCTCGTTGATCTCGAGGAGGTCGAGGTCCTTCACCTTGGTGTCGATCGGCTCCAACGCGCGCTTGATGGCGCGGGACGGCTGGTGGAGCAAAGACGGGTCCGGGCCGGCGACCATGCCGTAGCTCAAGAGCTCGGCGATCGGCGTGAGGCCGAGCTCCTCGGCCTTCGCGCGGCTCGTCATCACGATCGCTGCGCCGCCGTCGGAGATCTGCGAGGCGTTCCCGGCCGTGATCGTGCCTTCCTTGCCGAAGGCGGGCTTCAGCTTCCCGAGCGACTCGACGGTCGTGCCCGGACGGACCCCCTCGTCCTCGTCGACGAGGAGCGGGTCGCCCTTGCGCTGGGGGATCTCGACCGGCGCGATCTCGTCGGCGAGCCGTCCCTCCTTGATCGCGGCTGCGGCGCGCTCGTGGCTCTTCGCCGCGAGGTCGTCCTGTGCATCGCGCGGGATCTCGCGTTCGTTCGCGTAGCGCTCGGTGCTCGTGCCCATGTGCTCCATGTCGAACGCGCACCACAGGCCGTCGTGGATCATCGAGTCCTGCATCTCCGCGTTGCCCATGCGGTACCCGGAGCGCGCGCCGTCGAGAACGTACGGCGCATTTGTCATCGACTCCATGCCACCCGCGACGACGACCTCGGCATCACCGGACTGGATCATCTGGTCGGCGAGGTAGATCGCGTTGATGCCCGAAAGGCACACCTTGTTCACCGTGAGCGCGGGAACCGTCATCGGGATCCCGGCCTTCCCCGCCGCCTGCCGAGCGGTGATCTGTCCCTGCCCGGCTTGGAGGACGTGGCCCATGATCACGTAGTCGACCTGCTCGGGCCCGACACCGCCGCGCTCGAGCGCGGCCTTGATCGCGAAGCCGCCGAGATCCATCGCGGTGAGGGAGGCGAACGCGCCGGACAGCTTCCCGATGGGAGTGCGAGCGGTCGAGACGATGACGGAACCGGACATGGAGGACCTCCTGATCCGCGCAGCCTGGAGGTGCTGCGGGACGTAGCTGCTGGCGACTGATGGTGAGGAACGGACGACGAGTTACCGGATGGTAGCCAAGCCGTGTCATGTTGGCTCCAGCCGGACTGTCGACGATCCGTGCGCTGCAACGGCCGCGCCGGTCCCGCCTAGCCTCGTGGCCATGAGCACCGAGATCGACGCGATTCGCAACGCAATCCTGGAAGGCGTGCCCGGAGAAGCGCTGGCTGCGCTCCCGCTCCCCGAGTCCTTCCGAGGCGCCGTCGTGCACGCCGACGAGCAGACGATGTTCGACGGCATGGCATCGGAGGACAAGGACCCGCGCCAGTCGCTGCACGTCGACGACGTCGCGCTCCCCGAGCTGGCGCCCGACGAGGCGTACGTCGCCGTCATGGCCAGCTCGATCAACTTCAACACGGTGTGGTCGGCAATCTTCGAGCCGGTGTCGACGTTCCAGTTCCTCAAGCGCCTGGGCAAGGAGAGCGTCTGGGGCGCACGACACGATCAGCCCTTCCACGTGCTCGGCAGCGACGCGTCGGGTGTGGTCCTGCGCGTCGGCTCCGCAGTCCGGCAGTGGAAGCCGGGCGATCAGGTGACCGTGCACTGCAACTACGTCGACGACCAGGACCCCTCCGCGCACGACGACTCCATGCTCGCGTCGAACCAGCGCATCTGGGGATTCGAGTCGAACTACGGCGGGCTCGCGGAGGTCGCGCTGGTCCGGGCCAACCAGCTCATGCCGAAGCCGAAGCACCTCACATGGGAAGAGGCGGCGGTCAACGCGCTCACGAACTCGACCAGCTACCGGATGATCGTGAGCCCGAACGGTTCGCAGATGACGCAGGGCCAGACGGTCCTGATCTGGGGCGCCGGCGGAGGGATCGGTGCGTACGCCGTGCAGTACGTCCTCAACGGTGGCGGGACGCCGGTCGGCGTCGTGTCGTCGCCCGAGCGCGCGGCGTTGCTGCGCGAGATGGGCTGTGAGGCGATCATCGACCGGAAGGCCGAGGCGTTCCGGTTCTGGTCCGACGAGCACACGCAGGACCCGGCCGAGTGGCGCCGCTTCGGGAAGAAGATCCGCGAGCTCGTGGGCGTCGACCCCGACATCGTCTTCGAGCACCCCGGTCGCCAGACGATGGGCGCGTCGGTCTTCGTCGCCAAGCGTGGCGGCATGATCATCACGTGTGCGGCGACGAGCGGCTTCACGATCGAGTACGACAACCGCTACCTCTGGATGAACCTCAAGACCCTCAAGGGATGCCACTTCGCGAACTATCGCGAGGCGTGGGAGGCGAACCGCCTCGTGGGCGAGGGCAAGATCCACCCCACGCTCTCCACCGTCTACGCGCTCGACGAGGTCGGCGAGGCTGCGTACCAGGTGCACCACAACCTGCACGAGGGGAAGATCGGCGTGCTCGCACTGGCGCCCGAAGAGGGTCTCGGCGTCACCGATCCCGAGATGCGCGAACGCCTGCTCCCCAAGATCACGCTGTTCCGGAGGCACGCATGACTGCTCCAGCAACGGGCTCCGTGCTCACGGAGATCGATCACATCGCGATCGCGGTCAACGATCTCGAGGCCGCGATCGAGTACTACCGGTCCACGTTCGGCTGCGACGTCGACCACCGCGAGGTCGTCGAGAACGACGGCGTCGAAGAGGCGCTGCTGAAGGTCGCCGACTCGTACGTACAGCTCCTCACCCCGGTGCGCGACGACTCACCCGTCGCGAAGTACTTGGAGAAGAAGGGTGAGGGCATCCACCACGTCGGCTACCGCGTCGACGACTGCGCGGCCGCGCTCGCGCGCGTGCAGGCCGAGGGCCACCGGGTGATCGACGAAGCCCCACGCCCCGGCAGCCGGGGCACCACCGTCGCGTTCGTCCACCCCAAGACGGCCTTCGGGACGCTCATCGAGCTCGTCCAGGAGTAGCCCGCCCGAGCCCGGTCGCACCAGGCCGGGTGGGAAGTCACGCGCCCGCCGTCGGAGTGCGCGAGGATGCTGCGCCGTCGAGCATGGAGGTGGGTCGTGACCCAGACGCCAGAATCCGGGACGCCAGAATCCGGGACGCCAGCACCCGGATCGGGAGCAGCCGGGACGCCAGCACCCGGATCGGGAGCAGCGGCGCCGGAGCCGGCGGCGACTGCCGCCACACCCGCACCGGCAGCATCGGCACCGGCAGCGGCCCCGGCAGCAGCGACCCCGCCGCCGGCGGCGCCCGACGCCGCTGCAGCACCGGGCTCCGGTGCCGGCAGCCTGCTCGGCAGTCCGATTGCGATCGCGCTCTGCGCGGTCGGCGCGGTCCTGGTGGTCGTCTCGATCTTCCTCGACTGGGCCAGCGTCACCGTGGGCTCGCAGTCGTTCAGCACTGCGGCCAAGGGCGTCCCGATCGAGTTCCTCTGGGACAAGAACAGCGGGTCGACCGACCCGTCGCTGCTCATCGCGCTGATCCCGGCCGCCGTGCTCATCTTGGTGGGGATCCTCCACCGGGTGCGCTTGGTGGCGGTGCTCGGTGGGATCGTCGCGATCGTCGTCGCCTGCCTCTACACGTACCAGGTGAGCACGGGGCTGGATCAGCTCCCGCCGAGCGTGCAGAGCATCTTCGACTTCATCGGCATCGCACCGTGGTTCGCCCTCGTCGGCGGCATCTTCGGTGTGATCGGTGGGCTCATCCCGAAGCGGGCGTCGAGCGCCTGAGCGCTCGCGCCCCGAAGGGAGCGCGAGACCGGCCACTACGCTCGCTGGTCATGGCCGTCGACGAATCAGAGATCCAGGAGCAGGCCGAGGTCGAGGCGCTGCATGGTGATGACGGCGCGGGCACGCCCGTCGTCCCGATCCCGCACCCGATCGAGGAACGTCTCGAGCAGCTCGCAGAGCTGCGCGAGCAAGCGCTGCACGCCGGGAGCGAGAAGTCGGTCGCCCGCCAGCACGAGCGGGGGAAGCTCACCGCACGCGAGCGGCTCGAGAAGCTGCTCGATCCCGGCACCTTCGTCGAGCTCGACATGCTCGCCCGCCATCGTGCGCACGGCTTCGGCATCGAGAACACGCGACCGCTGACCGACGGTGTCATCACTGGGTGGGGCGCGATCGACGGTCGCAAGGTGTTCGTGTTCTCCCAGGACTTCACCGTCTTCGGCGGTGCGCTCGGTGAGGTCTTCGCCGAGAAGATCCACAAGGTGATGGACCTCGCCGAGTCGGTGGGTGCTCCGATGGTGGGCCTCAACGACGGTGCCGGTGCGCGCATCCAGGAGGGCGTCGTCAGCCTCGACGCGTACGGCGGGATCTTCCACCGCAACGTGAAGGCGTCGGGGGTGATCCCCCAGATCAGCGTGATCATGGGCCCGTGCGCCGGTGGTGCCGTCTACTCACCGGCCATGACCGACTTCGTGTTCATGGTGAAGGGGACGTCGCACATGTTCATCACCGGGCCCGACGTGGTGAAGACGGTCACCGGTGAGGACGTCACGCAGGAGGAGCTCGGTGGCGCGATGACGCACGCCTCGAAGTCGGGCGTCGCCGGCTTCGTCGCCGAGAACGAGGACGCCTGTCTCGAGCAGGTTCGGTACCTCATCTCGTTCCTGCCCCAGAACAACCTCGAGGACCCGCCCTACTACGAGCCGACCGACGACCCGGAGCGCCGGTGCGACGACATCGTGGCGCTCATCCCGGACGCACCGAACAAGCCGTACGACATCAAGGCCGTGATCGGTCAGGTCGTCGACGACGGCGACTTCTTCGAGGTCCATCAGTTCTTCGCGATGAACATCGTCTGTGGCTTCGCCCGCCTCGACGGCCACGTCGTGGGCATCGTGGGCAACCAACCCCAGAACCTCGCCGGCACGCTCGACATCGACGCCTCCGAGAAGGCCGCGCGCTTCGTGCGCACCTGCGATGCGTTCAACGTGCCACTCGTGACGTTCGTCGACGTTCCCGGCTTCCTGCCGGGCACGGACCAGGAGTACGGCGGCATCATCCGTCACGGCGCCAAGCTGCTGTACGCGTACTGCGAAGCCACCGTGCCGCGGGTCCAGGTGATCACCCGAAAGGCGTACGGCGGCGCGTACGTGGTCATGAACTCGAAGTCGATCGGCGCCGACCTCGCGTTCGCGTGGCCGTCCGCCGAGGTCGCGGTCATGGGTCCACAGGGCGCGGTCAACATCATCTTCCGCAAGGAGCTCGACCAGGCCGGCGACGCCGAGGCGAAGCGGACGGAGCTCATCGAGGAGTACACCGAGCGCTTCGCGAACCCCTACATCGCAGCCGAGCGTGGCTACGTCGATGACGTCATCGATCCACGCGACACGCGACGCGTGCTGATCCGTTCGCTCGACATGCTTCGCACGAAGCGCGAGCAGCTGCCGTCGCGCAAGCACGGCAACGTCCCGCTGTGAGCGAAGCGCGGCAACCCGTGGTCGGCGGGATCACCCCCCACGCGACCGACGACGAGATCGCAGCGATCGTCGCGGCGATCGGTGAGTGCACCTGGGTGGCCGCGGCCGAGGCGCCGATCGACGACACGTTGCGGGAGTGGGTGCACACGGCTCGCGTCGCCGCCCGCAGCGCCGGGGTGCAGCGAGGACCCTGGCGGTTCTCCGGTCGCGTCGGTCGACGCGCCCGGGTCTGACGCCTGGCCGCGATGCAGCCGTCCCACGCAGAGCTCATGAGCGTGGGCCCCGACGAGGTCGTGGTCAGCTTCACGACGAGCACCGAACAGCGGGTGACGACCCGGTTCGGGGAGCACGAGGTCGTCACTGCCGGGACGCGACATCTGGCGCACGCGACCGGGCTCGATCCTGACACCGAGTACGACCTCGAAGTCGAAGGCGCGCCCCCGGGGACCTTTCTCCCGCCTCGATTCCGTACGCTCGAGCGCCCGGCCGGTCGCCTCGTCGCGACCCTGGCGACGGCCAACGACGTGCACTTCGGTGAGACGCGCTGCGGCATCACCGGTTTCGCCGAGATCGATGCCGCCGGCCCGATCTTCTCCGCTGCGTCAGGCGACGACCCGTACCCAGACGTGATGAACCGCGCGGTGATCGCCGAGATCCTCGCGCTGGCGCCGGACGCGGTGGTCGTGAAGGGCGATCTCACCGACCGCGGGACCGAGGAGGAGTACGCGGCGTTCCTCGCGGCGTACGGCGTGTTCGGCGACGACCTCTTCCATGTGCGCGGGAATCACGATGCGATGGTCAACCCCACGATGGCGGTCGAGGACACGCCATACGCGGTCGAGCTCGACGGCGTCACGCTCGCGGTGCTCGACACGGTCATCCCGGGAACCGACGCCGGCCAGCTGAGTGCCGATCAGGTGCAGTGGCTCGACGATCTCGCCCGGGAACAGGGCGGGCCGATCATCGTGTTCGGCCATCACCACTGCTCGAACGTCGATTCCGTCGATGCGCAGGCGAAGCGGGACCTGCCGTACTTCGGAATCCAGCCCGCCGACAGCGAAGCGCTCGTTGCGACCTTCTCCGCACACGAGAACCTGGTCGGCTACTTCGCCGGTCACACCCATACGAACCGGGTCCGGCGCTTCACCGCGTCGGGCTCACGTCCGTTCGCGGAGGTCGGGTGCACGAAGGACTTCCCCGGCGCGTGGGCCGAGTACCGGATCTACGAAGGCGGCTACACCCAGGTCGTGCACCGGGTCGCCGCACCCGCTGCGTTCGACTGGGCCGAGAAGACGCGTCACATGATCGGTGGTGCCTACGGGTCACTCGTGCTCGGCGGCCTCGAGCACCGCTGCTTCACCGAGCACTTCTGATGCAGGCGCTCGAGGGCCTCCGTGTGGTCGACATGGCGACGGTCTTCGCCGGCCCGGGCGCAGCCAAGTACCTCGCTGACTTCGGCGCCGAGGTCGTGAAGGTCGAGTCACCGACCGGCGACGGCACGCGCGGCATGGGGTGGCTCGACCCCGACGACGGTCTGTCGTACGCCTGGAAGGTCCTGGGCCGGGGGAAGCGCGCCGTGGTGCTCGACCTGAAGACCGATGGCGGGCTCGCGGCGATGCGTCGGCTCATCGACACGGCCGACGTGCTCGTCGAGAACCTCCGACCCGGGACGATCGAACGGCTGGGCCTCGATCCGGACGACCTGCTCGCGCGCAACCCCGGGCTCGTCGTGCTGCGCGTGACGGGCTTCGGGCAGACGGGCCCGTACGCGTCGCGGCCGGGGTTCGCGACCATGGCCGAGGCGATGGGCGGGTTCGCCGCGCTCAACGGTGAGCCCGACGGCCCTCCGCTGTTGCCGCCGATCGCCCTCACCGACGAGGTCGCCGCGCTGGTCGGCGCGTTCGCCGTGCTCACCGCGGTGCATCACCGTGACCGCACCGGCGAAGGGCAGGTCGTCGACGTGAACCTGCTCGAGTCGATGCTCCAGATGATGGGTCCGCTGCCGAGCGCGTGGGCCGAGCTCGGCGAGCTCCAGCCCCGGCTCGGCTCCGGGATCCCGTACAGCGTCCCCCGAGGCACCAATCAGTGCGGTGATGGCGTGTGGCTCGCGGTGTCGACCTCGGCGGAGTCCGTGGCGCAGCGCGTGCTCGGGCTGCTCGACGCCGGCGACGACCCCCGCTTCACCGACTTCGCCGGGCGGGTGGCCCATCGGGTCGAGCTCGACACGCTCCTCGGCGAGTGGATCGGTGCCCGCGACTCCGCCACGGTGCTCGCGGCCTTCGAGGCCGCCGACGCCGCGATCGCGCCGATCTACACGATGGAAGAGCTCCTCGAGGACCCGCACGTGGTGGCTCGCGAGTCGGTAATGGAGGTCGACGGCGTCCGAATGCCCGGACCGGTGGCACGCCTCTCGCGCACGCCGGGGCGCATCCGCCACGCCGGCCGGTCGCTCGGCGCCGACACGGAGGCCGTCCTCGGCTCGATCGACGGCCCCGACGGTCCGTGGTCACCGCGGCCCCCGAAGCGCGAGCGCGACGCGTCCCGAGGAGGGACGGCGTAGAGAAGACCAAGCCACGTCCGCGCCGGCCGCGCGATCCCGACGGAACCTGGAGCCCCAACGTCCTCCTCGGGACGCGTGCAGCCATCTTCCAACATTCTCCCCAGGTTTTCCACCCCGAACCGGCAGTTCTCCACCGATCTCGGGCAGTTGTCCACCGGCCGATGCGAGTTGTCCACCGCTTCTCCACCGCCTTGTCCACTGCCTTGACCGCTGCCTTGACCGCTGCCTTGACCGCTGCCTTGTCCAGTGGGGGGGGGATGTGGACAACGTGACTGCCGAGCAGTGGACGTTTCCCCGAACCGCGCCGCGTGCGAGACTCCGCGGCGACGGCGCAGCGATGGGCCGAGACGATGCCGACCGGGAAGGGCACTGATGGTCACCAGCGACGAGATCGCGGCCGAGGTCGCCGGGCAGACGCTCGGCACTCGGTTCCGCGACACGGTCCGAGCCCACCCGGATCGGGTGGCGCTCCGGTGGCGTGACGGCGAGGTGTGGCACGAGCTCACGTGGGCGGAGTACGCCGACCAGGCCTGCCGCGTTGCCACGGCGCTGGACTCGCTCGGGGTGGTGCAGGGCGAGCGCGTCGTGATGATGATGCGGAACCGGCACGAGTTCCACATCGCCGACATGGCTGCGGTGCTGCTCGGCGCCACGCCCGTCTCGATCTACAACTCCTCGGCGCCCGAGCAGGTGCAGTACCTCGCATCGCACTGCGGTGCGGTCGTCGCGATCGTCGAAGACAACGACTACCTCGAGCGCGTCCTCAAGGTTCGCGACGAGATCCCGACGTTGCAGCACCTCGTCCTCATCGACGACGACGGGCGCGGTCCCGCGGACGTGCTCCGCTGGGAGTCGCTGCTCGAGTCCGCGCCCGTCGATCTCGACGCGGCAGCCGAGAAGGCTCGCATCGACGACCTCGCCACGATCATCTACACGTCGGGGACGACCGGTCCCCCCAAGGGCGTCATGCTCGACCACGCGAACGTGGTGTGGACCGTCGAGAGCCTCCTGCGGTCCTGGGGCGACCGGGACCCGCGCTACAGCCGACTGGTCTCGTACCTCCCGATGGCGCACATCGCCGAGCGGATGACCTCGCACTACCAAGGGATCATCGGCGTGTTCGAGGTCACGAGCTGTCCGGAGCCGGCGCAGCTCGCCGGGTTCCTCACCGAGGTCCGACCGTCGGTCATGTTCGGCGTGCCCCGCATCTGGGAGAAGCTCCACGCCGCGGTTCTGGCCCTCGCGCGGGCGAACCCCGACCAGCAGGCGATGCTCGATGCGGCGCTGCCAGTCGGCGCGCGGGTGGCCGAATGCCGCGCTCGGGGCGAGGCGCTGCCGGCAGACCTCGCCGCCGAGCTCGAGCAGGCGAAGCCGGTCCTCGACTACGTGCTGACGCTGTTGGGCCTCGATCAGATCGACGCGGCGATCAGTGGTGCTGCGCCGATCCCGGTCCAGGTGCTGCAGTTCTTCCGAGCCCTCGGGCTCGAGATGTCCGAGATCTACGGGCTCTCCGAGACGTCGGGTCCGATGACGTGGGCGCCCTTCAGCGTGCGCGTCGGAACGGTGGGTCCCGCGATCCCCGGCTGCGAGGTGGAGCTCGCCGAAGACGGCGAGGTGCTCGCTCGCGGCGGCAACATCTTCCGCGGGTACCTCAACGATCCCGCGCGCACCGCAGAGGCGCTGGACCCCGAAGGGTGGTTCCACAGCGGCGACATCGGGGAGTTCGACGCGGACGGCTACCTCAAGATCGTCGACCGCAAGAAGGAGCTCATCATCACCGCGGGCGGGAAGAACATCTCACCCGCGAACCTCGAGGCCGCGCTGAAGGCGTTCCCGCTGATCGGGCAGGGATGCGTGATCGGCGACAACCGTCCGTTCATCTCGGCCCTGCTCGTGCTCGACCCCGAGGTCGCGCCGGCGTGGGCCGCGCATCAGGGCATCGAGGGGAAGAGCCTCGAAGAGCTCGCAGCCGACCC